>NZ_JBFKMX010000089.1:0-14971 GCF_041629635.1 Pseudoalteromonas sp. | reverse complement strand
TTTTCGGTTTTAATAGGATTTTCACATAAATATGCGTATAATTCGCGGCCGTTAAAATCATTAATTATTTATGGAGCATAAAAGATGGCTTTAGAGCGTACTTTTTCTATCGTAAAACCTGATGCAGTTGCTAAAAACCACATCGGTGCTATCTACAACCGTTTCGAAACTGCTGGTCTTAAAATCGTTGCAGCTAAAATGGTTCACCTTTCAAAAGAAAAAGCTGAAGGTTTCTACGCTGAGCACAGCGAGCGTCCTTTCTTCGGTGCTTTAGTTGAGTTCATGACATCTGGTCCAGTAATGGTTACTGTGCTTGAAGGTGAGAACGCAGTACTTAAAAACCGTGAAATCATGGGTGCTACTAACCCTGCTGAAGCACTAGCTGGTACTTTACGTGCTGACTATGCAGACAGCATCGACGAAAACGCTGTTCACGGTTCAGACGCTGTAGAATCAGCTGCACGTGAAATCGCGTACTTCTTCTCTGACGAAGAAATCTGTCCACGTACTCGTTAATTCTAACGACGTAGACAAGCTGCATTAACTTTATTGATGCAGGAGAAAAGGGCTCTTTAGCCCTTTTCTTGTCATTTTGAACTAAAGCCAAGAATTTCATTCAAATTGTCACCTTTGCTTTAAATTTATAAACATGCCTTACTGACATCACAAGCCATTTGAAGGTGTATAAAAGTAAAGCAAAGTTGATATATCGACTAATATTGAGTTGTGTTACGTACTGGGGTCTGAGTTATGAGTGCTGCGGAAAAGAAAATTAATTTACTGGATTTAACCCGTGAAGGAATGCGTGAGTTATTTGTTTCGTGGGGTGAAAAGCCGTTCCGTGGCGATCAGGTAATGAAATGGATGTACCATTTTGGCATTGATAACTTTGACGAAATGTCAAATATCAACAAAAAGCTAAAAGCTAAATTACACGCTGAGTGTGAAATTAAAGCGCCTGAAATTTCAGTTAAACAAGTGGCTTCAGACGGCACCATCAAGTACGCCTTGGTACTTGAAGGTGGTCAAGAAGTTGAAACAGTATGGATCCCAGAAAAAGACCGTGCAACTTTATGTGTTTCGTCACAAGTAGGCTGTGCCCTTGAGTGTACCTTCTGCTCTACAGCACAACAGGGTTTTAACCGTAACCTAAAAGTATCTGAAATCATTGGTCAGGTTTGGCGCGTAGCAAAAGACATCGGTTTACACGGTGATTCAACAAAACGTCCTATTACCAATGTGGTAATGATGGGTATGGGTGAGCCACTTTTAAACATCAATAATGTTGTACCAGCAATGGAACTGATGATGGATGATTGGGCGTTTGGCCTTTCTAAGCGTCGCGTAACATTGAGTACTTCAGGTGTTGTACCTGCACTTGATATTCTGAAAGAGAAAATCGATGTAGCATTGGCAATTTCACTTCACGCACCTAACAACGAACTGCGTGATGTACTGGTGCCTATCAATAAAAAGTACCCAATTGAAGAGTTCTTAGCAGCATGTCGTCGTTACATTGACGGTTCGAAAGCCAACAAAGACATCACTATTGAATACGTTATGCTGCAAGGGGTGAATGATAGCACCGACCATGCCCATGAACTGGTGAAAGTGCTAAAAGGTACTCCGTCAAAAATTAACCTTATTCCGTTTAACCCATTCCCAGGTAATGAATATGGCCGTTCAAGTAACAGTCGTATTGACCGCTTCTCGAAGGTGCTGCAAGCGGCTGGTTTAACCTGTATTGTTCGCCGTACTCGCGGTGATGATATTGATGCAGCGTGTGGTCAGTTAGTGGGCGATGTGGTTGACCGTACTAAACGTGTGATGAAGAAAAAGCAGCTTGATGATAATAAAATCGCGGTAAATACAGTAAACCTATAATTGGTACTAATAAAAAATAAGATGATCCTAACGCTAATTCGGGTAGAATTAAGGTAATTGTCAGAAAATGAGTATAACTATGCGTCGTTCAATATTAGTAGGTGTTGCAGTGCTTGCAACAACAGGATGTGTAACCGAAAGTGTGTATGTAGGCAGTGATAAACCGGTTGTGGAAAATCGCATCGATAATGATGAAGCTGCAAGAACACGTATCTCTCTGGCATTAAAATATTTAGCGTCAGGCGATAGTACACAAGCAAAATATAACCTTGAGCGTGCAGCAAAATTTTCACCAAAGCTTCCTGAAGTGCATTACACCACGGCTTATTATTATCAGCAAGTGGGTGAAAATGAGCTTGCTAAAGACTCATACTTGCGCGCAATTGACATTGCACCAAATGACCCAAATACATTAAATAACTATGGTGTATTTTTATGTGGCTTAGGTGAATATGATGAAGCATCAGAGTACATTTTACGTGCGATTGAAGTGCCAAGTTACTTACGTGTTTCGCAAAGTTATGAAAACCTGGCCCTTTGTGCCATCGAAAATAACGAATTCGATGAAGCGGAAGAATATCTAGAAGCGTCTGTTAAGCACAGCCCTTCGCGTGGTTCTTCATTAGTAAACTTGTCTGCGATCTATTACGCTAAAAGTGATTTACATCGTGCTCAGACGTTTATGAACCGCTATGAAAAATCTGGTCGTATTTCATCACGTTCTTTAATGTTGTCATACTTAATCGAAAGCCGTATGGGGCATATTGAGAAAGCTTCTACATTAGCACTGACACTACAGCAAACCTATGGCAATTCTATTGAAGCAAAACAGCTCAAACAAAAGAAAACCGCTGATAGTGAGTTCGAACGTTTACGTGAAAAATACCGTAAAAATGAACTAAGTAAACTAAAAAAAGAGCTAAACCCTGATGGTAAAGCGGCTATCAAAAAGCCTAAAGTAAAAGTAGTAAAGCGCAAAGCTCCAGCTGAAGAAACGCAAGTAACAGCTTCTGAAAAAGTGGATGTCGAGCCACAAGCGCAAGTTGAAGTGGCAAAACCTATCCCACAAGTAACCAAAAATGAAGTTGTTCTCGCGCAAGCGAAAAAGGCTGAAGATGCAGGCGAAAAAGTAGAGCAAGTTGCAACGCCATTAAAACTTGTTGAAACGCCTTACCACATAATGAAAGGTGGCGAGAACCTATTCTCAGTGTCGGTTAAATATAATGTGAAACTGGCGAAACTGCTGGAATGGAATGGTCTAACAGAGAATGACCCTGTTTTCGCAGGTACTAAAATTTATCTTAATAACCCAAACGTGTACCACTTGGTTAAAGATGGCGATACATTATTTAGTATTTCTGTTAAGTATAACTTGCGCATGAAAACATTAGCCGAGTGGAATGATATTCAAGAATCGGCAACTTTGAGTCCTGGCAATAAAATTATATTAGTGAATCCAAAAACTTACGCACTATGACCGAAGAAGTATTAGAGCAATCACCGAGTGTTGGCTTAGGTGAACAACTTTCTAACGCCCGAGAGCAATTTAATGTCTCTGTCGATGAAATGGCGCACAGGTTAAAATTAACTGCAACCCAAATAGAAGCCTTGGAAAGAGAAGATTATGGCAAGTTAGGTCCTGTCACTTTCGTAAAGGGCTACATTCGTTGTTATTGTCGTGATTTTTCACTCGATGAGAGTGCATTAATGTCACAGTTTTCACATCAACGTGAAGAAGCCGAAAAGCGTATGCAGAGTTTTTCTAGGCGCACTGAACGTGAAGCGAAAGACAACCGCTTAATGCTATTTAGTTATGCCATTATCGCTTTGATCATTGGCTCATCGTTATTTATTTGGTGGCAAAACCGAGAAATCTCGCAAGTCACAACCGTTGTGAGTACCGAAACTGAATTATCAGAAGCAGAGAATGTTAGTAAGATCAATGTCTCACAAGTAGAGGGAACTGAACAGCTTAGGCCTACACAGAGTGATGTCGCTATCACAATTGAAGAGCAATCAGGTCTTAATCAACAACCTTTACTTGAACAAACAAGTGTTCCTGTTAGCAACACAGACGTCAAAAATAATCGTGCGGACAATGTTGATACCATTACAATGACATTCAAAGGCGATAGTTGGGTTGAAATTTTTGATGCAGAAGGCGAACGAGTCGCGTTTGGTGTAAAGAAAAAAGGTTATGTAATGACATTAGAAGGCAAAGCACCTTTTAATGTGGTATTGGGTAAACACTACATTGTTGATGTTAAATTTAATGGCGATTTAATTGATATTTCGCATTTTCCAACTAACCGTTTAGCCAAATTTAGCCTGCCGTTGAGTGAGTAATAAGTATGTTTTCAGAATCTCCAATAAAACGTCGTAAATCGAAACGCATTTATGTAGGTAATGTACCGATTGGTGATGGTGCACCCATTGCTGTGCAATCAATGACCAATACTGAAACTACAGATGTTGCCGCTACTGTTGCGCAAATCAAAGCAATTCAAGATGCTGGTGCTGATATTGTGCGCGTATCTGTACCAACTATGGATGCAGCTGAAGCATTTAAAGAAATCAAGCAACAAGTAGATATTCCGCTGGTTGCAGATATTCACTTTGATTACCGCATCGCATTAAAAGTTGCTGAATACGGTGCTGACTGTTTACGTATCAACCCAGGTAATATTGGCAGCGAAGAGCGAATCCAAGCCGTGGTAAATGCTGCGCGTGAAAAGAATATTCCAATTCGCATTGGTGTTAATGGCGGCTCGCTAGAGCGTGATATTCAAGAAAAGTACGGTGAACCGACACCTGAGGCGTTACTTGAATCAGCAATGCGCCATGTCAATATTCTAAAACGCTTAAATTTTGAAAACTTTAAAGTATCCGTTAAAGCGTCTGATGTTTTTCTTGCTGTGGGTGCATACCGTTTATTAGCAAAAGAAATTGAACAGCCACTGCATTTAGGTATTACTGAAGCGGGTGGTTTTAGAGCGGGTTCTGTTAAATCGGCAGTTGGTTTAGGTATGCTACTTGCCGAAGGTATAGGTGATACGTTACGTGTATCGCTTGCAGCTGATCCTGTTCAAGAGATTAAAGTTGGTTTTGATATTTTAAAGTCGCTGCGTATTCGTTCGCGCGGTATTAATTTTATTGCCTGTCCAAGTTGTTCACGTCAAGAGTTTGATGTGGTCAGCACCATGAACCAACTGGAAGAGCGCTTAGAAGACGTTATTGAACCTGTGACTGTTTCAGTTATTGGCTGTGTGGTAAACGGCCCAGGCGAGGCGCTTGTCAGTGACTTAGGCTTGGCGGGCGCTAATAAGCGTTCAGGTTTATATATCAATGGTGAGCGTCAAAAAACACGGATTGATAACAATCAAATAGTTGACCAATTAGAAACACAAATTCGCGATTACATCGCTAAAAAAAGTACTGAACAACAAATAGACGTTAAGTTAGTTGAGTAAGTAGTTTCGTTGGGTATAATTGACAATCTTCTTTTTCTGGGGCGATTTCGCCCCATGCATTTAATTAGCATTAGGGTAAGGTAAGGCAGCGTGGCAAAACAAATCCAAGCAGTTCGCGGCATGAATGACTGTGTACCAGGTGATACTCAGGTATGGCAGAAAGTAGAAAGCATTTTACGCGAAACAGTTGCATCATATGGCTATCAAGAAATTCGTTTCCCAATTGTTGAATCAACTGATCTGTTTAAGCGCTCAATTGGTGAAGTTACGGATATCGTTGAAAAGGAAATGTACACCTTTGAAGACCGTAACGGTGATAGCCTTACGTTACGCCCTGAAGGTACAGCTGTATGCGTACGCGCAGGTAATCAAAATGGCCTTCTTTACAACCAAGAGCAACGCCTTTGGTATATGGGACCAATGTTCCGTCACGAAAGACCACAAAAAGGGCGCTACCGTCAGTTTCACCAGTTTGGCTTGGAAGTATTTGGTTTTGAAACAGCAGACATTGACGCAGAAGTAATTATTTTAACGGCGCGTTTATGGCAAGCGTTTGGTATCAGTGAACATGTGCGTTTAGAGCTGAACTCACTTGGTTCAAATGAGGCGCGTGTTAAATACCGTGATGCATTAGTTGCTTACCTTGAGCAAAATATTGATGCGTTAGATGAAGATTCAAAGCGCCGTATGCACTCAAATCCATTACGTGTACTCGATAGTAAAAACCCAGATGTACAGGCCGTTTTAGTGAATGCACCTAAACTGTCAGAGCATTTAGACGAAGAATCACAACAACATTTTGCAAATTTATGTGAACGTTTAGATGCAGCGGGTATCGAATATCAGGTTAATGAGAAGCTGGTTCGTGGTTTAGATTATTACAACCGCACTGTTTTTGAATGGGTAACCGAAAGCTTAGGTGCTCAGGGTACAGTTTGTGCTGGCGGTCGTTATGATGGCTTAGTAGAGCAATTAGGTGGTAAAGCAACGCCAGCAGTTGGTTTTGCAATGGGAATGGAGCGTTTAGTTCTATTACTGCAAGAGCTTAACTGCGTTGGTGAAATTCGTCGCACCAGTGATGTTTATATCGCAGCAATGGGCGATGCAGCGAGCATTCAAGCGCCAGTAATTGCTGAAAAGTTACGTGCTAAAGTACCTGGTATTCGCATTATTGTGCATGCCGGTGGCGGTAACTTTAAGAAACAATTAAAACGAGCAGATAAAAGTGATGCGGTTTACGCACTAATTATTGGTGAAAGTGAACTTGAGAATAATCAAGTAACAGTAAAACACTTACGTGAGCATCAAGAACAACAAACACTAGATTTAGATCAAGCAGCCGAGTTGCTAAAAGGCTTGGTATAAGAGGTTAGAATGGAAATTTATTCAACAGAAGAACAACAAGCAGAAGCAATAAAACGATTTTTCCGTGAAAATGGTGCATCTTTAATTGCCGGCGTGGTAATTGGTTTAGGTGGTTTATATGGTTGGAAAGCTTATAACCAATCGCAAATTGATAGTGCCGAAGCTGCATCTGACGCTTACACGCAATTAATTTCTAAAGCAGGTCAAGATGACTCAGATGTGTTAGCTAAGTCTGACGCGTTTTTAACTGAATATAAAGATTCAAGCTATGCAGTACTTGCCGCATTTGTTACTGCTCGTGAAGCAGTTGATGCGAAAAATTATGCAGCTGCGAAAGAAAAGCTAGAGTGGGTTGTTACTAACTCATCACAAGCTGAACTAAAAGCAGTAGCGACAACACGCATTGCACGTATTGAACTGGCTGAAGGTAACTTTGATGCAGCACTAGCTAAGTTAAATTCGACTTTACCAGATGCTTTTAAATCACAAGTTGAAGAGTTAAAAGGCGATATTTACCTAGCGAAAGAAGATAAAGACAATGCCCGTTTAGCCTATCAAGCCGCGATTGATGCTGCAGGTGAAGCGCCAAGCCAACTTCTTCAAGTTAAATTGGATAATCTTGCCGTTGCACAGTCGCTGTAGGTGATTTATGAAAAAAATTACCTTAGCTAGTTTGCTATTACTAACCTTAGGGTTAGCAGGTTGTTCGTCGAGTGATGACGATGAAGATGAGTTAAAGTTGCCTGAAATTGTAAATCAATTTGAAGCTAATAGCGTTTGGCAAACGACTGTTGGTGCAGGTGTTGAGCATTACTTTTCGCGTCTTTCACCAGTGGTTTACAAAGATACTGTTTTTGTTGCATCACGCGGTGGGGAAATAAGAGCGATAGACATTAATACTGGTAAACAGTTATGGCGTAAGGATGTTCGTAAGAACCCTGCTTTTTGGCCTTGGGCTGATGACGACAGTGCCAAACTTTCCGGTGGTTTAAGCGAAGCCTACGGCAAAATTTTTGTCGGCACTGAGCGTGGTGAAGTGATTGCACTTGACCGTGAAACAGGTGAGCTTGCATGGCGTAAAAAAGTGCCTGGTGAAGCATTATCAGCGCCAGCTGCAGGGGATGGCTTAATTTATGTGAATTTAGGCTCAGGCAAACTTGTCGCACTTCACCCTGATCATGGTGAACAGCGTTGGGTATATGAGCATGAAGTACCAGCGTTAACGTTGCGTGGTATTAGTTCACCGCAGTCTGCTAATGGTGGTGTTATTTTCGGTGAAGAAAATGGCAAGCTTTCAGTAGTTATTGCGGAAAACGGCTTTTTAGCATGGCAAGCTGATGTAGCAGTGCCGCAAGGTACTTCAGAGTTCGAGCGTTTAGCTGATGTTGATACGCAGCCAATCATCCAAGGTTCAACAGTTTACTCATTGGCTTACAATGGCAATTTAGTAGCTGTGGATGTACGAAGCGGAAACGTACTTTGGAAACGTGAATACAGTGGTTATCGTGATTTTACTATCGATGGTCGTAACATCTATTTGGTAGATAGCCAAGGTTCTATCTATGCTTTAGATGCAAGCTCAGGTATTGAACGTTGGAGTCAGCCAGCACTTAATGGTTGGTTCTTAACAGGCCCTACGGTATTTGGTAACTACTTAGTAACTGGTGATCAGGAAGGTAATCTGCACTGGTTAGATAAAGAAACAGGTGATCTTGTTTCGCGTAGTGAATTCGATAGTTCTGGTTTTTATGTAGAACCAGTAACTGCGGGTGATAAATTAATTGTTATCACTCGTGACGGTGAAGTTAGCTTAGTTAACTTACCACTAGCGAATTAATAGTTTATTGCCAAGTGCTACTTGGCAGTTTAAAGGCTTCGTTACGGCTTGCACTGGACGAAGCCTTTTGTTGTTTATTTAAGAGGTTGAATATGCTTCCTGTGATTGCCCTAGTGGGTCGTCCTAATGTTGGGAAATCAACATTATTTAATCGGTTAACGCGTACGCGTGACGCCCTTGTTGCGGACTTCCCAGGTCTAACACGTGATCGTAAATATGGCCAAGCAAGTTATGAAGATTATGAATTCATTTTAGTTGATACTGGCGGTATAGATGGTTCTGAACAGGGCATTGAATCTGAAATGGCTGAACAATCGCTGTTAGCGATTGAAGAAGCGGATATCGTGATGTTTTTAGTGGATGCCAGAGCAGGTTTAACTGCGTCTGATCTTGGCATTGCAGACCACTTACGTAAACAACAAAAGAAAGTATTCGTTGTTGCTAATAAAATTGACGGTATTGATGCTGACTCTAACTGTGCTGAATTTTATCAGCTTGCATTAGGTGAAGTGTATCAAATCGCAGCAGCTCATGGCCGTGGTATTACATCATTACTTGATACTGCATTACAGCCAGTAATTGCTGAATATGCTGAGGCATACCGTGCAGCAAACCCTGAAGAATTCGAAGATGAATTAGTTGATTCACTTTATGACGATGAGAATGAAGGGGAAGACGTTGACGGTGAGCGCCCAGATAAGCCGGTTAAGCTTGCGATTATTGGTCGTCCAAACGTAGGTAAATCAACACTTACTAACCGTATTTTGGGTGAAGAACGTGTAATTGTGTACGATATGCCGGGTACCACTCGTGACTCTGTATATATTCCAATGACACGCAATGAAAAAGAATACGTGCTTATTGATACCGCTGGTGTGCGAAAGCGTAAAAAAGTATCGGACGTTGTTGAAAAGTTCTCAGTGATTAAAACCCTGAAAGCTATTGAAGATGCAAACGTTGTACTACTTGTAATTGATGCGCGCGAAGGTATCAGCGACCAAGACTTAAGCTTATTAGGTTATACGCTAAATGCAGGTCGTTCATTGGTAATTGCTGTGAACAAGTGGGATGGACTAGATACAGACGTTAAAGAGCGTATTAAATCAGAGCTAGATCGTCGTTTAGGCTTTATTGATTTTGCCCGTATTCACTTTATCTCTGCACTTCATGGTACTGGTGTTGGCCATTTATTTGAATCAGTTGATGAAGCGTATGAGTCTGCTACCAAGCGTATCAGTACTGCGATGCTGCGCCGTATTATGGACATGGCACAGGCGGATCACCAGCCACCATTGGTGCGTGGTCGTCGCGTTAAGCTTAAATATGCACACGCAGGGGGTTATAACCCACCGATTATCGTTATTCACGGTAACCAAGTAAAAGACCTGCCAGATTCATATAAGCGTTATATGATGAATTACTATCGTAAAGCATTGAAAGTAATGGGCACGCCAATCAAGATTGAATTTAGAGAAGGCGATAACCCTTATGCTGGCCGTACCAATAAAATGACATTGTCACAGCAGCGTCAGCGCAAACGCATTTCTAAAATGTATACGAAAAAGTAACACTTTTAGATTTGTTCAAAAAAGCACCTTAATGGTGCTTTTTTCGTATCAAGTCATGGAAATAGCTGCAATAAAACGCAATTCTGTGCTAATAATTAGACAATAAGAATAATTAATCATCACTTCATAATGGATTACTTAAAAACAGTTATCTACGTTGATAATGTTGAAGAAACACTCGATTTCTATTATCAGGCATTTGCCATCAATACCGCGCAGTTAGACGAAGATGGTCAATATGGCGAATTAGACTTTCAAGGTGCACGCATTGCTTTTGCTGCCCATCCATTAGCACAATCTCACTTTAAACAGAGCTATATTCGCGCTCAGCCCAAACAACCCGCTTTGGGCTTTGAGTTAGTATTGCACGTAGAGGATATTAATCTAGCGTTTACCAAAGCAGTGGATGCAGGTGCTGAGCCACTTAGTGCACCTAATGAAATGGAAGGTAAAAACCTTGCATATGTGCGCTCTATTGAAGGAACATTAATCGCATTAAGCGAGTAAGCTTTGCTTCATAAATTGCCATGTTTCATCTGAGTTGATAATGCGACCATGGCCAAGTTTATCCACCGCTTTTAGCCTAATGTGTGCATGTTGTTTTGCTTGCTCATCTGCTAATGCGAAATTGGCAAATTTATCATTCTTATCATGAATTATATGTACTGGGTGGGCATGTGGTTTAATGTGAAGTTCTGGCAAAATTTGTTGAAATTGCATTTGATGTTCTTGTTCAACACTTGATCGCACGCCTTTAAACAATCGTTTATTAATACCCGTATTTAAAATGCGCTGTTCAAATGAATCGTAAAAACCAAAGGTGGGTGCAATCAGTAAATGGGGGAGCTGTTTACTCACATTGAGTGCTGCAACTGTGCCCATCGAATGACTAACAATCGCTTTAGGGCTTTCAATACTATTTACCACCGATTGTAGGCCTTTGATAAAAAGCGGTAAATTAGCGAATTTACCTTCACTTTCGCCATGTCCATAATGATCAAAAGCGGTTGCTTTAAAGCCAGCTTGAGCTACTTTTTCCATCAATGGTAAAAACAGCCTGCCACTGCCAGACCAGCCGTGTGTAAAAATGATTTCAGGGCCTTGACCAATCGAAATCAGATTAAGATTGCCATAATCTGTTTTCAATTTATGTTCTAAAAAAGGTGACTTTAACTTTGCTTGCTTGCGCCTTTTTGCTGGTGTTAGTAATAACTTATTTGTTTGCTTAAGGGCAAAGTTTGGCGCAATTTTTAAAACCGAAGTCGACGCCGCTTTAATCAAATAGTAGGCAAAAGGTTTTCTATTTGCTGAAGAAGAAAAATAAATTTTACTGCTCATAATAATTTAAGCTCGATGACGTTCAATAAGTTGATTAAATGCATGGTTAAAGCGGCTGTGATTTTCATCTTCAACACCGAGCCACGACATGCTTTGGCTGCCTAAATAAAGTGCGTATAGTTCAAATACAAACTGCTCTGCGTTTACATCTGCTTTGAATTGGCCGCTTTTGATAACCAAGTCAACTTTGTGAGTTAAATAACTTAACCAATTAGCAAGGTCCTGTTTTACTTGGTCATGAATTGCGCCCGGCTGATCATCAAACTCAACCGCAGCTGAAATAAAAATGCAGGTTTTTGCTTGCTCTTCGTACCAACCTAACCAGTTTTTACATAATGAAAGTAATTGGTTAAGTGGATCTAATTCGCGATCTATTGGTTTTATAACAATGCTTTGAAATAGAGCGTTGGCAAATTCAAGCACGTTTAGTTGCAATGTCTCTTTAGATTTAAAATGTGAAAATAACCCCGATTTTGACATGCCAGTAGCAACCGCAAGACCGCCAATAGTGAGGTTATCTAAACTCGATTGTGTTGCGATTTTTAATGCCGTTGCAAGAATTTGCTGTTTGGTTTCTTGGCCTTTGCCCATAAAAGTACGATCGTACTTAAAGTAAATGGTAAGAACTTCTTTTGTTGTCTTTTTTTTCCACAGTCTATACTTGATGTATTGAAAAAAAGAGGGTTTTTATGTTGCCACCTGACACTCTGGCCAATGAAAATATTAGAATAAAAACGCTGCAAAGTTTGAATGTGCTGGACACACCTGCTGAAGAACGTTTGGATAGAATTACCCAAATAGCTGCCAATATGTTTAATGTACCAATCGCGTTAGTATCCTTAGTTGATAATGAACGACAGTGGTTTAAGTCGTGTATTGGGCTCGAAGTCAATGAAACTCCGCGTGATATTTCATTTTGCGGCCATGCAATCTTGAGTGATCAAGCGTTTGTGGTGAATGACACGCTTAATGACATTCGTTTTGCGGATAATCCGTTAGTAACAGGTGCGCCGTTTATCCGTTTTTATGCTGGCATACCACTTGCCCATGATAATGGTGAGCGTTTAGGAACTTTATGCATTATTGATACAAAACCACGAGATTTCAGCACTGACGATATTTCGTTACTACGTGAGCTGGCTGTATTAGTTGAGTTAGAGCTTGTTCATAAGATTGCAAATACCATGGATGAAGTATCGGGTCTTTCAAATAAGGCTGGTTTTAAATTGCTAGCACCTGTAAGTTTGAAGGTTTGTCAGAAATTAAACCTCAAGGTGTCAGTGGTGTATCTCTTTATGAAGGGGTTATTAAGCTACAAGCAGGATGTCGAAAAGTATAATACGTTTTTACGTACAACTGCGGATGTATTTAAAGCTAATTTACGTGCTACTGATTTAATCGCGCATTATGATGAGAATAGTTTTGTGGCATTGGTAAGCAATGCAAATAAAATTAATACTCAAAGCAAAGTTAATGACTTAGTTAAGCAGTTGAATCAATTAAGTCATGCAAAAAACTACGATAACAAAATTGAGTTCATTACAGGCGTAATAGATAGCTCACCATTTTGTGATATTGATGAGCTAATTTTTAATGCATTTTTAAAGCTTAATGATCAGGCTATGTGATGAATTATTAAAAACAAGACTGAAAAATCAATTGTTTAATTATTTCTTGGCTGGGCTTGATTTTCTCCATTGATAAAAACTCATCAGGCTGATGCGCTTGCTGAATTGAACCTGGTCCCATAACGATAGTTTCACAGCCCAACTGTTGTAAAAAAGGTGCTTCAGTGCAGTAATTTACTGCTTGTGCTTTTTCACCTGAGAGCTTCTCAGCAAGCTTCACTAGACTACTATCGGTTGAGCCAGAAAATGCCGGAATAGGGTCGTGTAAATCAATAACTGCAACGGCATTTGGGTATTTGTTATTGATAGGTGCTACCGCTTGTAACAACATCGCTTGTAATTCAGCAATACTAATGCCGGGTATCGGCCGCATATCAATGTGTAGTTCACAACAGCCGCAAATGCGGTTGGCATTGTCGCCACCATGAATATGTCCAAGGTTTAATGTCGGGTAAGGAATTTTAAAGTCTGAAAGTGAATATTTATTCTTTATGTCTTCTTTTAACTTTAATAGCTGAGTTATTACTAAATGCATAACTTCAATCGCATTTAGACCTGCATCAGGATCTGAGCTGTGACCTGCCTTGCCTGTAATGCGAATGGCTGTCGACATATGCCCTTTGTGTGTGTACACAGGAACCATATCAGTTGGTTCACCAATAATGCAGCGGCTAGGCCTTAATGTGTTTTGCTTAGCAATTTCAATCGCCCCTGCCATTGTGGTTTCTTCGTCTGCGGTCGCTAAAATGGTGATGGGTTGCTTGATGTTTTTGATCCCTACCTCAGTGTCAATTTCTTGCAATGCATTAATAACAAATGCAAAAAATCCTTTCATGTCAATGCTGCCTAAACCAAACAGTTTATTGTCTTGTTCACTGAGCTTAAACGGATCAAACTGCCAGCGGCTATCATCAAATGGTACTGTATCGGTATGACCTGCAAGCATCAAGCCGCCATCACCATGCCCTAACTTTGCCGCTAAATTATATTTTCCAGGGTTTGCTTCAAGTTCAGTTATTTCAATTGTAAAGCCAAGTGACTCGCACCAGGCGGCTAACAAATTAATGACTTTGCGGTTGCTCATATCGAGTGATGGCACCGTGGCGCTAATTGAGGGAGCTGCAATTAACGCGCGATACATTTCCATAAAATTCATCTGTGACATTATCTACTCAAAAAGTTTATAAATAATTATGCAAAAAAGTTGAATATAAATTTACATTGGTTTATTCTTCGATTCAATTCATTATTTTGAAATATTTAGTACCGAGACTAACAGCATGTATAAATCAACGTTACGACGATAACACTTTTTTAAAACTTGTATTAATAACCCTTTTTTAGTTTTTTTGGAGTAAATATGAATATCGTTATCGTTGGTGCAAGCGGTTACTCAGGTGCTGAACTTGCCAAATTAATATCTCTGCATGATTCGCTTAATTTAGTGGGCATGTATGTCTCTGAAAATAGCCTTGATAAAGGCAAGACACTTGTCAGCCTCTATCCTGAGTTAAATGGTGTTGTGGAAGGTACGCTTTCGCCACTTACACCAGATGCGTTTGATTCTATTAATCAACATGCTGATGCTGTTTGCCTGTGTACTGAACATTCAGTCAGTGTTGAGCTTGTGCCTCAATTTTTAGCCATGGGCAAAAAAGTATTTGATTTATCAGGTGGTTTTCGTTTGTCGTCAAATGATGATTATGAGACTTACTATGGTTTTAAACACACTAGTCCAGAATTATTGGAGCAGGCTGTTTATGGTCTTGTTGAGTGGCAAAAAGAACAAATCAAAAACGCTCAGTTAGTGGCTGTTCCTGGTTGTTATCCTACAGCTGCACTTAATGCCCTTAAACCATTAAAGCAGGCCGGCTTACTTAC
>NZ_JBFKMX010000088.1:0-15295 GCF_041629635.1 Pseudoalteromonas sp. | reverse complement strand
TTATTGCTGAGATTCTTTCAAACTTTCCACCTGATCTTATGTAAGTCGGTTCAGGTATCATAAAAAAGCCATCATTTAGATGGCTTTTTTTGTATTTCTTCTTATTTGGCGTATCAGGTAGCGCCTTCTAGGTAGCTAATGATTTTCATTGCTTCATCATTGGTTTTACCACACACATCAAGTGTTGGCTTAAAGTCTAAACACACTTTAGGACGGGTTTTGTCGCCAAATAATCGGCATAGGTTGTTTTCGTCTAATTGCACACAACGTACACCAGCAGGTTTGCCAAATGGCATCCCTGGAATTGATGAAGAAATACTTGGTGCAATGCAACACGCACCACAACCTAATCGACATTGCACTTTTAAAAGCCCCTTACTTTGCTAAGTGTGCATTATAAAACATTCTGCTTAGGCTTGCGATAAGTTGAGTAATTGCCTAGTAAAGTCGCTTAATTGTAAAAATTTATGTATTTATGCAATTATCACTTTGAGTAAAAATTAATTATATTTCATAAACTTAGCAATTTATTGATAGTCATTATCAAGTAACAGACACAGTTTGTTACACCTGGTTCATCTTCATAAACATTCTTTTTCCTATAGTAGGCTCGTCATCAATAGAAAAATGTAGGGATTTACAATGGCGAGCAAACTAAAAATGACCGGGATAACCCTAGCCGTTTTGCTAGGCTCTGTAGGCGTTGCAGCAGGTTTAGGTGCAATGAAAAAGCCACCGGAAAAGAAAGAAGAAAAAGAATCAATACCTGTTGTTGTGGTAGAAGATAACAGTGTTGAAACGATTACATTAAACGTAAACTCTTACGGTTTAGTTAATCCTAAATACAATACCTCACTTAAAGCACAGGTAACTGGACAAGTTACTGAAATTTCAGATGCGTTTGTAAAAGGTGGTTTTGTAAACCAAGGTGACGTGCTAGCACGCATCGACCCAAATGATTACGAAGCGGCTTTAACTGAAGCCGAAGCAAGCCTTGCACAAGCACGTGCTGCGCTTGAGTTAGAGCGCGCACAAAAACGCGTTGCCGAATCAGAGTGGGAGCGCATTAAAGAAAGTGCAAAAAACGAATTTGTGCCAACTGAACTTTACTTGCGTAAACCTCAGTTAGCTGAAAAAGTAGCACGTTACCGTGCTGCAGAAGCAGGTGTTAAGCGTGCAAAACGTAATTTAGAGCGCACCTATATCAAGGCACCTTACGATGCAATTATTACAGCACGTTCAGTAGCACTTGGCTCTGTGGTTAATTCAGGCAGTCCAATAGGCGAATTAAGTAGCACTGACTTTGCTGAAGTGCGCCTACCTGTGGCAGATAAAGAATTACAATTCTTAATGCAAGGCGGCATTGATGCTGATGTGGATTTAGTAACAAACTTCCAAGGTAAATTACATCACTGGCAAGCAAAAGTAGTGCGCAGCGAAGGCCAAGTTGATAGCAAAAGCCGTATGTCATACTTAGTTGCTGAAATTAAAGACCCATATGGCTTAGAGTCAAATAACACGCCTCTTCGTTACGGTTCATATGTTAACGCTTCAATTGCCGGTTTATCGGTTGAAGGGGTTAGCCGCGTTAAATCTCACCTTGTAAATAATGGCAAAATTGCCGTTTTAGAAGACGGTGTTTTAGCGTATCGCACGGTTGAAGTACTGCGTGAAGAAGGTCGCGAGTTCATTGTTAAAGGTGAGCTTGCCAATAACGAGCAAATCATTGCATCAAATATCAAGCGTCCAAAAGCTGGTATGAAGCTTTCAAATGCCGCCTTAGCGACACAAGAAAAACCAGCTCAACCAGTTGCAGAACTGGCAATGAAAAAAGAGGACTAAACCATGATTGATACGAAAAAAGGTATCATCGCATGGTTTACCCGCAACCCAGTTGCTGCAAACCTGCTGATGATCATCATTCTGATCGGCGGTTTATTTACCGCCATGACCATTCGCAAGCAAATGTTTCCGCAATTTGAAAATAGCTGGATGTCAATTCAAGTTGCATACCCTGGTGCTGCCCCGCAAGAGGTAGAAGAAGGGATCACCATGAAAATTGAAGAAGCATTAGAGGGTATGCAAGGCCTAGAGCGCCTAATTACCTATTCTAATCGCGGTTTTTCACAAACATGGATCCGTATTGACGAAAGCTACGATGCCAAAGAAGTATTAGATGAAGTTAAAATGCAAATTGACTCTATCTCTACCTTCCCTGATGGCATGGAGCGCCCTATTGTCGCGAAAGAAAAATACCGCCAAGAAGTAATGTATTTATCACTTCATGGCCCGCTTTCTCAACGCGAACTAAAAGACTTAGGCTCAAAAATTCATGATGAGTTGCTAGCCTTACCAGGGATTAATATTGCAGAGTATTTTAGCGGACTTCGCTATGAAATTGGCATTGAGATCAGCCCTGACAAACTTCGTGAATACGGCTTAACCTTTAGAGATGTTGCCAACGCGGTACGTGCATCATCAGCAAATATGTCGGCAGGTCAAATTCGCGCTGAAAATGGCTATATTTCAATGCGTGTTGAAAACCAAGCTTACCATGGCAATGAATTTGAAAAGTTACCTCTACTAAGCTTGCCGGATGGTAGCCAAGTGTTACTCGGTGATGTTGCAAACATTAACGATGGTTTCCAAGAAGGTATTCAATTTTCTAAATTCAATGGTGATAACTCTCGTACTTTCTTTATTGGTGCATCAGAAGAGCAGGATATTACAAAAGTAGCCGACACCATTAATCAATACCTAGACAAAAAAGCTAAAGAACTTCCTGAGGGCGTGACGCTCGAATCATTTGTTGATATGACCTACTACCTTGAAGGTCGTTTAAATATGATGATTGAGAACATGGCTTGGGGTGGTTTACTGGTTATTTTAAGCTTAGCTTTATTCCTTCGTATAAAGCTGGCGTTCTGGGTAATGATGGGTTTACCAGTATCGTTTTTAGGTGCGTTATTTGTAATGCCATTAGGCGGTCTTGATATCACCATTAATATTATGTCCTTGTTCGCCTTTATTTTAGTCCTCGGTATTGTGGTGGATGACGCCATAGTTATAGGGGAATCAGCTCACAGCGAAATTGAAAAGCACGGACACACAACTGACAATGTTATTCGTGGCGTAAAACGCGTTGCAATTCCAGCTACCTTTGGTGTTTTAACTACCATTGCAGCTTTCTTGCCAATGATGCTAGATAGCGGCCCTGAAGCTGCGGTATCAAAGTCGATTGGCGGCGTAATTATTCTGTGTTTAATTTTCTCGCTAATTGAATCAAAGCTTATTTTGCCTGCGCACTTAGCGAAAATGAAGTTATCACCGCACAACCCTAAAAATCCTCTTCATCGCATGCGTGAAGGCTTAGATGGTGGTTTAAAACGTTTTATCGATAATAGCTATCGCCCAATGATTGTGAAGTTCATTGAATTTCGCTATCCGGTAATCTTTGCCTTTGTTGGTTTAATGATTATCAGTGGGGGATTATTCGCTGGCGGCTTTGTGAAATTTGTTGCAAGCCCTAAAGTGCCGCATGATTTTGCCAATATCAATATTGATATGGAGCAAGCTACTGCTGAGCGAACAACGCTTGAAACAGCACTGCAAGTTGAGCAACTTATCTTGAACGAAGATAAATTGATTGAACAAGAGTTTGGTCAAAAGATGGTTGAAGATATCTCGGTACGCCTTCAAGGCCGCACAGGTGCACGTATTATGGCAAAACTAGTTGACCCTAGTTTACGCCCAATGGATACCTTTGAGCTTGCTGATCGCTGGCGCAATAAAATGCCTGAATTCTCTGCCGTTAAAACGTTAAATATCCGCGATAGCATTAGTGGAAATGACCGTGACGATGGCGATATCAGCTTCCGCTTGGAAGGTAAAGATATGACAGAGCTTCGTCTTGCCGCCGCTGAATTAAAAGCGCACCTAAACACCATCAAAGGTGTAGGCGATGTAAATGATTCAATGCAAACTGCAACTGATGAAGTACAGTTTGAACTTAAACCTGTGGCGTATAGTGTAGGCTTAACGCTCGCCGATGTTGCTCAACAAGTAAGCTTTAGTTTCTATGGCCTTGAAGCACAGCGTATTTTACGTGACGGTGAAGAAGTTCGCGTGATGATCCGCTACCCAGAGCAAGAACGTAACGCCATCAGTCGCATTCACGATGTACGTATTATCACGCCACAAGGTGCCGAAGTACTACTTTCTGAAGTGGCTGAAGTGAAATTAGTTGATGGTGTAAGTAGCATTCGCCGTGAAAATGCGCGCCGTACAATTAACGTATGGGCAAGTATTGATGCAGAGCAGGTTGAACCGTTCAAAGTGGCTAAAGATATTCGTGAGGAATACATTCCGACGTTACTTGATAAATACCCTGGTATTACAACTAACTTAACTGGTCGTGTTCAAGAAGAAATGGACTCGATAATGGAGCAAATGAAAAACTTCATTATCTCGCTATTAGTTATTTATAGCTTACTGGCCATTCCACTTCGCTCTTATTCTCAGCCGCTACTGATTATGTCGGTGATCCCATTTGGTATTATCGGTGCAATGTTCGGTCATATGTTCTTAGGTATGACCATGAGTGCCCTATCAATGTTCGGTATCATTGCAGCAGCAGGTGTAGTTGTAAACGACTCCCTTGTCATGGTGGACTTTGTAAACCGCGCCCGTAAAGAAGGTGTAGCAATTAAAGAAGCAGTTGTGGAAGCCGGTTGTAAACGTTTCCGTGCGATTTTATTAACATCAGCAACGACCTTTATTGGCTTAATCCCAATTTTAAGTGAGACCAGCTTACAAGCGCAACTTGTAGTACCTATGGCTGTTTCGCTGGCATTTGGTGTGTTGTTTGCCACTGTTATTACATTAGTGTTGATCCCTTGCCAATACGTTGCACTGGAAGACATTAAAGGCCTTATTAGACGAGACAAAGGGAAAAAGGAGCTTTCTCAATCAGACATTGATGACGACGCTACTGTAAAAATCTGATTACTTGTCTAACCTAGCAAAGCCCACACTCTGTTGTGGGCTTTTTTTGTCAGCAAATATACATTTACTTACAGCTCTGACACTTAATTTTCAACTATCGCTAAAAATACGTGCTACCTTTAAATGTACACGCTTATTAATTGGGCTCAGGGATTTGATATCACTTAGTATTCGTACCAAAATCATCTCAATAACATTTGCTGTTACCAGCTTGTGTGCAATTTTAATTACGGTACTGACGCTTTACCAACATCAACAGCTTTATAGCCAACAATTAATGCGTAATTTACAGGCATTAGGTAAAAATCTCGCCGATGAGTTATTTCCTTTGGTAGTAGCAGAACAACCTGATGAGATTGAACTGACCACCACCTTAATGCAGTTAGAGCGTTACAATGATATTAAATACGGGGCGATAACTAATAGAAGCAATAATATATTGGCGGAGTATGTCAGCAAGCATTTTATCAGTGGTATCAAAACTCATCCCAAATGGTCAAAGAATGTCATTAGTAATAGTGATTTACATGTGGAAATTACGGTCGGTGAAGCTGATTCACCACTCGGTAAACTTATTATAATTGCTGATACGCGTGAGCAGTTGAGCCTCGATAACAAAGCATTCTTACACCAATTAGTACCACTGGTAATTGCTACTATTATCATTGTTCTGTTTATTTCAAACTGGGTTCAAAGTCGTTTGATAACTCCATTAATTTCCTTGTCAAAGCTGGCACAGTCTGTCAGTGAAACTAAAAATTATTCTTTGCGAAGCAGAGTTGAAGGAAATGATGAAATTGCCCAACTGGCAATCAACATCAATGAAATGCTCAGCATAATTAATAATCAAGATCTAGAAAACAAACGCCACACCACAAAATTACTAAAGCAGCAACAATCATTGAAAAACTTTGCAAATTTTGACCAGCTTACAGGGTTGCCTAATCGCAAACTTTTTTCAGAATTATTAAAACAAGCCTTATTAAAGTCACGCCGCCACAATATGGACTTGGCGGTGATGTTTCTTGATTTAGATAATTTTAAAACAGTTAATGATAGTTTAGGCCATCATGCTGGAGATGACTTACTCATAAAAGTCAGCGAGCGTATGAAAAAAATATTGCGAGAAGAAGATGTACTCGCCCGTGTAGGCGGCGATGAATTCATTATCGTATTGACAGATCTGCCAAATCAGAAAATGGCTATCACAATTGCTGAGCGCTTGATTAATTGTTTTACAGAGTCTTTTGAAATCAAAGAGTGGAAAGTACATTCAGGCGTAAGTATTGGTATTGCATTTAATGAAGGTAAAGTGTTGGATGCTACATCACTAATACGTGATGCCGATGCCGCCATGTATCGAGCGAAAGAATGTGGACGCAATCAATTTGCGGTTTTTGAAAAGGCGATGCAAGGAGAACAGCATCGACATATGCTAATTGCCAACGAATTAACAAAAGCTATAAAAAATCAGGAGTTTAAGTTATTTTATCAAGCTAAAGTTTGCCCCAAACATGGTGTTGTTGGACTAGAAGCTTTAATTCGTTGGCAGAGCACATTTGATGGTTGGATTTCTCCTGCTGAATTTATCTCAGTCGCTGAACATGTTGGCAAAGTACACTATATCACTCGCTGGGTAATTGAGCAGGGCTTAAAAGATGTCACTCAGATTGCTAAATTAACTTCGCAAAGAATCGTAACCTCATTTAATGTGTCTGCTATCGATGTCAGTAAACCAGAGTTCATCTACTTTATTGAACAACACCTCAAACAGAATAACGTATCAGCTGAGTTGGTAGAGTTTGAAGTGACGGAAACTTCCTATCTTGAAAACTTTGATGCTTCAAGTAAATTTTTCAATGCATTAAATGAGTTAGGTTGTTCGATTGCTCTAGATGATTTTGGTACAGGCTATTCCTCTTTAAGCTACCTCACTCAAGTAAAAGCAAATACACTTAAAATTGATCAACAATTTATCAGTAAAATGTTTGACACTGATGACGATAGAATGGTCGTTGAAAGCATTGTCAGCCTTGCCAAAAAGCTAAATTTAAAAGTATGCGCCGAAGGGGTTGAAGAGCACAAACAGTTCGAATTTGTAACCCAATTAGGTTGCGATCTGATCCAAGGCTATTATTTTGCTAAACCTGTACCTCTCAATGAGTTGACAGCCACGATCGCCGATATCCACAGCAAACACCAGTTTCAGCTAGAAAACAATAAAGTTGTTCCCCTAAAACGTTAAAACCAACCACGGGCTATATGTTTTAAAGACAAACAGTAACCGACAGATTTTGAGCGCTAATTAAAAATTTTTGCAAAAAAATTAAGTTTTTTATCAATGTCAATAACGGATGTTAAGGGTAGATCACAACAATATCCGATGGTAACTCTGTTTCCTTTGGTACATAGCCTATGGCATCTTGGTTTTTTTGCAAATACTCGAACAGTTCCATAACATCTTCAACTTCTTTAGGTGCCAAACTGCGTCCAGAAAAACGCATATGCGCCCAGTAACTCTGAACACGGGCTTCTGTCAAACCAAGTACCTTGGCATTAAATATCCGTCTGATTTGATGCTCTTTACCAAGCGACACAGGTTGACTAATTAAATTATTCGCAAGATTAACCGACTTACCTAAATATACTTGACGCACTTGTTGCTTAGTGAGATTTACATGCTGATTGACGATGTGACTGACAATCACAACATCTGCATTAGCTCTATTATATAAACTGGTAAACAGCAATAAAAGTACAGTCCATTTCATTTAAAATACCCATTCAAATGCTGCATAAATTGAATTTACATTATTACTTTGCTGTCCGTTTGTCATATCAAATCGAGTATGTTTTAGCTCGCCTTTTAATGCCATACCAAACGTAAAATCCCAGCGAACTCCTAGTTGAATTGATGACTGATCACTGGTACTTACACCGTTAACAATTGAATTATAAGCAAAATGAATTGGTGCAAACTGCGAAGAATTAGGTAAGCCAAGAGACGGTATGGAGGTGCTTATGTCATCGTTTCTATCTGCATAGGTAAGGTGGAAAGTATACTCATCATAAAGGTAACCTAAGCTAGCATAATAGCTGCTAGTTCTACTGATTAACTTAAAGTCATGATCTAACTTGATCCACTCTGCTCTGACAAAATAATTGAGGTTTTCATAACTTGCTCCAAGTTGGTAATACTTCATTGGTCCTTCAAGAGTTAACGCTTGCGCGGCATCAAATTGACCGAGTTGATTCAAACTCGTTATTAACTGTGGAATCTCATCATTATTTAAGCCAACATCCGCCTGATAATAGGATGCCTGAAATTTAAACTGGGCAATATCATGAGTTAGTACAGCGCCAGTATAGTTATCCACTTTGGGCTCAAATATATCGCCATCGAAATCTACTTTATCTTCAAACTGACCATAATAAAGCTCTAGCTTAGTGCTCGTTATTTCTCCCAGCCAATCGTAACTTGCTGCAATACCATCAAAATGGGTAAAGAAAAATGACGCATACACTTCAGTTGGAGGTTTAATCCAATGATAGGCATAGCCTACATCCAATACATCGCTATAAGAAAAAAAAGAAGTTCGTAATCTTCCCGCCTTGAACTTCATTGCATTGGAGGCTTGATAACTTAAGTATAACCATTCAAGGCCATAACGGTGATCATCATCTAGTCCACCCGTGACTTGAGCTGTTGCAGAGAACTTATTACTTAACGGCATATCTAACTGAAGGCCAATTACGCTATCCGGCTTAATAGCGAGATCACTGTCATACCGTCCTAACTTATCGTCAGAGTTATGGGTTTTACCTGCAACAATCCTTGTAAAACCCGAAATTTCGGGCTGTTTAGCAAATAAAGGCGAGTGAACAAAATTTAGAAATAAAATAACAATTGCGAGGATACGTACTTCCATTTTTATGCTCAGAATTAATTTCCTTGTTTATCATTGTAGTTGAAATCTAACAATTGTGAGTTGTTAACCATAACTTTAATATATTTTTATTTGCCTAAAAGAAATCAATATATTAATCAACTGATTGACTAATGTATTGACCCTTATTTTAACTTTAAACCTAGTATCTATAGCAGGATTAAAAGTAAAATAAGTCTCGAAAACAAGTAACTCTGATTTTGTCATAGCGGATTTGGTATTAAGAACGTGCTTCGTAACAAACTCTTTTTTATCGGTGTAATATCAATTTTTATTGTCTTAATTTGGTTTGCTAATAGCCCGCCTGTATTACTGCTGTCCAGCGAAAATCTATCAAATGTAGCAGGGGAAGGTTTTGAGAATACAAGAGTGCAAATACCCAATCCAATTGATAAAAGTAAAAATAGTCTCGCCCCTCACTTGCAAACACAACCCGTATTTCCCTCTTACTGTAAAGATCAACCCCGCTATATCGCGAAATTTAAGCGTGACAAACTCGATTATCTCAGCCAAATAGCCATCTCATGGTACATTCAGGGTGAATCTCCGCTCAAAATTAAACATGCACTTAAAAATGCAGTATCAAGAGACGCTGAAGAACGTTTTTTGCGCGATATTAAGTTCATATCAGCTAATTCCGAGACAAACCAATTAAAAAGCCGAAAATTTATAAATGAAGGTTTAAGCTTTGAAGAATATATTAAAGAAAAGCATCGCTTTAGCTTTGAAAAGTGGCGCCCTAAAACAACAAATAAAGACTTTTTAGAAAGTTACCAAAAGCAAGTTGAGCGCTTTCCAGATATCGCTGTGGATATTCTTCAACACGCTTTTATACAAACGGTCAATCTTGATAATCCTAAACCGGATTTCGATGCCTTACTATTACTTTATGATAGCTACTATTCACTCAATGCTAGCATCAATAAATTTGTCACATCACAGCAGTTGCCTTATGTACTCAATAGTTTGCCGAAAGACACCGCTGCAAAAGTCCTGTATCGATTACTACTAATTGAGCAGCTGCCTTCAAGCACCGATAAATCGCTATTGCTGTCACGAGTGGGTGGCATTGACATTCAATTTGCAGACATTATTAATGCTGCAACAATAACGCAACCCTCGTCTATAACAAGCGATGAACTACAATCTAAAATACACAAGGTAATTGCCGAACAAAAACTGTTAATTGATGTACAAGACGTTTGTCAGTTGTACGATGTAATACCAATTGATAGTAAAGTTTCCGTCAATTACATTGATGCAAATAGCCTTGATTACCCTCACCCAAGTTGTGACCGACTGTTGTCTGAACAAGCAAAAGAAATTGGCATGTCAGCTTTGTTCTCAGAGGTATCAGCACAATTTTTAATCGCAGGCATTGATTTAAACAACTTAAATGATACCGAACTAGTTAAACGAGCAGATTTAGTTCAATTACATGAGTATCTGAGTAAAAAACCCGATTTTGAACGCGAACTAGCTTATTTACTGCTCTATTCAAGACCAATGCACGGTAAACGAAATGAAATAATCGATGCCTTAGTAACTCATGGGCTATATCCCAAAAATGCCAACGCAGTTGCTGTAATACAGCACCTTAAACAAGAGGATGCCTTAAAAATATTAGAACGAATGGGTAATGTTGACGTGCCTAACCAACGTGGTGAAAGCTTGGTTTATAATTTGATGTTTATTAATCCAGGATTGACCAGCGAATTAATCAATCGCGGCTTCAACCAGAAGCATAGCCAACAAAGCCCTGATCCTTTATTGAAAATGCTGTATTTCTTAAGAGAGGACAATGAGTTAAATAAATGGATTGACGTTATTACAGCACTTATCAATAACGGTGCAAAAATTGACGTCCAGCACATTAATGAAGTGTACCGCCTGCAATTAACAATACCTGAACTTTACCAGCAATTAATTGAACGACATCCAGAATTGATACCTCAACAATTTGATAAGCTTGAAATTATTCAATGTTATAGCTCAGAATAGGTTTCTACAATTAAAGTGCCTAAACCACAATATAAAATGATATTAATGGTAGGCTGTACCACTACAGACCTTCAATACTTCAGCTGTAAGATGAAAACAATATACTTCTCTTTGTTCTTAGAGGCAGTTATTGGCCCTGTGCTTATTTGTGAATTTCAGTCCTTGCATTGCTCTGATTTAAGATATTGAGCCTCGCACCGACAAGACTTGCAACCAAAATAGTGAGATAAAGCTGCCCTACCACAGCCTCAAAATAAACAAATACACGAGATAAAGGGATATTCGGCGAAATATCGCCAAAGCCTAACGTAGTTAATGTGACAAAGGAGAAATAGATAAATTCTGGAAATAACGCATACCATTTGGTAGTTTCAGGTATGTTGTTAAACGCCGGAGTTAAATTAATTTGTAATAAACAGTAGAGAATTGCCCAAATGATACCCATCATAAAATAAAGGCAAATCGCGCCAAGAATTTTGTTACCGTCTATAATGCCCGAAAAAAGCACTTGCTTAGCCGTTTTAAACACTGTGACTAAAAAAAACATCAACATCAGTAATAATGTAACATTATCGCCCATAGTGTTATCGATAAACACAGTAAACCAGGAAAAGACAATAATAATAAAAGGAAACAATAATTTATATTTGAAAAACTGGCTTTGCGAATCGATACCCCAAACAGATATAAGCAAGGTGAACATAGTACCTGCTTGCATGACATGTTGCATTTTGGCACTAAAAAATTGATGGCAAAGGGCGGTACCGAACAACAGCAATGTTAATGCAACTGTGAGATACCTAAAGTTATCTCGATGACTCATCGGCTCATCCTATGAGATATTATTATTTTTAAAATCCATTCTACGTACTTAGCTAAGAAAAGCCAGCCGTTTAAATCCAATAAACACGCAAAACTAAAAGCAAAAAACTAATTCAGAGCCAAATAAGCGCAATTATGATTTAAATACAATCACGATTAAATAAAAATCACTTGTATTAAAAAGTTACGCCTTCGCGTGCGTTTTACAGCCACTTTGCTTGGTTAAAATCACTTGCAACACGAATATAGGGCATCGCAATGTTGTGTCGTTCAATCAACTCATCAGCTTTTTCTTTAGCAGCAATGTAGGTGTCAAAGCTAAAGATTACAACAAAATAAAAACCATCGCTTTCAACTATTTCTGCATTTAAACGCTGAGCTATAATTTGTGCATTTGCTTGCTTTGCAAACTTACCGAATTGCAAAACAAAACCACTTAAATTTTTAATTTTGGGTTGCGCTATTGGCTCACTAACTGTTGATGCATAATTAACTGTTTTTTCGCTGCCGTTAGGCTCTGAGTTAGCAGTATTCAATAAAAATAACTCAGCTTGAGGCACGCCATTTTCGATAGCAACTTCTGCATATTCATGGGCTTTTGTCTTATCTTGGCTAAAATACTCACCGTTAAAATAAAGCGAGGCAAGATTATGTGCTGCAAAACCATAACCTTGTTCTGCAGCATTCTGGTAATAAGTCACTGCTTCATCAGGGTTATTTTTAAATATAAGTGTAGCGTAAATAAACTGGGCTTTATCATAACCACTGTCTGCGGATTCTTTTATCAAGCTTAAACCGTGACTTTGGTTACGTTTAACACCTTCCCCTTTTAAATAGAGCGCGCCTAATTCGAGCTTGGCTTTTTCATCACCTTGCTCCATGGCTTGAGATAACCATTCAACCGCTTTTTCAGGTTCATAGACCAAGCTGGTGTCGTCAGTATAGCGGTTTGCAATTTTACGCTTGGCATTTAAGGAGCCATTGCGAGCCGCTTTAAGATAATGCTCAAATGCAAGGCGCTTACTTTTTTCAACATCAACACCCACTACCTTACCCAGTTCATAAGCTAAAGCGAGGTTAAATGAGGCCTCTGCATGACCTTGTTCATCAGCTAAAATAAGATACTCAAGGGCTTTTCGTTTGTTTTTAACAACCCCAAGCCCTTTGGCATACAAGGTTGCTAAAAGAAAACTCGCCTCACCATTTTCATCTTCTGATAATTCTGCACACTCATAACGCGCATTCACAAAATCGGCGTTATTAAATGCCGCTGTGCAATCGTTATCTAATTCAGTCACATACTGAGTTTGTGCACTTAAAAAAGGTGCAAAAAGCAATAAAATTAAGAGGAGGCGTGTTTTCATAATTTACAAACAAAAAGCTCGGTCAAAACCGAGCTTATAAGATTAGATATATTCTACTTCTGTGATTTCGTACTCAACCGTGCCATTTGGTGTTTGGATTGTTACAGCATCATCTAGTTCTTTACCGATCAAGCCACGTGCAATTGGTGAATTAAAAGAGATAAGATTGTTTTTGATGTCTGCTTCGTCATCACCCACAATCTTATAGGTAGTTTCTTCGTCTGTATCAACGTTAACAATCGTTACTGTTGAACCAAAAATAACTTTGCCGTTATTTTGCATTTTAGTAACGTCGATAATTTGTACCGTTGATAGTTTTGCTTCAATCTCTTGAATACGACCTTCGCAAAAACCTTGTTCTTCACGCGCTGCGTGATATTCGGCATTTTCTTTTAAGTCACCGTGTTCACGGGCTTCAGCGATATCCGCAACAATCTTTGGGCGACGAACTGTTTTTAATTCATTTAACTCATCACGTAGTAATTTCTCACCACGTACTGTCATAGGTGTCTGTTGCATTATTCTTCCTAGAACTCTGTCACAATAAAAGCCCGGTAAAACCGGGCTTTTTATCATTTCTTATTTAATTGCCTTAGTCTATATCAAAAAAGATAGACGGGGCAATTTTTTAATTTACGCGCTTGTGAAGCTCTTGTACTGATGAAACCGTTGAGCGGTCATCAGCAGCATGTGCTTTACAGTTTGCAAATGCAGCATTAAGCGTAGTTGTGTAGTTCACTTTACCTTGTAGTGCACCGCGACGAAGCACTTTTGAGTCTTCAATCGCTTGGCGACCTTCAGTAGTGTTTACAATGTAGCTGTACTCACCGTTCTTAATGCGGTCAAGAATGTGCGGACGACCTTCGTAAACTTTGTTTACGTGGCGTACTTCAATACCTGCATCTTCAAGTGCTTTTGCTGTACCGCCAGTTGCATCTAGTTCGAAGCCTAATTCACGCATGGTGTGTGCTAGTTCAACAATACGCTTTTTATCGCTGTTACGAACAGAAAGTAACGCGCGACCACCACGTGGCATTACGTTACCTGCACCAAGCTGTGCTTTAGCAAATGCATCAGCAAAGTTTTCACCTACACCCATTACTTCACCTGTTGAGCGCATTTCTGGACCACGCATTGGATCAACGCCAGGGAACTTAGCGAACGGAAGTACAACTTCTTTTACGCTGTAATATGGTGGAATGATTTCTTTGGTTACGCCTTGGCTTGCAAGAGACTGACCCGCCATACAACGAGCCGCTACTTTAGCAAGTGCAACACCTGTTGCTTTTGACACAAATGGTACTGTACGTGCTGCACGAGGGTTAACCTCGATTAGGTATACTTCACCATCTTTAACAGCGAACTGCGTATTCATTAGACCCACTACGCCAAGCTCTAATGCCATACGTGTGACTTGGTCACGCATGCGGTCTTGGATTTCTGGGCTAAGTGAATAAGCCGGCAGTGAACATGCTGAGTCACCTGAGTGAACACCTGCTTGTTCGATGTGTTCCATAATACCGCCGATGATTACCTGTTCACCGTCACAGATAGCATCTACGTCGATTTCAATTGCGTCATCTAGGAAACGGTCTAGTAGAACTGGTGCTTCGTTTGACGCCGATACTGCTTCTGTCATGTAACGACGTAAATCGTCTTCGTCGTATACGATTTCCATCGCACGACCACCCAGTACGTATGAAGGACGTACAACTAGTGGGAAGCCGATTTCAGCAGATTTCGCTACAGCTTCTTCTAGAGAAGTTACTGTTGCGTTTTCAGGTTGAAGTAGGTCTAAACGCTCAACCATTTGCTGGAAGCGCTCACGGTCTTCAGCACGGTCGATTGCATCTGGCGAAGTACCAATGATTGGCACACCATTCGCTTCGAGCTCACGCGCTAGTTTAAGTGGTGTTTGACCACCGTACTGCACGATTACACCTTTTGGCTTTTCAACACGTACGATCTCTAATACGTCTTCTAGCGTGATTGGCTCGAAGAATAAACGATCTGATGTGTCGTAGTCGGTAGAAACTGTTTCAGGGTTACAGTTAACCATGATTGTTTCGTAGCCGTCTTCACGCATTGCAAGGGCTGCGTGTACACAACAGTAATCGAATTCGATACCTTGACCGATACGGTTAGGGCCACCGCCGA
>NZ_JBFKMX010000087.1:0-15347 GCF_041629635.1 Pseudoalteromonas sp. | reverse complement strand
CAACCTTGCCAAGGTTGAGGTCACGAGTTCGAACCTCGTTACTCGCTCCAACTTCTTTTGAAGTTGGCGGAATGGCAGAGTGGCCATGCAGCGGATTGCAAATCCGTGGACCTCGGTTCGACTCCGGGACCCGCCTCCAGATTTCAATGAATTTAGTGTCGCCCGGGTGGTGGAATTGGTAGACACAAGGGATTTAAAATCCCTCGCTGGTAACAGCGTGACGGTTCCAGTCCGTCCCCGGGCACCACTAATTATGAGTGAACGACTCATTAAAACGTTTTAGGATGCGAGTATAGCTCAGCTGGTAGAGCGCAACCTTGCCAAGGTTGAGGTCACGAGTTCGAACCTCGTTACTCGCTCCAACTTCTTTATGAAGTTGGCGGAATGGCAGAGTGGCCATGCAGCGGATTGCAAATCCGTCTACCTCGGTTCGACTCCGGGTTCCGCCTCCATTATAAATCCACATGCGCAAGCAGCCCGATGCCCGGGTGGTGGAATCGGTAGACACAAGGGATTTAAAATCCCTCGCTGGTAACAGCGTGACGGTTCAAGTCCGTCCCCGGGCACCAATTTCTGATAAAACTCCACGTTAATATCATAAGTACCTATTTTAAACGCTTTTTCATAATTTTTTTTTGCTTTGCATTGTCCGATGTTTTAGGATCAGGCACATCATGGAATACAAGTTTAACACATTGAAAAACGCACTGATTTTTACCTTATTTAGTTTACTTAGCTTTTCTTTATTAGCTGTTGAAGTGACTGATCTTTATCAATATAAAGCGGTTGTCGATAATAAAACTCAGAGCGAACAACGACGCGCAAATCGCGTTGGTTTTATTGGCGTACTTGAAAAGGTATCAGGCCAATCGATAGATAGTTCTCACCCAGCTATCAAACAAGCTTTTCAGAGTCTTTCACGTTTTGTGCTTAAGTACGAATATGAAGAGTCTCAGTATCAAACGTATTTAAAAATTCGTTATCAACCGCAGCTAATCGATAGTGTTCTGAATGAAATGGCGATCCCAATTTGGGGTAATCGTAGACCTCTTACACTTATTTGGTTAGCCATTGAAGAAAATGTTCAGCGTAGTTTGGTAACAAAAGAAGATTATCCGCAAATTTACCACTTACTCGAAACAAACAGTAATAACGCGGGTTTACCAATAGTAATGCCATTGCTTGATTTAGAAGATCGCATGAACTTAAGTGTGACTGATGTGTGGGCAAACTTTCCTCAGCAAATCTTAGCTGCTTCAAGTCGTTATGAGCCTGAAGTCATTGTTTCAGCAAGGCTTTACCAGCGTGATAATGTGTGGTTATTGGATTGGCAATTTACTAACCAAGTAAGTTATCAGATAGAGCAATTATCTGGTGATAAACTCACGATTGTAGGAGAACTTGTAGGTAGTATTTCAGAGCAGATAGCAAAACAGTACGCTATCTTGAGGCAAACAGACACATCAAATACGGTGCAGATTTCTTTTTATGGTGTTCGTGGCTTTAAACAATTAGAAGCATTAAAAACAAGGCTTCGATCACTGACCCAAGTGAGTGAGCTTGATATTCAATTTCGTAAAGGTGAACGTGTTGATTTAAAGCTTTACCTAAATACCCATGTTGATAGTTTGAAAAAAGCATTGCAATTGGACTCGCAGTTTGAAGTGATTTTTGATCCATTCAGTCAAAAGGATACTCAGCAACTTGAATATAAGTGGCTAAATCACTAATGAGTGAATACCAACAAATGGCGTTACCCGTCACACTGCCTGACGATGAAACGTTTATGAGTTTTTTTGGTGGTGAAAATTCGCATGTAGTAAAGCAGCTTGAAGTCGGTTTGACTAAGTTAGAAGGCGCAGCATTTAATTATGTGTATTTATGCGGCTTTTCAGACTCAGGTAAATCACATTTACTGTATGCCACGTGTATCCGCGCGCAAGAACTTGGCTTATCGTGTTTCTTACTTTCGTGTAAAGATTTAGCTTGGCTTGATCCCCATGTATTAGACGACTTAGAAAAACTTGATGTGATTTGTATTGATGATATTCAACAAATTGCGGGCGACCCTCTTTGGGAAAAAGCACTCTTTAACTTTTTCAATCGTTTTAATAGCGATGGCAAAATGTTAGTGGTGGCAGGGGACTTACTGCCAAATATGCTCAATATAAATTTACCAGATTTAGAATCTCGCCTTAATTGGGGTACTACGTTTCAAATTCGCTCTATGAGTGATGATGATAAAGCCGAAGCTTTAGTTAAACGCGCTAAAATGCGGGGATTAACACTTACTGAAGAAGCGACACGCTTTTTGTTGTCGCGAGTTAGTCGTGATATGCGGGCACTGCTTGATATTCTCGATAAACTCGATCACGCCTCTATCGTCGAGCAGCGCAAATTAACGATCCCATTTATCAAAACTATCCTCAATTTATAATCATTACAAAGCACCCAAAGGGTGCTTTTTGTTTTCCGAATCGATAATTCTTGTTTTGTGCTGATTTTGAGCTAAAAAATGTGTGATAACGTGCTTTTTTGCACTGTCATGCTCTAGTAAAAAGTGTTGCTTTTCGGGTATCATAATGGGCTAATTTTTATTAAAAAATGTCACGTTAATCGATAGTTAAACGTTACGAGAAATCTAACTAACAATTTTGAAAATTGAGTAGTTGGCAAAAACGAGTGAAAAGCCCTTATGAATTTAGAAGCAATCTTGGCTGAAGCCCTTGAAGCTGTTGAGAAAGCCAGTGAAATCGCTCACTTAGAAGATGTGCGCGTAAACTACCTAGGTAAAAAAGGTGAGATTACCAGCTTATTAAAAAGCTTAGGTAAAATGGACCCTGAAGAACGTAAAACTGCAGGCCAGGTAATCAACCAAGCGAAGCAGGAAGTTCAAGAAAAAATTAATGCGAAGCGTGAAGCGCTGCAAGAAAAAGCATTAGCAGAAAAACTAGCAAAAGAAACCATTGATGTAACATTACCAGGGCGTACTCAACCGACCGCTGGTTTACATCCTGTAACACGTACTATCGAACGAATTGAGAGCTTTTTTGGTGAGCTAGGTTTTGCAGTAAAATCAGGTCCTGAAGTGGAAGATGATTTCCACAATTTTGATGCGTTAAACATTCCAGAGCATCACCCAGCACGTGCTGATCACGATACGTTTTACTTCAACCCAAAATTAGTTCTGCGTACGCAAACGAGTGGCGTTCAAATTCGTACTATGGAAGCTGAGCAGCCACCGCTTCGTATTATTTCACCTGGTCGTGTATACCGTAACGATTACGACCAAACGCATACACCGATGTTCCATCAGGTGGAAGGTCTTATGGTTGATAAAAACGTAAGCTTTACTGAATTAAAAGGTATTTTACACGATTTCCTGCGCAACTTCTTTGAAGAAGATATGGAAATTCGTTTCCGTCCTTCTTACTTTCCGTTTACTGAGCCTTCAGCAGAAGTTGACGTTAAAGGTAAAAACGGTAAATGGTTAGAAGTATTAGGTTGTGGCATGGTTCACCCAAATGTACTTCGCTCAGTTGGCATTGACCCAGAAGAATACACAGGTTTTGCATTTGGTATGGGTGTTGAGCGTCTAACTATGTTGCGTTATGGCGTAAATGACTTACGTGCATTTTTCGAAAACGATTTAAAATTCCTAAACCAATTCAAGTAAGAGTGAAGTAACAATGAAATTTAGTGAAAAGTGGCTAAGAGAATGGGTTAACCCTGCAATTGATACTGACGCACTTTCTGAGCAACTGTCGATGGCAGGCCTTGAAGTTGATGGTTTAGATGCTGTTGCTGGTAATTTTTCAGGCGTAGTGATTGGTCAAGTGGTTGAATGTGGCCAACACCCAGATGCAGACAAATTACGTGTAACAAAAGTTGATGTTGGCGAAGACGAACTACTCGATATCGTATGTGGTGCTGCAAACTGTCGCCAAGGTTTAAAAGTAGCGGTTGCTAAAGTTGGCGCGGTATTACCGGGCGATTTTAAAATTAAGAAAGCAAAATTACGCGGTCAACCTTCTCACGGCATGTTATGTGCATTTGAAGAGTTAGGCATGGCTGATAGCTCTGATGGTATTTTAGAATTACCTGAAGATGCAGTAATTGGCACTGACATTCGTGAATACTTTCGTTTAGATGATGTCACCATTGATGTTGATTTAACGGCAAACCGCAGTGACTGCCTTGGCATTAAAGGCCTTGCGCGTGAAGTTGGTGTTCTGAATAACCTTGATGTTACCAATGTTGAAATTACACCAGTTACACCAACCATCGATGACAAAATTGACATCGAATTGGTAAATCCTGAGTCATGTCCACGTTACTTAGGCCGTGTAATCAAAGGTATTAACTTAAATGCTGAATCACCACTTTGGATGGTTGAAAAACTTCGTCGCAGTGGTATTCGTTCAATTGACCCTGTGGTTGATGTGACTAACTATGTGTTACTTGAGCTTGGTCACCCAATGCATGCATTTGATTTAAATGCAATTGAAGGTGGCATTAAAGTTCGAAACGCAAATCCTGGTGAAGAACTTGTTTTACTTGATGGCAATACAGCAAAGTTAAAAGAAAGCACATTATTAATTGCTGATCACCAAAAAGCGCTTGCGATGGCTGGTATCTTTGGTGGTGAAAAATCAGGTGTTACTGAAACAACACAGGATATTTTATTAGAAAGTGCATTCTTTAGCCCTTTAGCAATTGCTGGCCAAGCGCGTAGCTATGGCTTACATACGGATGCATCGCATCGTTATGAGCGCGGTGTTGATTATAAACTTCAGCATGACGCTATGGAGCGTGCAACGCAATTGCTACTTGATATTGTGGGTGGTGAAGCAGGACCGGTTGTTGAAGCTGTATCTGAATCGCATTTACCAAAAGCTAAATCAGTGTCATTACGCCGTGCCCGTTTAGACCGTGTAATTGGTTATCACATTGATGATACCACAGTTACAAATATTCTTACGCGTCTTGGTCTTACCGTTAGTTTCGACAATGATATTTGGCAAGCAGATGTACCTAGTTATCGTTTTGATATTTCAATTGAAGAAGATTTAATTGAAGAAGTGGCGCGTGTATTTGGTTACAACAATATTCCAAATGTTGCGCCTACAGCAAAACTTGCTATGACTCAACATCAAGAAGCAATTTTACCTTTAAAGCGTTTCCGCAATGAATTAGTGAGTCGCGGTTACCAAGAGGCGATTACCTATAGTTTTGTTGATCCTAAAGTACAAAACTTATTACACCCAAGTGCAGATGCGTTGGTATTACCACACCCAATTTCAATTGAAATGTCGGCAATGCGTGTAAGTTTATTACCTGGTTTATTATCGTCACTGGTATATAACCAAAACCGTCAGCAGTCGCGCATTCGTTTGTTTGAATCAGGCTTAAAATTTGTTAAAAATGATGCTGCAGAAAATGGTGTTGAGCAAACGCAAATTATCGGCGGTGTGATTTACGGTAATACACATAACGAACATTGGGGTGTTCAATCACAGACTGTTGACTTCTTTGATATCAAAGGAGATGTTGAAGCATTACTCAGTTTAACCTGTGATATGACAAATATTTCATTTGTTGCAGAGCAAAATGAGGGCTTACATCCAGGCCAATCAGCATCAATTTTAAGAAATGGTAAAAAAATTGGTTACTTAGGCTGTATTCACCCAGAAATACAGTCTAAACTAAATATTAACAATCAAGTTTTTGCCTTTGAAATCGAGCTGTTAGGTATAGAAAGCCGCATATTACCTGAAGCGGTTGAAGTTTCTAAGTTCCCATCAAACCGACGTGATATTGCGATTGTTGTTAAAGATTCGGTTAATGCTGGTGATATTTTAGAGTCAATAAAAAAAGTTGGCGGAAATCAACTAGTTGACCTAAACTTATTCGACGTGTATAAGGGCAAAGGAGTTGAGGCTGATCACAAGAGCTTAGCGATTGCATTAACATTACAAAATGCAGAGCGAACCCTTGAAGAGAAAGACATTAACTCAATTGTAGACTTAGTGGTGGCCGAATTGGCTGAACAATTTAACGCATCGTTGAGGGACTAGATATGGCGCTTACAAAAGCCGACATAGCTGAACACCTGTTTGTCAAACTGGGTATTAACAAAAAAGACGCTAAAGACTTAGTTGAAAGCTTTTTTGAAGAAATTCGTGCAGCACTTGAGAGTGGTGAGCAAATTAAGCTTTCTGGCTTTGGTAATTTTGATCTTAGAGATAAAAAACAGCGTCCTGGACGCAATCCTAAAACGGGTGAAGATATTCCAATTTCTGCGCGCAGAGTTGTAACTTTCCGCCCAGGTCAAAAACTGAAAACTCGCGTAGAAGTCGGCACAAGCAAAGACTAACCTTACGTGTATAGCCAATTCGAAAAAGCCTGCTCAAGCAGGCTTTTTTATTTGGTTTTTAATTTAACCCTGTAAAAACTATCTCGGTGAAGTAAACTTACCATCCTCAATACTACTCATTGTATTGCTAGCAAGGCTGGCAAGCTCACTTAATGATTTACCTTGATTAGTAAGCTCGTATTCTAGGGGCGCTAAATCAATGTTTTCTACACCAGCTTCTTGTGCAATCAAAGCCCAAATATAAGACAGTTTATATTCATTCATTTGATAAAAAATATTAGTGAGTGAGGTATAAATCTCAGGTTTAACACTATGACCTGCCGGATTGAGTTCGAGCGCACGGTAGAGTTTATCAATAGCTAAGTCACTGTTAAATTTAATGTAGTAGGTTGCAAGTTTATATTGAAACTCAGATGTTTCTAACTCACGCTTCTCATCCATTGCGATAAGTAATTGAATCGCATTCTCATCGCCCTTTCTTGACCAGTGGTAAAACAGTAAGTGGGGATGTTGTGAATTACGTGTTTCTTTAGATAATCGGTTTATTTCTTTAAGCGCTGTTAAATGGCCTTTAACACGCGAAGTGGTCTTCTCTTTCAACTTTATGTGTTCGATACTCGCTGCGAGCTCTACACATTTTGCGTATTCATGAAATGCTGTTAGTAATTTATACTTAGTTGTATCGTCAGGTGTTTTTGATTCTGCGTAACGGCCTAAAATTACCTCTGCGCGCTGTGTGTTACAGTGACTGTCGGTATTAAGATCAGCGCAAAACTGATCATTTTCATCACAAATTTCACGAATACTTTTGGCGTTATCGCAACCAATTAAAAAAGTAAGTAAGCATAGAGCTGTAAGATTTTTTAACACAATAAAAAAAATATTATCCATTAGATTGATTAAGCTTAGCGAATCATTCTATTAAATGTAATAGTTGTTAGGTTATAAAATAAATAAATTTGTTTTAGCGCAAAGACATAATTGGGACAGGGCGAAAGTCTCATGCTGAAATGGTGGAAAAATTAATACATTTAAATTAGAATGCACGCGTCTAAGGCACTTCTCACAATTAACGCTTTAGGCTATCCGTTCAAAATTTTACGTTTAGGTAGACAAAATGACCTCATCTCACGAGCAAGATTATCTGAATAGCTGGCAGGAACGCCAAGACTTCGCTGAAAGCATGCAACCAATTATTGGTAAACTTTACCGTAACCGTGGCATCGAAATCGCCATCTACGGTCGTCCATTAATTAATGCAAGCACAATTGATGTTATCAAAGCGCATAAAACTGTTGCGCAATTCGAAGACAGCAAATTACGCCTGCGTGAAAGCTTCCCGTTTTTAGAAGCTATCGACAAGATGGAACTGACATCAGCACGTATCGATTTAGGTAAACTAGCTTATGCTTATATCTATAAAAATGCGGGTGAAGGTCGTTCAATCGAAGAATACCTAGCAGCAGAACTAGCTGAAATCCACAATAAAGAAGACAAAATTGAACCGCGCGACGTAGTACTTTACGGTTTTGGTCGTATCGGTCGTTTATTAGCACGTCTTCTAATCGAGAAAAGTGGTCCTCACACAGATTTACGTTTACGTGCTATCGTTGTACGTGGCGGTAAAAAAGGTGACCTTGAAAAGCGTGCAAGCTTATTACGCCGCGATTCAATTCATGGTCCTTTCAATGGTTCAATCACTGTTGATACTGAGCGTAATGCAATCAAAGCAAACGGTAGCTACATTCAAGTTATCTATGCTAACTCGCCAAGCGAAGTTGATTACACGCAATACGGCATCGAAAATGCACTTGTTGTTGATAACACAGGTATTTGGAAAGATGAAGATGGCCTTGGTCAGCATTTAGCGGCTAAAGGTGCTTCTAAAGTGCTTCTTACAGCACCTGCAAAAGGCAATATCAAAAACGTAGTTTACGGTGTAAACAACAAAGATATCCTTTCTGAAGATACAATTATCTCTGCAGCTAGCTGTACAACAAATGCAATTACGCCAACCCTTAAAGCATTAAATGATAAGTTCGGCATTAAGAATGGTCACGTTGAAACTGTTCACTCTTACACTAATGACCAGAACTTAATCGATAACTACCACAGTGCTGAGCGCCGTGGTCGTGCTGCGGCACTTAATATGGTTATTACGTCAACGGGTGCAGCTAAAGCGGTATCTAAAGCACTACCAGAGCTTGAAGGTAAGCTAACAGGTAACGCAATTCGCGTACCTACACCAAATGTGTCGATGGCGATTCTTAACCTTAACCTTGAAACAGCAACAACTGTTGAAGAGTTAAACGAGTTCTTACGTGAAACTGCGCTTTATTCAGATTTACGTGACCAAATCGATTACACAGCATCTACTGAAATCGTATCAACTGATTTAGTTGGTAGTCGTTATGCAGGTGTTGTTGATTCGCAAGCAACAATCGTAGATGGTGACCGTGTTGTACTTTATGTTTGGTACGATAACGAATTCGGTTACAGCTGTCAGGTTGTTCGCTGTATGCAAGATATGGCTGAAGTAAAGCACCCAAGCTTACCTCGCTAATATTTTTTTGATTAAAAGCCGGCCAATGTGCCGGCTTTTTTATTCATTTACTCGCATATTGTTTCAGCCAACCAGTTATTTTGGTAGGCTTAAAGTTATTGTGCGTTAGGGAACACAGTTAATGAGAATTACAAGTCAATTTGATAGCGGTAATATCGAGGTATTAAGCCTTGAAAATCGCGAAGATATTCAATTAAAAATTAAAAACGATAACCAATCTGAATTTTTCCAGTGGTTTCACTTCAAGCTTGAATCACAAATCGATTTATTACATCGACTAACTATCGTCGATTTAGATAAATCTGCGTACCCAGAAGGTTGGGTTGATTACCAAGCTGTGGCATCTTATGACCGCCAAACATGGTTCCGTGTACCTACACGATTTGAAAATAATCAATTGATTATTGAATTCACGCCAGAGTGTGAGCAAGTGTATTTTGCTTATTTCGCACCTTATAGTTATGAGCGCCACCAAGATTTACTTTCTTGGGCGCAAACACATGAAAGCTGCACAATTGAAACGCTTGGTGAAACAATTGATGGCCGTGATATTAGTGTATTACAAATTGGCGAACCTGCTGATGACAAAAAAGTAATTTGGATGATTGCTCGCCAGCATCCAGGTGAAACAATGGCCGAATGGTTTATTGAAGGTGTACTTCACAAGCTATTAGATGATGAAGATGCACATGCCGCTGCATTATTAAATAAAGCCGTTTTCTATATTGTGCCAAACATGAACCCAGACGGCAGTGTTCGTGGTCACTTGCGTACCAATGCGGCAGGTGTAAACCTTAATCGCGAATGGCAAACGCCATCAATTGAGAAAAGCCCTGAAGTTTATTACGTGCGTGAGAAAATGTTCGCAACAGGCGTTGATATGTGCCTAGATGTGCATGGTGATGAAGCAATTCCGTATAACTTTTTTGCTGGTAGTGAAGGTATTCCTCGTTACGATGCACGTTTAAAAGATCTAGAAGACAGCTTTAAAGCGGCAATGTTTGTAACGACACCTGAGTTCCAAGATGAATTCGGCTACCCGAAAGATGAACCGGGACAAGCAAACTTAACGGTTGGTTCTAGCTGGGTAGGCCAGGAATTCAATTGTTTATCTTACACAATTGAAATGCCATTTAAAGATAATAACGGCTTACCAGATGTTGATTATGGTTGGTCAGATCGCCGTTCGTATTCATTTGGACAAGACACGCTTGCTGCAATTGTGAGTGTGGTAGATAAATTACGATAATAAAAATAGGGGAGCGCAGCTCCCCAAAGTAATAATAAGAGGAACAAGTTGTGGAAGCATTTGGCAATTTTTTAGATATGCTAGATGGTATGTTAGGGAGTGCCTTTTGGTTCCCATACGTACTGCTTGGTGTAGGTCTATTTTTCACCATTTATTTAAAATTTCCTCAGGTACTGTACTTCAAACATGCCTGGAAAATAGTAAGTGGTAAATACGATAAAAAAGAACATGAAGGTGATACAACGCACTTTCAAGCGCTTGCAACAGCACTTTCAGGTACTGTCGGTACAGGTAACATCGGTGGTGTAGCTCTTGCGATTTCAATAGGTGGTCCTGCTGCGCTTTTCTGGATGTGGATGACCGCGTTCTTTGGTATGACAACCAAGTTTGTAGAAGTAACTCTTTCTCACAAATACCGTGTTAAAACTGAAGATGGCACCATGGCCGGTGGTCCAATGTACTACATGGATCGTCGTCTTAATATGAAGTGGCTTGCTGTATTATTTGCTATTGCGACAGTAATTAGTTCGTTCGGTACAGGTTCACTGCCACAAATCAACAACATTGCACAGGGTATGGAAGCGAGTTTCGGCCTTGAGCCAATGCTAACAGGTGGTGTTTTAGCAATTTTACTTGCACTTGTTATTTTAGGTGGCATTAAGCGTATCGCCGCAATCACGTCACGTGTAGTACCATTTATGGCGGCTGTTTACATTATTGGTGCGTTTGGCGTTATCTTCTATAACATTGAAAATATTGGCCCTGCATTTGCGTCTGTATTTACTAATGCGTTTACGGGCTCTGCAGCAGCAGGTGGCTTTATTGGTGCATCATTTGCTTACGCATTTAATCGTGGTGTAAACCGTGGTTTATTCTCAAACGAAGCTGGTCAAGGTTCTGCACCAATTGCACACGCATCTGCTAAAGCTGACGAACCGGTTTCAGAAGGTATGGTGTCAATTCTTGAGCCGTTCATTGATACAATCATTATTTGTACACTTACAGGTTTAGTGATTTTGTCATCAGGTGCCTGGACTGAAAAGTTTGATACACGCTTTGAGCGCACCAGTATGGAATTCATTGATGGTAACTACCACGAGCGTGTTGAAGCGCAGCGTAATGAGTTATATGCCTACCTGAATGAGCAACAATCTAGTATTAAACCATTTAGCGGTAAATTGAATGTAATTGAAGGTAAAGCGGTAAATCAAAACTTTACGGTAATTCATAATCGTTCAGTTGGTGAAGAAATTCGTTTTCTTTTAGATGGCGACCATCTTCATACTGGTACAGTAGTGATTGAAAAAGGAAACGTCGTTGATAAAAGCATTGTTGTTCGCGGTAAGTCACTTGTTCACTCTGCTGAACTAACAACACTCGCGTTTCAACGTGGTTACTTTGGTGAAAATGGTCAATACATTGTATCGATTGGCCTATTACTATTTGCGTTCTCTACAGCGATTGCTTGGTCATATTACGGTGACCGTGCAATGACTTACCTACTAGGTTCGCGCTCAGTTATGCCGTATCGTGTATTTTATGTTGCGGCGTTCTTCTGGGCATCGTTTGCAGATACAACGCTCGTTTGGAAACTTGCAGCAGTGGCAATTGTTGTAATGACCTTACCTAACTTATTCGGCATTATGTTGCTTCGTAAAGAAATGAAGCAAGAAGTTGATGATTATTGGGTGAAGTTTAAAAAAGACAACAGCCAAGAAAAAGAGTAAACTAGAAGGCGCCGAAAGGCGCCTTTTTTAGTTAGCTTTAGGGAGCAGTAAATGGCGAGGATAAGTTGTCCAGCGTGTAGTAAACCAATCTCTGATAAACACAAAGTATGTCCACATTGTGACACTTCAGTTGCAGGACTCGATGAGCATGAAAGAGAAAAGCTTGCTTATCGTCGATATATCAAACGTAAACAAGGGTTGCTAAACCATTCTTTTGTTGCACTGATTATTTTCCTTGGTGGTTTTTTATACCTTTACTCCCGTGAGCCCGGGCCTGAGAGCCTAGAACAAATGACAACTTACGGTGCCATTGCCGCAGGTTTTATCTGGTACATCATTAACCGCATTCGGATAATTTTATTGAAAAAGTCGTAACATGAATATCGAACAATTAGTTAACTCCCTTACTCCTGAAGTATTTGCACGCTTAGAATATGGCGCATCGACAGGTAAATGGCCTGACGGTACGCCTTTAAGCGACGCACAAAAAGAACAAACAGTACAGTTAGTGATGCTTTACCAAGCTAAGGTTGCCAAAAGCAACGAGCAATTTACTATCGGCGAAGATGGTCAAATGGTTCAAAAATCAAAAGCACAATTAAAGAAAGAATTTAGTCCACAAAATGAGATCGCAAGGTTCGCGCAAGATGATATTTAGTAGTTTATTCACGCCGAAATGGAAAAGTAAGAAAGTAGCCGAACGTTTAGTTGCGGTCAGTAAACTTGATTTGAATAAATCAAAAGAAAATGCGATTTTGAATCAGCTCGCGCAATCTGATGACAATGAAAAAGTACGCATTGCAGCATTAAAGCGCATCAATGATATTTCGCTGTGGTGGAAAACATACAAACAAACAACGAGCCAGTCACTGCAAAATAGCGCAGAAAAAGAGATATTTAATCAGCTAGCGCAGCATAAACCCAATGAGGATGAGTTAAACATTCTTATTAAACGTTGTGACAAACCGCAGCAGCTAGAATCGTTATTGCCGTTAATAACCGACTTTGATAAAAAAGTAGCATTGTTAAAACGTATTGGTAATAAAGCGCTTATTTCAGATTTTTTTATTTCAGCCACTGAATCACAGCAACCTCTTTTAGTGCCGCTTATGCAAAGCGTACAGCTAGATAAAGCGATTGTTAAACATGCAAAACCTGCACTGGCAAAACAGCTTAAAGAAGAGGCTGAAAAACAACAACGTGAAGCGTTAAAACCACAACAAGTTAATCAGGCTGTAACGCTTGTTTTGGCAAAACTTAATGCACTCAGAGATAAGTTTGATTACATCAAATGCGCTGACGAGTTAACTGTGTTATCAACAGAGTGGCAAAATCTAGAGCTAGAATATCTTGCAGACAAAGAGCAAGTTGAAGAAAAGCACCAAGTCATTTTGGCAAAAGTTGAGGTGCATTTAGCAGCATTAAAAGTAAAGTTTGATGAACTGAAAGCGCAAGAAAACCAAAAAGCACAAATTGAAAACGCTAAAAACAATGCTTTGGCATTGAATAAAGAAGCCGATGGCGCACTGAATACTTTATTAAGTGACCCAACTCCTGAAAATCTGGCGTCTCTTAATGCTGTGATTGCGAAAATGCAGACAGAGCTTGCGAGTCTAAAGCAGTTAAGCTTGCCTACGGCGGATTTCCAAAAACAGTTATTGGCTATTGAAGGGCAGTGTGAAGAAGTAAAAGCGGTGATTGATTTACTGCCAGCTATCGCTTCACACGTAAATAAAGCAAAATCTCTTACCATTGCAACAGATCTGCAAACGCTTGATGCTGCAAACGCTGAAAAAGACGAGTGGCTTAATGCATGTAATGAAATGATTAAGTCGCTACCAAAGCCATTAACGCGTAATTATCTAAATCAATTACGCAGCCATGACAAAGTTTGGTACTCAGCACACAAAGCCTTATTTAATGAGGTTAAGTTATTACAAGCGGGTATTTCTAAACAATTAAAAGACATTAAACGTTTAATTGAAGCAGGACGCTTCAAAGTGTGTTTTGGTATTTTCAAAGGTGTGCAAACTTCGTTTAGTGAACTGCCAACATCAGCACAGCAGCGCCTTGAAGCTGACTACCAATATGTTGAGCAAGAGCTTACTAAAGTAAATGAATGGCAAAGAGAAATTAGTTTACCAAAACGTCATGAGCTTATAGCTGAGGTAAATGAAAAAATTGCTGAACAATCAGATAATATTGAAGAGTTGAGCACGTGGATTAAAATTGCACGTAAGCGTTGGAACGAGCTTGGTTATGTTGCAACCGACGAAGAAAAAGCACTGGATGAGCAATTTAATTTGCAATTAGAAGTCGCGTTTACACCTTGTCGTGAACATTATGCTGCTCTTGAAGCGGTGCGCGAAGAAAATGTGGCAAAACGTCAGATGCTGATAAATGAGTATCAAGCACTATTAAGCGCTTTACCAAATATCAACCTGAAAGATATTGAAAAACAATATAAGAAGTTAAAGCAAGACTGGCGTGATGCGGGTGAAGTTGATAACAAACGCTACAAGCAGTTATTAGCGAGTTTAAAACCAATTGATAATCAGATCTTTGCATTTATTAAAGAAAGCCACAGTAACAATGCATCATTAAAAACCCAGTTGGTTAAAGATGCAGAAGCCTGTTTAAACAATGACAATATTGATGATGTGATTAACCAACTGAAAGCGCTTCAAACGCGCTGGAAAGAAATTGGTTTTGCGGGTAAAAATCATGAGAATCAACTTTGGAATGCGTTTCGTGAGATTAATGATAAAGCATTTTCATTACGCGACACTCAGAAAAAAGCTGAGCGTGAGCAGCAAGACTCACAGCTTGTTGCATTTCAAAATCGTTATACAGAGATAAGCAATGCAGCTGTTCATAATGATTTTACTTCACTGCAAACTGCCATAACACAATTGAAATCATTAAAAGCAGAGTTGTTTGATGTTTCGTTACATAAAACAAATGTAGCTAAAGATATCAACGAACTGATTTTGCAATATCAAAACCATCTTGAAATACTAGAAAAAGCAAAATCCCAAGAGAAAATAATTTCTTTATTTGCTGCGCTAGAGCAAGGTGATTTACCAAGTGAATGGCAGCAAAAAGAAGTGAGTGATCTTTCAAGGCATCAATTAACTATTCGTTTAGAGCTTTTAAACGAATTAGAGTCGCCTGAAGCCGATACCGCACTTCGTCTGACTGAACAAGTAACCTTATTACAAGAAAAGGTAAACGGTAGCTTGCATGATAATGAATCATTATTAAATGCGTGGCTAAGTCATGGCGAACTTGATGAGGCATCACTTAAACTGCTAGCTAGAATAAAGCCTGCATTTATTTAAATTTTGCTGAGTTTATATAAAAATAAATAAGCCACGTTTTGTGGCTTTATTTTTTTAACTCAGCACGCTCCATTCGAAGCTGGCTTAGCTT
>NZ_JBFKMX010000086.1:0-15562 GCF_041629635.1 Pseudoalteromonas sp. | reverse complement strand
CAACCAGCTTGAGAATAATTATGCAAGTTTTGTCGATAGCCAGTTTTCGACTACTTTATATTTATTTTAAATATGCTAAAGTCTGCGCGCTTATACAGAGGAGAAAGCTATGTCTGCGTTTTGGAATTATCGTGTAATTGAATGTCCAAGTGATGAAGGTACATTATTTCAAGTACATGTTGTTGAATATAACATTAATGGTAAAGCAGTAAATTGGTCTGAAACTGCTGAGGGGTCATTCGGTACAACCCTTGAAGGCTTAGCGCAAGATATTGAACGCCAAAAACAAGCGTTAGAAAAACCAGTGCTGACAGTAAAAAGGTTAGCCCGTGGTTATGAATTAGTGGAAGTAGAAAGTGGAGATTTAGCATCATCGCCTGTTCCAGAATCACTACAAGAGCAAAACTAAATGTCTTTGCGAGCAATTTATTTTGACTTAGACGGCACTTTGGTTGATTCAGAGCACTTACATGCAGTTAGCTGGAACAAAGTGCTTAGTGAGTTTGGCTTAATGTTTAGTGAAGATGAATTTTGCCAGCAATTTGCAGGTAAACCAACACTAGAAGCTGCTAAAGTAATTGTTCGCGAACATGGCTTAGACATTGCCCCAAGTGCACTTGCCAATCTTAAGCATGTGGTTTTTTCTGATATTTCGAAATCACATTTACCAGACTTATTGGCAGGTGCAAAAGACTTACTCACATGGTGTAAAAAGCAAGGCTTAAAACTGGCATTAGTAACAGGTAGTGCAAAAGCCGAAGCGTCTGCAATTTTATCAGGGCATAACTTAACACCGTTTTTTGATGTGATTTATACCCGTGATGATGTTGAATTGCCAAAACCACATCCTGAGCCTTATTTATCAGCCATTACTCACTTTGCTTTAACAGCTGAAACAGGCCTTGCTATTGAAGATACAGTTACAGGCTCAACGAGCGCTAAAGCTGCTGGGTTATTTACTGTGGTGGTTCCTAACAAATACAGTATCTCTGCGGATTTTTCTCATGTAGACGAATGCTGCAACGATTTAATGGCAGTTAAGACGCTTATTGCCAGCAAACTTTAAATAATCCGATACACTTATAAGAGCCAGTAAAATTTCAAGGAGGAAATGATGGCTCTCAAATCCCTAATATTCTTTTCTTTATGTTGTTATCGCATTGTCTTTGCAATGGAAGTACAACTGGCAAACAGTTACCAGCAGCAAAGTGTCGCTAATTACTTGGTCAGTGAAAAACTAGATGGGGTAAGAGCAATTTGGCGTAACAAACAGCTTGTAACACGTAATGGTAAGCAAATTAATGCTCCGAGTTGGTTTACTGAGCATTGGCCAGATACTTGGCTTGATGGCGAGCTTTGGAGCAAACATAACGATTTTGAATTTATAGCCAGTACAGTGTTAGATCACAAGGCAAATCAAGAGGCATGGCAGAATATAAAATTCTTTGTATTTGATATGCCAGACACTTCAAATCCTTTTATAAAACGATATCAAAACTACCGTTCAATCATCAGCGAGAGCAAATCAGCATATCTGGTTGCCATCGAGCAATTTCAATTTTCAACAGATGACCAATTAGCGCAATTTTATCAAACACGATTAGATGAAGGCGCAGAGGGTGTAATGCTGCATGCAAAAAATGCCCTGTTTAGCGCAGGAAGAAGCGCTAATTTACTGAAATATAAGCCACATCAGGATGCCGAAGGTGTAGTTGTTGGCTATAGCGCGGGTAAAGGAAAGTATAAAGGGCTCGTTGGTGCTTTAATTATTGAGCTTGAAAATGGTGAAAAAATAAAACTCGGAAGTGGTCTTTCTGATGAACTGAGAAGTACACCTCCTGCTATTGGCAGTAGAGTTACTTATCGCTACAACGGGTTTACCAAATATGGTAAACCACGATTTGCGAGATTTTTGCGCCAAAGAAAAGAAGAGTAAAACTTAGTCCAATCGATTAGCAAGGTAGTTATGATAATCTGGAATTGTGCGATTTATTTGCTCAGACATCATCTGACTGGCTATCAGCATATCAGCTGTTGCTTCGTTACAAGCGACCGGAATATTCCAAACGGCAGCTAGTCTTAAAAGTGCTTTCACGTCAGGGTCGTGAGGCTGAGAGGCTAAAGGATCCCAAAAGAAAATCAGCAGATTTACTTCATGCTCAGCGATTTTTGCTCCAAGTTGTTGGTCACCACCCATTGGGCCACTTAATAGCTTTTCAACTTGAAGCCCGGTAGTTTTCTCAATGAGGTGGCCTGTAGTGCCGGTGCCATATAAATTATGCGCTGCAAGAATGTCTTTATGCTTTTCACACCAAGCGCCTAAGGCTGCTTTTTTACCGTCATGAGCGACTAATGCGATGCTTTTTTTAGCAGGAATTGCAGTGATAATTTGGTCCATTTGTTAACACCTTAAAATACTTCGAGCACCAAGCGTAACCCTAATAAAATAAAAATACCACCGGCAATACGGTCAATCCATTGTTGTGCACTTGGGTGATGTTTGAAATAGCCTGCAATCTTGTTTCCACTTTTTACATAAAATACATCAATAGGAAATGCCAAAATAGGGTAGAGCAATCCAAATATCAGTAACTGTAACCACACTGGTGTAGCTAATGTGCTATCAGCAAATTGGGGAATAAACGCGAGAAAAAATAAGGCAACTTTCGGATTAAAAATCTCAGTAAGCATTGCTTGAACAAAAATGTTCTTTTCTTTTTTACCCGATAGTTCACAGTGAATAACCTCTGGTTGACGTAGACTATCAATAATACTGGTTACGCCAAGGTAAATAAGATACAAAGCACCTAGCCAAAGTACTGCTTGGTATGCAAGCTCAGATGTTTTTAATATTACGCTCAGCCCCGCAACAGCCAGTATTGTATGAACAACCCCCGCTGCGGCAAAACCAAATGCCGTTTGCATTCCTGCTACTTTGCCTTTTGCAAACGTTTGCGCCATTAAAAACGCGTTAGATGGCCCCGGTGAAACTGCCAACAAAAAACTGAGGGTAATAAATGATAAAAGAGATTCAAAGTTAATCATGATTTTTATTAGTTATATGAAGGAAGTGGAGTGTTTTCAAACTGTTTTAACTTGATTAAAAAGGGTAAAACACTTAACAGGTGTAATGCAATAATATACGGGATAGCAAGTGGCAGATATTGAGTTAGACTAACAATTAGCCCCGCACCACTCATTTGCATCATACCGAGTAATGCTGATGCTTTACCCGCATGCTGTTTAAAAGGCGCGAGCGCGTTGCCAGCTGCTGCACCCATGGTAAACGAAAAACCCACTGAACCAATAAATATCGCACACATAAAGCTAGCTACATTGGCAAATGTTAGCTGAAACACCACTACTAAACTTGCAGCCATGACCATCAATATTAAACCGCACATTAGCGCAAGTGATGTTGCACGTTTAATTAATTGTGGAGCAATAAAACTGGCAATAATACTGACAGTGGCATTGATGCTGAACCAGAAGGTAAAACGCTGTTCACTGAGCCCGTGTTGATTAATTAAATAGTTTGGCGCCTGTGCTACAAACGCTAAAATTGCGCTCATAGCCAACATACAAATAATGGCATTAAAAAGAAAGGTTGGATGCGTAAAAATTTGCCAGTAAGACACGCTTTTTTCAGCTTTATTTGTGTGGCTCTCAGGTATGCGTTTTGGAATTGCAAATACCAGCACGGCAAGGCCAATTACGGCAAAGGCAGCTAAAAAGTAAAAGTTACTTTGCCAGCCAAATTGCAAGGTTAACCATGCACCTAAAATTGGCGCTAAAGCGGGGATAAAGCACACAATACCATTTAAATAAGAGATTACTTGCGCGCTTTTATTAGCATTATAGTTATCACGAACCAGAGCAAAGGTACTTACAAATGTTGCAGCTGCGCCAATGCCTTGAATTATCCGCGCGAATATAAGTACTGTCACTGATTCAGCAAAGGCAGCGCAAAGAGCGCCTAATAAATACGTTAAAACGCCAAAAATAGCGATTTTTCTGCGGCCAAAGCGATCACTTAGTGGCCCTAAAATTAATTGGGCTAAACCAACACACAACATAAAAACAGTAATGCTTGTTTGAATATGGGTAATTGAGCTATTAAGCTCAGATGCCATCTGCGGCATGGCAGGTAAATAAAGATCGATTGCTAAAGGGCAAAAGATTACAAGCAGTACAAGGGCGATTTTTAGCATAATCACAACACAATTTTCAGAGGCAAGAATTGTATACGTTATGCGGGGAAGATCCAAGCCTAGCGCGATAGCTAAGGCTTGGCATAAACACGTTTACTCAACAATAATTTTGGCAGATTGAATTACCAATTGTTGCTTTGGTTTGCCACCACGGCTACCGTTTTCATTAAATAAATCAAGCACCCTTTCATCACTTACAAGTTTACCAAACACAGTATGTCTGCCATTTAAGTGCGGGGTTGGGCGAAAAGTAATAAAAAATTGGCTGCCGTCAGTATTCTGGCCTGCATTGGCCATACTTAACAGACCTTTTTGGTCATGAGGTACGAGAGGCTCAAATTCACCTGCGTAACGATAACCAGGAAAACCACGACCATTACCAAGTGGATCGCCACCTTGTGCCATAAAGTCACTGATTACACGGTGAAAGGTAAGTGAATCGTAAAAACCAAGCGTGGTTAAGTAAATTGTGCTCGACGCATGCATTGGAGCTGTTTTATGAAACAGCTCAAATTTCATTTCACCAAGGGTTGTTTGTAATACCCAGTAATATGTTGCATCTTCTGCAAATGTTAACTTTGGTGGCATGGTCAGTTTAGTGCGCCACTTTTCATCTTGCTTATCGACTGTTTGCTCAGTGATAAACTGTTCAATTTGTTTAATCGCAGGGTCTTGAAACCAACACGCCGATAAAAATAATGCGGTTGTAATGGATAACAGTGTATTACGTAACATTTTCATTTAAGCTGGTTTCTTTTCTATTTTGTTTTCTTTTTCTGAAACAGGTGCAACAGGCTTAGTTGTTTGTGTCATCGAACCTTGAATTGAAGCGCCTTCTTGAATGCTGATCGTGTCATGGAAGATATCACCAACTACTGTTGCAGATTGCTCTAACACTACTTTTTTGGCTTTGATTGTGCCTTTAACAGAGCCTTTTACAATCACTTCTTGGGCGTTTATATCGCCTTCAACACGGCCATCGCTTCCGATAGTTAAACTTTGTACATTCACTTCGCCATTAACACACCCTTCAAGTTGAATGGTGCCTGCGTTATTAATTTGCCCGGTGATTTCAACGTCTGAGGAGATAATAGAAGGGAAAGGGCTTTTTTTCTTATTGGAGAACATTCTCAAATGCCTTAGTTAGTTTTAACGGGTTGATATACTTTTTGTTATGTAAAATTTCGTAATGTAAATGGGTGCTTGTACTGCGTCCTGAGTTACCCATTAGCCCGATAACTTGGTCTTTTTGTACCTGCTGCCCGCGCTTCACATTGACCTTTGCTAAATGGCCGTAACGCGTAACGAATCCATTCTTATGTTCTATTTCGATAAAGTTGCCAAAGCCGCCATTACGGCCAGCACGCTTAACCACACCATTTGCAGGCGCGAAGATTTTAGTTTTATGCCAACCCGCCATATCAATACCTCGGTGCATTGCACGGCGTTTAGAGATAGGATCAGTACGAAGTCCGTAAGCACTTGATACATAAAAATCTTTTGCTGGCAGTGTGGTCGGCAACAATGCCAGATTACCGCTTAATTGATTTAAAGCCACGATTTTATCTAATAATTCTTGCTGCTCTTCAGTGAGTACCGAGGTATCAATGGCGTTAAAAGGGCCGCCTTGAGCGCTGGTATTTAATTCAAGCTGCATTATAAAATCTTTATCTACACCCGCAGTTTTAAGTGCTGTAAGTAAGCTTGTAGTACGTGAATCAACAATTTCGGAAAGCATTGCAAAGTGCGCATCTAATTGCTGATTCTCTTTTTCAATATCGCTTTCGATGCTTTTTTCTTCAGCTTTTTTGCTTTCTGTATTAGGTTTTTTCTGGTCATTGCTTTGCGTTTTTTTCTCAACAGGGGTGTCATCCGAGAGGGTGATAACTGGCTCAGCTTCTGATGTTTCAGTTTGTGTTATATTATCTTGTTTAGTGGTTTCTTGCTTAGTCTGGAATTCTGCTTGTTGCGCTTCAGGTAATGACTCAAGCATATTGGTCATTATTTGGGATTTTTCATCAATCTGAGAAATACGATTGGACAATTCACTGTGTTTTTCACGATAAGAAAGATGAAGGGCATCAAGCTCAGTTTGCTTTTGCTCGATAATCTTATCTTGCGCAGAGATGACTTTGTTAAGTTCAACATACTGGTAGCTTGCAACACCAGCAACAATACATACGGTTAAGCCAATTGCAAATAAGCTTATTTGTAACCAACTAGGTAATGTAATGTACTTTACATCACCATTTTGGCGGACCAATAACTGTTTATCTGGAAAAAGTGCTTTTAACATTATGACAACCGATGTAGTTAAATATACTGCCTTGAATTATTATTTTTTGAGCAGGCAAGTTAACCGGTTCACGATACCAAAATGTATCGAAAAATCCAGAAAAATTTAGTAAATGGTATTAAAGAGTGAGGTAGTGGTGACAATTAGCTTGCCACCACGAAATGCATTTAAGTTTATTTAGCAGGTAGAACAGTGCCTTCAACGCGACCAAAACCAATGCGGTTAAAGCCGTCAGCTTCACACCAACCACGCATAATTACTTTGTCGCCATCTTCTAAGAAAGTACGCTCTTCGCCATTACTTAACTTGATGGTTTCTTTGCCACCTCGTGAAAGCTCTAGCATTGAACCCGCTTCTTCATGCTCTGGGCCTGATTGGGTGCCCGAGCCTAACATATCGCCAGGTACAAAATTACAACCATTTACTGTGTGGTGCGTAACCATTTGCGCAACTGTCCAGTAGCTATGTTTGAAGCTTGATTCAGATAATTTGCTTGGGGCTACACCGTCAACACGCATTTTTTCAGATTCAAGTAACACATCCATTTGAATATCAAATGCACCCGCTTCACGGTTGTGCGCTGATTCTAAATACTCAAGCGGTTGCGGGTCGCTTGCATCGCGGTGCCACTGAGTGCGGTATGGAGCAAGTGCTTCAGTCGTTACAATCCAAGGTGACACTGTTGATGCAAAGTTTTTCGCAAGGAATGGGCCCAGTGGTTGGTATTCCCATGCTTGTAAATCACGTGCTGACCAGTCATTGAAGAGGCAAAAACCAAATACATGATCTTCTGCATCAGTAATGCTAATGGCATCACCCAATTCATTGCCTTTACCGAGGTAAATACCAAGCTCTAATTCGTAGTCCATGCGTTTTGCTGGGCCAAATGATGGTACATCTGCATCAGGCGCTTTTGTTTGACCTTTTGGACGAGGGAATGTTTGACCTGACACACCAATAGATGATGCACGACCATGATAACCAATTGGTACCCACTTGTAGTTTGGTAGTAATGGATTATCTGGACGGAATAAACTGCCTACAGCCGTTGCATGATAGATAGATGTGTAAAAGTCGGTGTAATCACCAATATGGCATGGCAGTGAATATTCAATATCCGTTTGTGCTACGAGCGCAGATCCAAGTGCAGACTGGTGCGCTGAACCTTCAGTTAGAGCTTCGCTCAATGCCAAACGAAGTGCAGACCAATGTGCTTTACCCATCCCCATAAACTCATTCAATGCAGGGGCGTTGGCAGCAGTTGCCGCTTCAAGAGCTAAACCTGTTAAAACGCCCGATGCAACGACAACGTCTAAATCAAGAACGTAATCACCAATGGCAACACCGCCACGGAACTCTTCATTGCTATTTACTCTACGGAAAACAGCAAAAGGTAAATTTTGAATAGGAAAATCGGTACCGCTCACATTTGCAGACACAACCCAGCTCTTTAGGTTTACGTCATGTGTTTTATTAATTGCGCTCATAATGCACCCTTTTATTTTTAACTGATTACTTATATTGCTACGCAACAGCTATTTTTAAAGACTTAAAGTGGAAAAAGCAGCATATAAAAGTACATGCTGCTTATTGGGCTTAATTGTAATAGGTATTAATTAAATAACACCACGACGCTCTTGGTCGCGCTCAATTGATTCAAACAGTGCTTGGAAGTTACCTTCACCGAAACCACCGTCATCAACACGTTGGATCATCTCAATAAAGATTGGACCAAATAAGTTTTTAGTGAAAATTTGCAGTAAGTAACAGTCTTCACTTTGGCTATCAACTAAGATTTGGTGCTCTTTGATTTTTTCTTTGTCTTCTTTAACCCAAGGAACACGGTCAAAAATTGTGTCGTAATAGTGATCAACAATATCAAGTGTTGCGATATTTGTCTGGTCTAGTTTGTCTAACGAGCCAACAAGGTCATTTGTTAAAAACGCTAAGTGCTGTACACCAGGACCATTGTATTCATCTAAGTACTCATCAATTTGGTTGTTGTTATCGTCTTTACCTTCATTGATAGGAATAGAGAATGTGCCACACGGTGATTTAAGTGCGTAAGAAAGTAACGCTGTTTTTTGACCTTTAATGTCGAAATAGCGAACTTCTTCAAAGCCAAATACGTCTTTGTAGAAGTTTGCCCATGTTTCCATTGTGCCTTTATAAACATTGTTAGTAAGGTGATCGATACGAAGGAAACCTTTGTCTTCAACAATATTTTGCTCAGCTAGGTCTTCAAAATCATTCGTGTAGATAGAACCTTTGTCACCAAATATGTCAATGAAGTAGATTAGGCTGTCACCAATACCATAGATTGCAGGATATGGCAGGTCTTTATTTGCTGAATCAGTTGCTGGTTTTGCACCACGTTCAACTGCAACATCAAATGCTTTTTGTGCATTCTCAACACGCCAACCCATTGAACAAATTGCAGGACCGTGAGATTTAGCGAATTCTGCCGAGAAACCATCACGTTCATTGTTTAGTAAAAAATGAATATCATGCTGGTTGAAATATGTAATGTCTTTGCCTTTGAACTTCTTTAACTTTGAAAAACCAAAGTCTGCAAAGATTTTTTCCATATAGTCAGCATCAGGTGTTGCATACTCAGTAAATTCGATTCCTAGTAAACCTAGTGGGTTATTGGCAGTAGTCATTTTAAGTCCCCTAAAAAGTGAGAGATGGCTTTTACATTAGGCGATCATCTCTCTAAACACGATTTAGCTAGATAATCATTCAAAATTAACGCGAGGGAAAGAGGGGGCGTGTTATTGTATGTTAGGTACTTTTGTAAAGTTTTAAATACAATATTAAGGGAAATGCAGGCGTTTTAGCATGTTATTTTTTTTTCTAAAAAAAATCAGTAAAAACACCATAACAAAATTTTGATTTTTGCGGTTTAAATAACCAAACAATACAAATTTAAACTTAGGCAAGGGTTTCTATTAAGTTTAAAAATTGCGCTTTTTTGTACTGTATTATTTACAAAGTTGCTAGTAGAAGAAAAATCAGGTCTGAAAAGGGGCGTTAAACCCCTTAATAGTGAATCTATATTACATTGTTTTAAAGAATTTTTGTCGTTGTTGTAACCATGGGTTTAGTGCCATAGTCGTCACACTTTGCATGTGACGTTCCACTTTTTGGTTTAAAACTCTGGTGCGCTGATTATAACGCATGGTTTTACTTGGTCCTCCAAGTGATGCGATTTCATCTGCATCGAAAGTGCGGCCGGCAAAAAGTAATGCATTTAAAAAGCCAGGCTCGGTTTCGTAGGTGTCATCGGTGAGCAGTAATAGGCTGCTTTTTAAAGCCCAGCGCTCACCTATTTCACCTTCATCTTTCTCACCAACAAGTTCACCATTGATAAAGACTTTCAATACGCCATTCTCTGGGGCGGCATAAAATACGATGGCAACACGATACCAAGTATTGGGCTTTAAATCACCAAAGAAACCGCTATCACGGGTGGTAATACCCACACCATTGGTGTCTCTATCAACAAATAAATCTGCATCATCATTATTTAGCGGATCCGTTTGTAACAGTCCGCGAAATTCATCAACACTGGTTTCTGGCCACATAATATCCATCACTAAGGTATAATCAGCGACTTTATTGCTGAAATAAAAATCGCCGTTAGCGGGAACATTATGTTTAAGTGCTAAACCTTGCGAGGGACTATGACGACCAAAAGCGAGTACGCCTGACGGGCCATCTGGTAAATCAATAATGTTGGCTTCATTTGTCGATGTAAATGGGCTGCGTTCAGCCCCCCAATTTTTGCCGAGTGGGTCAAAATAGCTGAGCTCACTTGGTCCAAAATCGGCCGCAAAGGGAGCTGCTAAATCATTAAAATTCCAGATGGTGACATAATTGTCTTCAAGGCAACTATTAAGCGGTTGATTGGTATCAATATGTACACATTGACTAGTACGTTGCCGTGCATATTGGTCTAATGCCCACCATGACTCTGATAACGCACTTGGCTCAGGAAGTGTTACACCAGAAAAGAACTGATCGGAATTAAATGCAGGCCCTTTTTGGAGGGCAACACGATAAGTCTTGTCATTATTGATTGATTTATCTGATGCCAACTTAAACACCCAATCTGGTTTTGCTTGGCGCATTTGGTTTAGTTGAGTGCCCGAAATAGACACTTCGTATAGAGCATTAAATCCTGGTGTATTTGAAGGCTGTCTTTCAACGTAATAGGTCTCATGAAACTTTTCTTGGGTTAGCTTACCTGGGGTCCACCGGTTTTGTACTTGCAAAGGATCAAACAAGGCGGCATCAATATCATGTGTAAAGAATGTTGCATTTGCTAAAATCTCGGCAGTTTGAGCTTCATCTGGAAAGTTTTCAGAAAAGGCAATAGCGGTATTTGCATCAGGGGCATAACGTCCCATAATTTCGTCGATACGGCTTACCATTTGTTGATCGATTGTATCAATTGTCGTGGTTAGATGTGTTTTATAGTCATAGTTAATCAACTTTTTGCTAACTGTGTCTATGGTGAGCGATAAATCTGTTAACCCTTGGGCAAAAAAGTTTGGTTGAACCACCAATGCGCCATTGTCAAGAACTTGCAAACTTTCACCACCATGGGTGTGACCTCCTAGTACTAAATCAACACCAGTTATACTCTCTGCAATCCGAGTATCCCCACCAACGCCCATATGGCTAAGCATCACCATAAAATCAACATCTTCACGGTAGGTATTAACAAGGCTCTGCGCAACGGATGTCCAATCCCAGTTCATTCTAAAATCAGGAATAAAATCAGGAATAGGTGCTGTTTGAATGGGCTCATCTAGTTCATTCCAAGGCACTGATGTCATACCAAAAAAGCCGACTTTTAGGCAGCCTACTTGCACTGCTGCAAAATCAACAGCAGCAAAGCCATTTTCATCATTGCCAACGTAACGTGTGTTACTGGCCAAGACAATGGCATGATCGTCATTGGCATAATTTAATAGTTGTTCAGGGCCCCATGCATAGTCATGGTTGCCAATAACTCGTAGATCAAACTGCATGGCTTTTATGGCATCAACGGTTGCTAGTCCTTGAGATATCTGTTCTGCAACTGTGCCTTTCTCATAATCATCGCCACCATTAGTAAATAGAGTATAGGGTTGTTCAGTTTTGGCATTTTGATAATAGCCTTTGATACGGCTAAAGAGCTGTTCTTTGTAACCAAAGCGAGAATGTAGGTCGGCAACATGAATAAAGCGTAATGACTGGGAGACTGCAGTGGCATCACACGCAGGACCAATTGTTTTAGTAATGACTAGTTCGCGTTTAGGCTCAAAAATCACCGCATATTGACCTAGTTGCATGAGGTTCGCTTTTACACTTGCCGAACCGATACTACTGGAAATTGGATTCCAAAGGTTATTCTCTAATCGTGCTATGTACACTTTACCTTGTTGATAGTTGGTTAAATCAACAAACACTTCTATTTGAATTGGGTTGTTCAGAATTTTTTCGCTTGGAGTTAGGCTGTAAGTATTGGAAATAATTTGGTAGTCATCGCTGTTCGATGTACTGGGTGAAGAGCTTACTTTTAATGTGAAGTCACTGTCAGCTACGCCAGTAGGAATGCGCAAACTCATGATACCATTATCAAAATTTGCGTTTAAACTCATGGTAGGGCTGATGATGCCGCCTTGCTCTAGGTCGGGTACGAATACTTTTTCTGTTTCGCCACCACCACATGCGGTTAGGATTAAATATATAAGTACTAAACTCAGTAACTTGAAACTTTTCACAGTTCACCCAAAAGAATTAAATTGAAAATGAAAAATACCATATCTGATAGCTAAGCTTCAATGATACTTACTGACATATAAAAAAAGGACTTATAGCATCAACTATAAGCCCTTTTTCTGAGGATAGGTGTATTAGCGAATAGCTGTTGCTTCAAGCTCTTCTTCTAATACTTCTTCTTCAGTGTGATGGTGGTCTTCTGCACCATGCATCCAATCAACGAGTTTATCAGCCATAAAGTACAGTAAAACACCTGATGCAATCGCAGTGATAAAGATACCGCCGAAGATAGACATTGCGTTTGCAAGTTGCTCTTCTTTAGTTGTTTCACCGTGACCGATAAATGAACCAACGATACCACCAACTTTATTAGCAATTGCAATAAATAGGAACCAAGCACCCATCATTAATGATGCAATACGTAGTGGCGCAAGTTTAGTTACCATTGATAAACCGATTGGAGATAAACATAACTCACCCATAGTATGGAAGAAGTATGCACCCACTAACCACCACATGCTTGATTTATTAGTAGGGTCGCCATCCATTTCCATAACCGCACCCATCATAAATACGAAACCAATACCAAGTAGGATAAGACCAAGTGCAAACTTAACAGGAGAGTTAGGCTCTTTGTTACCAAGACGGATCCAGATTGAGGCAATTACAGGCGCAAATACAACGATAAAAATAGCATTTAATGATTGGAACCAAGTTGTGGGTACTTCAAAACTACCGATGTTACGGTCAGTGTATTCGTTAGTGAAAATGTTCATTAGACCGCCTGCTTGTTCAAAGCCTGCCCAGAAAACAACTGTGAATAGACCAAGCACCATAATAACTTTGATGCGGTCACGCTCAACTTTAGTTAGTGGCTCTTTGCGAACTTCAGTTTGCTTTTCTTTCTCAAGTTTAGCAGCAGGTACAGTACCAATGTTGCCAAGCAGTTTTTGTGCAAATAAGAATTGAATGATAAGTGAAAGTACCATACCGATACCAGCACAGATGAAGCCAGCTTGGTAGTTACCATCGTAATGAGCAACAACTGAACCTACAACGATACCTGAAAGTGCGGCACCTACGTTAATACCCATGTAGAAAATAGTAAATGCACCATCGCGACGATTATCACCTTCTTCATAAAGGTCACCAACCATGGTCGAAATGTTTGGCTTGAATAAACCGTTACCAGCAATTAATAGACCTAAGCCCACGTAGAAAGCTTCTGTTTCCATACCTGGTACCCATGCGTGCGGAGTACCTAGCATAAATTGACCTGCGGCCATTAAGAAACCACCAATATAAATTGCTTTACGTTGGCCTAAGTATTGGTCCGCTAACCAACCACCAATTAATGGTGTAAGGTAAACAAGACCGGTAAATGTACCATACATTGAAAGTGCATCGGCTTGGGTCCAACCCATACCGTTACCGCCTTCAGAATATACTTGGTCTACTAAATAAAGTACTAAGATTGCGCGCATTGCATAATAGCTAAAACGCTCCCATAGTTCTGTAGTGAATAGCAGGAAAAGGCCTTTCGGGTGGCCTAACATTTCACCTGCTTTAGGGACTGAATTCATCGTATGCTTCCTAATTCAAATTATTGTTATGGCCAATATTATTATTGTTGTTACTACCTTTCGGTCTGAACGGGTGGCCAATATATGTGTTTGGGTAACAGTTACCCAGCAAGCAAATTTGTGTTAATAAACATACTGAACGAGGGGTAAAATAAGGTTATTAATACAAACTGCATTCGGCCAGTATACCTAGAGAGTTTTTTAAACAAAAGCCCTTATCTAACAGATTTGACCTGTTTGTATGCAATTTCGTCGATTAATTATTCACATCAAGACATAAGCCTTTTAAAAATTGAATGAAGCCATAATGCGTTAGCCAATGCAGATGCGCTTCGTCTTTCACTAAAAAGTGCCCACAAAAATTTAAACCATTTGCGAAAATCGATTCAATATGGGCAGTTTTACGTGGCACTAGCCAGAATAACTCTTTATGAAGGATTAAATTATATGCGCCAGTTTCAGTATCATTTGCATCCAATTCAAATTGTGACAGTGCTTGTTGGTAGTATTCGTCACAAAGCTTTAAGTTAAGTGGGCCAAAGCGCACAAAACTAATCTCTTCTAATTGTTTTGCTATGGCAGATACAGTCTCACTGTGTGCTAAGCGAATTAATTGCATATGACGATGCCCTTGGCTGGCACCCGCAATTGGACCTGCATTATAAAACCCCACATCATGTGTTGAGTTTAAATAACTAAGCCAAGCTGCAAAATCATCATTTGTTAAAGGGCTTTGCTGCGAGACAAAGTCGTTACTACACAAAAGAGCATGGGGTTTTAATACCGGGAATTTATTCAGCAATAGCTTGTGTGACGGTGGGCAGTCTTTTACAAACATCGCCTCTTCATGGGGTAAAAATGGGTTAGATTTTTGTGTACTTTGATGAGGTTTGTCTATTTTGTTAGGAACACGCAAATGTACCGTGAAGTGAATATTATTATCTAAAAACGATTGACTTTGAGTTGTGAGTGGCTGGAGCGTTTTATTTTTTAATGCGATTTCTATTTGCTGTTCAACTGCTTGCCAATACATAATACATCCTATATTTGATCTTAATGAGCACGAGTGAGTTATGCGCCGCGGTTTTTCTGTGCCAAATGAAAATGATAGTTTTAATCTTCGCGTCTTTAAACAAGTTGTACCTTATTTATTAGAATTTCGCACGCGTATTATTATTGCCTTTGGTTGCCTTGTGCTTGCTAAGCTTGCCAGTGTTTACCTGCCTTTTGTTCTGAAATACACCGTTGATACGTTAGATCAACAACAGAGTGTGGTGCTACTTGGTACGATAGGTTTAATTGCTGCCTATGGTGTGCTGCGACTTGCCAATGTAGTGCTTTCAGAGTTACGTGACATGTTGTTCGGACGTGTTACTGAACGTGCAATGCGCCGTATCAGTATGAAAGTGTTTAGCCATTTACAACACCTTGACCTTAAATTTCATTTAGATCGCAAAACTGGCGGACTTGCCCGCGACATTGAACGGGGTGTGTCGGGTATTAGTTTTGTGATGCGCTTTTTTGTTTTCAATATTGGCCCAACCTTAATCGAGCTGATTTTGGTGATTGGTATTTTAACTGCCAAGTATGGCGCCAAATACGGGTTCGTGATTGCCGCGTCTGTGGTAGTTTATATCACTTTTACTGTGTATGTGACTAACTGGCGATTAAAGTTTATTCGCGAAGCCAACATGGCCGAT
>NZ_JBFKMX010000085.1:0-15658 GCF_041629635.1 Pseudoalteromonas sp. | reverse complement strand
CTTCTCCTTGGTAGATAGACTTAATTGCACGAATAACCGCTTGTGCTTTTTGGCGAGTTTCGTTTGCTTCGAGTTGCGGCACTGAGTCATATACTACGCCCGCACCAGCTTGCACGTAAGCAGTATTATCTTTAACAAAGGCACTGCGAATAACAATACAGCTGTCCATTGCACCATCACCAGTTAAGTAACCCACAGCACCACCATAGCTGCCGCGACGTTTACCTTCGGTAATGCGCACTAGCTCGGCTGCTTTTACTTTTGGCGAGCCAACCAAGGTGCCCATATTCATGCACGCTTGGTAGGCATGTAGTGCATCCAGCTCAGGTTTTAATTGACCCACCACGCGCGACACTAAATGCATTACTTGTGAGTAGCGGTCAACTTTTAATAATTCTTTTACATAACGCGAACCCGGCGTTGAAATACGGGCAATGTCGTTACGTGCTAAATCAACCAGCATAATATGCTCGGCGCGCTCTTTTTTATCATCGCGCAGATCTAGTTCAATTTTGCTATCAAGATCAAAGTTAATGCTGCCATCAGCATTTTTGCCACGGGCACGCGTACCGGCAATTGGATAGACCTCTACTTGATTGGTGCTTTGGCAATATTTAAGCGCAGATTCGGGTGATGCACCAAATAACACAAAGTTTTCATCTTTCATGTAGAACATGTAAGGGCTTGGATTTTGTGTTTTAAGTTGGTGATATGCTGCAAGCGAGTCAGCACAGGGTAATGAAAAACAGCGAGACGGCACTACTTGGAAAATATCGCCATCAACAATGTGTTTTTTAAGGGTTTCGACTTGCTGACAAAAGGTTGCGTCGTCAATATCAACACTTTCACTTACAGCGCCCGGAAAGGTTGGGGCATTATAAGCTGGTAAATCGTCACACAGTTTATTAAGTGCTTCGAGCTTTTGGCCTACTTCAAAACAGTTGGCGTGTGCGTCGGGGCCGCTAAATACATTACCAATTAGTTCTGTGGTATTTGCTTGATGGTCAATAACAATCAGTGTTTCTGCAAGATAAAAAATAAAATCAGGGGTTGTGTTGTCGCCGTTTGGCACGTTTGGCAGTGACTCAAAGTTGGCAACCATATCGTAGGCAAAAGTGCCGCCTAAAAATACTGCAAAATGAGATTCTGTGGTGCTTTCAATATTATTTACACATTGTCTTAATGCGGTAAATGCATTGTCAGCCACTAAGCGACTCGCTTCATCCATCAAACTGGTATCGCGTTCAAACACAATGCTTAGGCTTGAGTTTGCAAGTTCAACTTTGTGATCTTTAAAAAAGCCAGCTAAATGGGGTAGTAGCTGTTTGCCGTTATTGCTTTTTGCATCAAACGTTACCGTGTCACCATTACATTCAATACGAATAGCAGCATCGGCTAAAATTAAACTTTTTACATTATCTTTTGAATCAATTTCCGCTGATTCTAACAATAAGCTATTAAAGTTAGTCGGGTTGTTACATACCGCGCTGTAAAGTGCTAGTGGACTTTCAATGTAGTCCCGCGCCAGCGAAATGCTGGTAACTTTACCGACCTCGGTTGATATATGACTAAATATCACGCCTCATTCCTTATACAAAAAAGCCCGCTTAGAAGGCGGGCTGAATAATAGACAAACAGAATCCTCCCGCGTTAATTACAGGAACCACCACCATTGGATTAGTTGTTTGTTATTACTCATTATTCACCTCAAATTAGACATAAAAAAACCCGCACATTGTGCGGGTTTTAAGAATAGTTTAGATACAATTATTCCCACCCGCGATTACGAGTGCCACCACCATACTGTTTTGATTTGTGAAGTTACTAATTGCATTTAAACGATTCCTAAAATGTTTCAGCCATAGTAAACCCCAGATTGTATACATGAGTCAACACAAAACCGCCATTTTTTATAACTAATCGGATTTGTTAGTGTTTATTGGTTATAAGCAGTGTTTAAACAGTTATAAAGTCAGGGCTTTAGTGGCTTTTTACCAAGTACAACCAGCAAAATCCCGATTAGAATAATAGCTCCAGAAATCGCTAGTCGTTCACTGATAGGCTCGGATAAAAACAAAAATCCACCAATACCGGCAATAATGGGTACCGAGAGCTGCGATACAGCTGCTTGCACTGAGGTTAAGTGTTTTAGTGCAATATACCAAATGGCGTAACCAATACCTGATGTCACACTGCCCGCTATCACAGCGAATAAAATCCCTGTGGTTGAGGCATTAGTTGAGTTGAGTGTCATCAAGCTTAGTAACGTTATAAAAGGTAAGGTGCGCATAAAATTAAAGGCGGTATCGGCAAGGGGATTAGATGATTTTTTGCCAACTAAGGTATAGCCCGCCCACGCCATACCCGAAACCACCATAAGCACAAAACCAATCAGTGAAGGTGATGAAATATCAGGCAGCACTAAGTAGCTAAAACCAATAAACGCAATTAGCGCGCCGCACCATTCGATAGGATAAATTTTGGTACCTGAAAAAAAGGTATAAGCAAGCATGCTAAATTGCACCGATGAAAAAAGCACAAGTGCCCCAATAGCGGTTTCGAGTGAAATATAAGCATAGGAAAATGTCACGGCGTAAATAAACAAATAAACGGCGCCAAACCAAGACCCTTTGCTCACTGTTTGTGTATTTTTATGAAATAGGGCGTAAAGAATAAAAAGCGTTATCGCCCCAGATAATAAACGAATTGAGGTAAAACTGGCTGCATCAATTTGCCCTTGCCCAAGGGCTATTCGGCAAAGAATAGAGTTTCCCGCAAAGGCGATAAGTGACAAAACAGTTATTAACAGTATTCTCATAAAGTAAAGTGCGCTATTTATTATTAATTGAGTTTAAACAGATAAAGACCTTTGTTGGCAATCAGAGTGTGTTTACCTTTACTGTCTATTTCTGCAGCAGCTTGTTTGGTATTTAAACAAGGTAGGGTGATTGTAGTGTAGTTATTCTACATGAATGAACGATAAAGACTTTGTGCTCCTGCAAAGTCACCTTACCCTACATCCATGTAGGGCAACGTAGTATAAATGCCAAACAAGCACTGCCTAATAGGTTCAACCCAAAGCGTTTTGTTCTTTGTTATCGCTTCTTGACTTAGCCCACTAGGCCTACAAAGCGACGCCGCGATCAAAAAGCTTTGGACTTGAACAGAATTTAGACCGCAAAGTTAAACACACTCTAAATTTCTAAGTTCAATAGCAATAAATCAGCAAGAGTAATTAACGGCTGAATTTGGTATGATTACACGCAATCCATACGAAAGCCGCAATTATGAAATTTGATTTACACAGCCATACGTATTTTTCCGATGGCAAACTTTCCCCAGAAGAGCTAGTAGAACGCGCTGTTGAAAAAGGCGTAGATATTTTGGCTATTACGGATCACGATACCGTTAAAGGGCTTTCAATTGCTGAGCAACATATTAATACTAAGGCGTTACCACTCACGCTTGTTAAAGGCATAGAATTTTCAACAAAGTGGGAAACGTTTGAAGTACACATTGTTGGGTTAAACATCGACACAGATAATGACCTACTAAAATCGCTAATTGACGAGCAAACTGAAAAACGTGCGACCCGTGCAGGGAAAATGGCTGAAAAACTCGAAAAGCGCGGTTTTGAAAATGTATTAGCAGAAGCCAAAACCTTAGCAAACAAAGGGCAGCTTACCCGCGCTCATTTTGCACAAGTGATCCAAGCGCAAGGGGCAGCTAAAACCTTACAAGGGGTTTTTAAAAAGTTCCTTGTGCGCGGAAAACCAGGTTATGTAACAAGTGAATGGTGTGATATTGCAACTGCTGTTAAGGCAATAAAAGCTGCAGGTGGCCAAGCCGTATTAGCTCACCCAAGTCGCTATAAATTATCCAATAAATGGTTGCGCCGTTTACTGCAAGAATTTAAACATGCTGGTGGCGATGGCATTGAAGTGGCACTGCCACAACAAGCACCAAGTGATCGTCAATTTTTAGCGCAGCTTGCAGAAGAATATCAACTGCTTTCATCACAAGGTTCGGATTTTCATTTTGCAACCAACTGGTTAGAACTTGGAAAGAACTTATACTTACCTAAAGCCAGTGTGCCAATTTGGCAGGATTGGGCGATTGCCAAAGAACAAGAATTATATTAAGGATATCTAATGAGCCAGTTTTTCCATATTCACCCAGAAAACCCGCAGGCGCGTTTAGTGCGTCAATCGGTTGATATGATCCAGCAAGGCAATGTAATTGTGTTTCCAACGGATTCAGGTTATGCAATCGGCTGTAGCATAGGTAATAAACATGCAATGGAGCGTATTGCCCGTATTCGTGGCTTAGAAAAGCACCACAATTTTACCTTGGTTTGTCGTGACCTATCAGAAATTGCCACTTACGCCCGTGTAGATAACAGTTTGTTTCGATTAATTAAAAATAATACGCCAGGGCAATACACTTTTATTTTTAAAGGCACTAAAGAAGTGCCGCGTCGTTTGCTTAATGAGAAAAAGAAAACCATTGGTATTCGCGTACCTGATCACATTATTACTCAAGCGATTTTGGCTGCACTTGGCGAGCCGTTAATGTCTTGCTCGTTAATTCTACCTGGTGAACAATTTGCAGAAGCGGATCCAGAAGAAATTCGCTTTCAACTAGAAAAACAAGTGGATTTGATTATTCACGGTGGTTATCTCTCTGAGCAGCCAACAACCGTTGTAGATTTCTCGGAAGACACCGTTGAGATTATTCGTGTGGGCGCTGGCGACCCAGCACCATTTGAATAAAACACAGAGCATTAAGTAACCGTAATGAGCGAAATGCAGCAGCAAAAGTTACCGCTTGGCTTTTTACATGGCAAAGCAGTTACTGATAAGCCTGAGGATCTTTATATTCCGCCCGATGCACTTGAAGTGGCACTTGAGGCATTTGAAGGTCCGCTTGATTTATTGCTGTATTTAATTAAAAAGCACAAACTCGATATTCTCGATGTCTCGATTGCCAAAATAACCGGGCAATACATGCAGTATGTTGAGATGATGAAAGAGTTTAAGTTAGAGCTTGCGGCAGAATATTTGGTGATGGCAGCGTTACTTGCGCAAATTAAATCGCGTTTACTATTACCTGTGCATAAAGAGCTTGAACAAGAGGAAGAAGATCCGCGGGCATTACTTATTAGGCGCTTACAAGAATACGAACAATTTAGAAAGGCGGCCGAAAATCTTGACGCGTTACCTCGGGTTGAGCGTGATATTCATATTGCCCATGCGCTGTTAGATGAAACGCATTCGCAAGATGTCGAGCTACCCGACCTTTGTGTAAAAGAGCTATTGCTGGCACTTAGCGATGTAATGTCACGTGCACAAACATTAACGCATCACCATGTCAGTGCTGAGGTACTTTCAACCCGTGCACGTATGTCACATATTTTATCGCTCCTAACTGATAATGATGGCTTTTTGCCATTTTCTCAGGCGTTTGAACATATTGAAGGCAAAGCAGCGGTTGTGGTGAGTTTTATCGCCATTTTAGAGCTGGTGAAGGAAAGCTTGATTGTGGTTCAGCAAAGCGATATAAACTCGCTGATTTACCTTAAATTAAAATAACAACGAAACAAGGTGCTATGGCAAAGCGACTTTCAGACGAACAGTTAATTGAGCTTATAGAAGCTGCAATTTTTGTGGCAAATACGCCGCTTAGCAAAGATAAATTGCGTGACACAGTGCTCAGTGACTTTCAGATATCACTTAAACGAATTCAAACTGCAATTGATGCCATTATGGCGCACTACGCGACGCGCGGTGTACGTTTAGTCAAAGTGGGTTCAGGTTATCGTTTTCAGGCGTGTAGTAGTTTATCGCCATGGCTTAATAAACTCTGGCAAGAAAAAGCACCTAAATATTCCCGAGCATTTTTAGAAACACTGAGTTTAATTGCCTATCGTCAACCAATAACGCGTGGTGAAATAGAGCAAGTGCGTGGGGTAACGGTGAGCAGTCAAACCATCAAAACCATGTTAGAGCACAATTGGGTAAAAGTGTTGGGGTACAAAGAGGTACCGGGTAAACCGGCGCTTTATGGCACAACAAAGCAGTTTTTAGATCACTTCTCGTTGTCGTCATTGAATGAATTACCGCCATTACCAGCAGCTCAAGACGAAAAAATCTCACAAATCCTCAGTGAGCCAGCGCAACTTGATTAGCAGTGTGCTAGAATACCCTCCAATTCCTAACTGCGAAGTTACATGAGAAAATAATGAGCGAAAAGTTACAAAAAGTATTAGCACGTGCAGGCAAAGGATCACGTCGTGAATGTGAAACCTTTATTGAATCGGGCCGTGTTAGTGTAGATGGTAAGGTTGCCCGTTTAGGTGACCGAGTTGAACCAAACCAACTAATCCGTTTAGACGGGCACACTGTTAAGATTGAAGCGTCAAACGAGCGCGTTTGTCGTGTATTAATGTACCATAAGCCTGAAGGCGAACTGTGTACACGCAAAGATCCAGAAGGTCGCCGCACAGTATTTGACCGTTTACCACCGCTAGAAAATGACCGTTGGATTGCAATTGGTCGTTTAGATATCAATACCTCTGGTATGTTATTATTTACCAATGATGGTGAGCTTGCTAACCGTTTAATGCACCCAAGCTATGAAGTTGAGCGTGAATACGCCGTACGTGTATTTGGTGAAGTAACACCGCAAACGTTAAAAAACGTGACAAATGGTGTAGAGCTTGATGATGGTTTTGCAAAATTCCTTTCGGTTGTACCTCAAGGTGGCAGCGGCTTAAACAACTGGTTTAATGTTACGCTCACAGAAGGTCGAAACCGCGAAGTACGTCGTTTATGGCAGTCACAAGAAGTTGAAGTATCACGCCTTATTCGTGTGCGTTACGGTAATTTATTATTAAATAAACGTTTACCACAAGGTGGTTGGGAAGAGTTAAACCTAAAAGATGTAAACTATTTACGTCAAACAGTGGGTCTTCGCCGCGAAACTGAAACCAAATTATCGGTAATGCCAGAGAAGCGTAAAGACCGCCGCGCGAAAATTAATAAGATCCGTAAAGCAGTTAAAAAGCATAATCAACGCGTTACAACAGGTAATAAACGTCGAGCGCCGAAAAAATAATTCGCGTAAAACGTTACCAATAAAAAAGCGCCACTCGGCGCTTTTTTTAATTAAAATACTGCTGTTAATTAAGCATTTTCTTTTAAGTAATCAATGACCACTTGGTGGTGATCTTTGGTTTTAAACTTATCAAAGAAGTGTTCAATGGTACCATCCTGACCTACAAGGAAAGACAAACGATGAATACCGTCATATTCTTTGCCCATAAACTTCTTTAAGCCCCACACACCGAATGCCTCTGCAATTGCATGATCTTCATCAGATAAAAGAGGGAAGTTAAGCTCTCTTTTCGTTTCAAAGTTTTTTAAGCGTTTTACTGGATCTGGGCTAATACCAACCGCTACAGTGTTAAGAGCAGCAAGTTCTTCTTTATGATCGCGTAGATTCTCTGCTTGTACTGTACAGCCCGGTGTTGACGCTTTTGGGTAAAAATACACAAGTACTTTATTTTCTTTTAGTAATTCAGCAAGTTCTAAGATATCGCCATTTTGATCGGCTAATTTGAAAAGAGGTGCTTTGTCGCCAGCTTTAAGCGTGTTCATATTACAATTTCCTATCGAATACGTTTTAAAATGTGTTCTACGTTAGACTTTGAGAAAATGATCTCAAGCTGATGTTTAAATTCAGCTTCATCCACTTCACGCGAGAAATTAATGTCAATTTCAGAGCGCATTATTAACTCACCATCTTGCTCTAAGCTGTCTGATTTTAAAGCCGCAATATTTACATGATAGTCAGCCATTAACTGCGTTACTTTACTCAATGTGCCTGGTGTATCTGGGCCGTGGTAAGTAAGTTTGTAACCTGCTTTATATTCTTTCTCTTGGTGTTGGCTAGTTCGTTTCATCATGGTCAAGAGACCGAGCTCAACACTTTTCGTTGGAATGTTGTATTCAACACGACTAATGGCGGCCATATCGCCTTCAAGCAACATGATAAAGGTGAATTCATTGCCGAGAATTGCAATACGGCTGTCGATAATATTGCAATTGGTCTCACTAACCAGTTTGGTTAGTTGACTTACAATGCCAGGGCGATCTTCGCCAATGGCTGTGACAACAAGTTGATTTCCAGTGTTTAACGTCATTTTTAGTCTCAACGGGTTAATAACGTGGCCGCGAATTTTAGCAAATATATCGCTGTTCAACCATTGTAAATATATGATGTGGTGAAAATTATAGCGAATTGTGCGTTTTTAATTAAAGTTAACGCGGCGCTTCCTTGTGTTTACCCTTGAGGAAAAGTAACATAGGCGGCAATTTTGAGAAAAAAATTATGAACCAAACAGTGTGTGCTTCATCAAAGCATGAAAATAAGAAAAAGCACACCAAGGAGAAATTTGTGCAGTATTGGATCCGAAATTCATTGGTGGTCGCTATTTCAATGGCGATTACAGCGTGTTCAGTGTTTACCAATGATTCGCATCATAAACGCAATTACCGTGTTAATGATGAACTTAAAGTGCCTAGTCACCTATCTAAACCATATCAAGATCCTGCTTATGATCTTACTGTTGCGCAGTATCAATCAGCACAAGAAAGTGCTGAATATCTTGTTAAAGCGCCAGCTCAAGTACTTACTTTTGCACAGGGTTCATGGATTAATGAAGGCGATAAAGAAGCGCGAATTTTCTTTGATAAAAACGAAGGTATTCAAGATTTAGAAAGCTTTATCTGGCAAGCAATTGATGATCTTTTTATCGAGCGTCAAGTAACAGCTGAAAACAAAGCAGATAATTTCATTACCACTAATTGGCACTCAATTGAGAAACCAGTTGATGTTTGGTGGTGGCAAGAAGAGCGTGAATTATCTCGCCAAAAATTCAAGTTCATTGTTGAGTCTGAAGAGCATAAGCGTACCGCATCGGTAAAAGTAGAACTTGTTGACTTTGCTTCTAAATATGATGATTTAACCGGTGTATTACAACAGCGTTTAGAAGTCGCAGCACTGAATGCTTTTGTTGAGCAGTTTGACTTTAATTACCGCCAGCTAATGGTAGAACTCAATAAAGCACGCGGCATTGTTTCACTGCAAATGGGCTTTGATAACAATGGTAACGCGGCATTTGTCACTGAACAAAAAACACGTGATATTTTTGAACGCTTCCCAGGCTTCCTTGAGCGAGTTGGCTTCGATATTGATGAGATTGAACAATCGCGTAATGTTATTTTTGCAACTTACGAGTCACCAGATGAAAGTGTGTGGGATTCAATTTGGGGTGATGATGTTCGAAAATTACCACTCGAAGCTGGACAGTATCAGCTATTAGTTTCTGAGACGAAAACAGGTGGTACATCAATTACATGGCTTGATTCAGAAGGTGAAACGCTTGAACCAGGTACGTTAAGCGACACGCTTCAGGTGATTCTGGCGATGCTGAAAGAGCGTGGTGTAGACGTTCAATAAAGATTTTTGAAGGTTGAGTAAAAAAGAGCCATTGGCTCTTTTTTGCTTTTAATCGGTAGTTAAAAATAGCGAATATAATAGAAATTAAGTAAATGGTTATGCATATTCTTGGCACAGTTATGCAAATCGATTACCGCTATCACTTTAAAGGTAACAAGTATGAGTTTGGAAGCTAATAACGCCACTGCACCGCGCAGTAATTTTGCGACCATAATGATTTTCCTTATTCCGTCATTAATAGGTGTGTTTTTATTTATGACACCCATTAATCATGGCGGTGAATTTACTATTCCAATTGCTATTTTAGCGAAGCTTTTGAAAGGCTTATTAGCTGAACACATCACATTAATTGTGACATCGGTGATTGTGTTAATGTCGGTGATATCGATTCTGGCTACAGCTCTCAAGCCTAAGTTTTTAAAAGCAGGCAGCTTTATTCGCCATTTACTCATTGTTAGCTCAATTTGGTTAGTAGCGCGCACATTAGGTGCTATTTTTGTGCTGATGACTTATTTGAAAGTTGGCGCGTTTACTGTTGGCAGCACTACCATTGAAATCTACTCTGATGCTGTTGGTGGTCTAGTACTGCATGAGTTAATGCCAATTCTATTTTCAGTATTTATTCTTGCGGGTATGTTACTGCCATTATTATTGAATTTTGGTTTACTTGAATTAGTGGGTACTTTGCTGACTAAAGTGATGCGTCCACTATTTGGTGTGCCGGGCCGCAGTGCGGTTAACTGTGTTGCATCTTGGCTAGGCGACGGCAGTGTAGGTATTTTAATGACTGCAAAGCAGTATGAAGAAAAACACTACACCCAGCGAGAAGCAGCAATCATCGGTACAACGTTTTCGGCAGTCTCGATTACTTTCTGTTTAGTGGTTATTGGCCAAGTAAAACTGGCTCACTTATTTGCGCCGTTTTATTTAACAGTGTGTATGGCAGGTATTGCAGCTGCATTGATCGTGCCGCGTTTACCTCCGCTGAGCTACAAAAAAGATATTTATATTGATGGTGAAGAAGTGAAGGGTAACCCAGAAGCATTGCCAGAGGGAAAAACGCTATTTAAACATTCACTTGATGTTGCGCTTGATAAAGCGCGCCATGCTCAAACCATCAGAGAAACCATGATTGACGGTGTTAAAAATGCGGTTGATATGGTATTCGCGGTACTGCCTGTGGTGATGGCGATTGGTACTATCGCTTTAGTAATCGCTGAATATACGCCAGTATTTCAGTGGTTAGGTACGCCTTTTATTCCATTGTTTGAATTAATGCAAATTCCAGAAGCAGAAAAAGCGGCGCAAACAGTGGTTGTTGGTTTTGCTGATATGTTTATTCCCTCAATTTTAGCGGCACAAAATATCAATAGTGAGCTGACACGCTTTGTGGTTGCAGCAATGAGTGTTACGCAACTTATTTACATGTCTGAGGTTGGTGCACTGTTACTTGGTAGCAAAATTCCAGTAAATATCTTTGAGTTATTTATGATTTTTATCTTGCGTACCTTAGTAACATTACCTGTGATAGCCTTAATGGGACACTGGTTAGTAGGTTAATTTTCTTGATCTTTTTCGGCTCGTTGTTTTTCTTCTAAAGAACGGCGAGCCTTTTCAATTGGATCTTGATTAAAGTTCTTCATATCCATCTTTGCAGAATGTTTTAACAGCGCAATATTGCTCCATACAACGCCAAACACGATTGCAATTATTAAGATAGTGGCCCAGATACTCATTAAATTGCCCCTTTATGGTGGTTTTCTTTAATTTTAACCCAGTAAATGGAACTTAATAAGTTCTTTTTCATCAATTAAATAGTTGTTACTATTAGCGCGTTTCGCGTAATTTAAATTCTTATGGAGCACGGCGTTGTCACTTGAGCGAGTATTAGTTTGGCCTGAGGCTTATCCACTTTTATTAAAAGGCTTATTGGAGCAAAATGGCGCGTTTATTTTAGACGCACTTGAAGCTTGGCCCAAGTGTGAAGTGACCAAAGATGCGCAGGGCATAAGCACAAGTGTTTTACCCCCTTTATACTACCTGTTGTGGCAAAAACCAGCAGAGCCTTTTGAGCAGTGTTTTTATCAGCATATTTTTGAATATGATGATACTGCCCAGCAATACATCGAATCGGCATTACAGCATTTACAGCAACAACTAGGTAGTAAAGAAGCAACCAGTGAATTGCTTTTGTCACGTATTGATCAATACGCGTCAATAGGGCAACAAGTTGCAATGCAAAGCGAGTTGACACTTACTTCGCTGTGCATGCATTTAAGACTGTTTAAACTGTTTCAGCAATTTTTGAAGCTGGGCATGCCGCTCAGCCAAGATGATGTGTTAGCTATTTGGGCCGATGACGATTTTCGTGAAGTTGCACTTCCTTTTATTAAAAGTAATTTGAGCGACGATACAAACCTATTAGCAGAAGAAATTGCCAACAGATTAAGACAAGGCGAAGACTTTTTTGACTTGCTACTTGCACTATCAGATGGTGAAGTAGATAACCGTTTATTAGAGCGAGCGCTGTTGTCTCATATTTCTCAAGAAGATTCGAAACAAAGCTTATGTATGCGCTTTATTGAGCAAGGTGCAAAAGGGCAGATCACAGACGAGGATGGATTAACAGCGTTAATTTGGTCTGCAAAGCAAGGATTTGCCAATGTATTTGATGCACTACTTTCCAAAGAGCGCGCAGGAGAATGTGATTTAAATGGTAATAACTTATTGCATTTTGCAGTGCGTGCACGCAGCTTAGATATTATCAGCAAAGCCCTCAACGGCGGTGTAAACTATCAGCAAAAAGACGCTGATGGTCTTACGCCCTATCGCCTAGCGGTTGAACTAGAATTACCTGAGGTGATTAAACACTTTGAGCATAAATTTGGTATCAAAGAACTAAGTGAAGAAGGGCAGTTAAAATTGATCCAGATGGTGCATTTTTTACATGCTTTGGTATGTTTTATGTTGCCGCTACAGCTCTTTTTAATTTTCTCAGACTCAATATCAATCAAAACGGAAATAAGCATTGTTTCAACGCTTATTTCGTTAGGGGCATTTGCGTATGCACTTTCAATCAAGCGTAGTAATTTATACCCCAATATTAAACACCCAGTTGCATTAACACTAATAAGGTTTTTATCGCCAGTGTGTTTGATTCTGGCGCTGTTATTATTAATGATTATTCTGACTACTGTGCTGAGCTAGCCGTTGTATTTATTCCCGAAAAGGCCACAGTGATAGTGGCCTTTTTTGTTTTTAAAAAAGCTTTATAAAAAGTGGCCATATCAAAACGAAATATTATTAGCCTTTAAAGAGGATGTTTGAAATAATGTTATAAGATATTCCATTAAGTAATAAAGCAGTAAGTATGAGCCAGTCGTTAATTTATTTAGACGCCAACGCAACTACACCGGTTTACAGTGAGATTGCTAAAGAAGTAATGCATTGTATGGAAGTTGAATTTGGCAACCCATCATCGTCACACATTACTGGCTTAAAAGCTAAGCGTTTAATGGAAGACACGCGTAACTTAGGTAAAAAACTTATCGGTACAGAAAAAGGCCGATTGTTGTTTACATCTGGCGCTACAGAAGGCATTCAAACGTCGGTTGTATCGGCACTAATTGCTGCTAAATCTCATAATATTGAAAAGCCGGTTTTACTTTATGGTGCAACAGAACACAAAGCGGTACCTAACACTTTAAAACATTGGAATGCAATACTCGAAATTAATGCTGAGGTAATTGCAATCCCTGTCGATAGCAAAGGTATTTTAGATCATGATTTTATCGCTAAGCACATTGAAAATGCGCTGATGATCTGCACCATGATCGTAAACAATGAAACAGGTGCAACACAGGACATCACCGCGCTAGATAAAGTGATCCGTGACAATAATCCAAATGTGTTTTGGATGGTGGATTGTGTGCAAGGCCTTGGTAAGCAAGCGCTGAATCTTGATAAAACCAGTATTAATTACGCGCCGTTTTCAGGCCATAAACTGTATGCGCCAAAAGGTATTGGCTTTTTATACTTAAGCGAAAATGCACCATTAACACCGTTTATTGCAGGTGGTGGTCAAGAAAGTGGTGCGCGCTCTGGCACAGAGAATTTACCGGGCATTGCTGGACTGAAAAAATTATTTGAACTGATGCTGGATAGCACAAGCAACGTATTCAAACCATTAGAGACATTAAAACGCTACCGCGCAGACCTTGCCGAAGCGCTTTCATATACTTTTGATGAAATTGTGTTTAACAATGACTTTGATGTCTCTGTACCGACGACGCTTAATTTTAGTGTTGCAAATATTGCGGGCAGTGAAGTGATGAATTTATTTGATGCCGCCAGCATTCGTGTAAGTGCAGGCTCTGCTTGTAGTTCGGGCGCAGCGAGTAGCTTTGTATTAGATGCGATGAATTTAGCGCCTTGGCAAAGTGAAAATGCCATTCGCTTATCGTTTGGCCCCATGGCAACAGAGCAAGAAATTAATAATGCCTGTGCGCGTATTCGCTCGTTAAAAGACAAGTTAGCAAACGCCTGTATGCTATTTGAAAAAAGCAAAGAAACCCCGTGTGCTGTTGGTGTTAATCAGTATGTACTGAATAACGAAATCATGTATGTAATTGTCAATGAGTCTCTAAATGCACTTTTGATTAACGCAAAAGCAAGTGAGCTGGGAAAGATTGAACGTTTAATTAAAAATCAAGGGCTAAGAGTCACGGGATTAGTTAATGTTGACACTGACATTGCTGCTATTTTTGCTAATGCGAAACAATATGACTTAACTAATGACGCACTCTTGCCTGATTTTGATGTTGAAATTAATCAAGGCGTGCTTTACAAGTTTAGTAATAACCGCCGTGTTGAAATGCCATTACAATTTTTGCCTTGCGAGTCAATTACTGAAATTAACAGTGCATCACTTAAACAAGCGCTGGTTGCGCAGCAAGTTGATGGAATTGTGGATATTCGTGAAAATTACGAGCATCAAGAAGGGGAGCTTGGTGACTTTTTAAATATTCCAAGTGATATGATAAGTAATATCCCAAGTCATCGCTTATTTAATGAAATGATAGAAGGGCGATTAGCGAAATCAAAGCGTTATGTTTTGGTGTGTAGAAGTGGTCGCCGCTCAAAAGCCTGTTGTGCATTACTGAATGAATTTGGCTTTATCAACCTGACCAATCTTGCAGGTGGCGTTGCGTTTATCTAAAAAGGTTTTATCCCCCATAAAAAAGCAGCGATATCGCTGCTTTTTTATTAGAGCGTGTTAACCTTTATAGCCATCAACCATAAGTCAAATATGACGTTAGGCAATTTGACCTGTTGAATCACGAACAACCAATTCTGGTGTAAAGCAAACAGCCATTTTTTCTTCTTTGATTTTAGTCGGGCGACTATTTGCAAATAAAAGCTTAGCGGCTTGCGTGGCAATATCTTGGTTTGACTGATGTGCCGTTGTCAGCTTTGGCCATGTCTGTTTTGAGAAGGGTGAATCCTCAAATCCAGTAATAGATAATTGTTCTGGGATTTTTATATCCATCAAGCGCGATGCAAATAATGCACCCGCTGCTATTTCATCGTTACAGGCAAAAATGGCAGTCACTTTACTGTTTTTAGCCATTAGTGTTTTTGCACCTTCCACACCTGATTCGAATGAATATTTACCTGGGAAAATCAGAGATTCATCTAGGGAGATATTATGATCGCTCAAAGCAGCCTTGTATCCGGCTAAACGTTCAAGTGTTGACTTGTGCTCTTTTTCACCGGTAATAAATGCAATGTGTTTATGTCCAAGCGAAATAAGATGTTCAGTAATTTGGTATGCGGCATCGTGGTCATTTACAAAGATGGCATTTGATTTACCTTCTTGTTCAGTTGGTTCACGACCTGACAAAATACGTACGTAGTTAATGTTCATTGAATCAAGCAACTCAATGACATCTTCACGTTCCGATAGGGGGGGCGTTAATACTAAGCCTGACAAACGAGAGCGCTCAATCATGGTTTGTATTTCGTCTAATACGTTTTCATCTGTGCTACTACAAGGGTGAATAAGCAGTTCGTAGCCTTCTTCTTTACAGCGCGATAAGATCCCATTTTGCATATCAATAACATAATAAGCGTTAGG
>NZ_JBFKMX010000084.1:0-15876 GCF_041629635.1 Pseudoalteromonas sp. | reverse complement strand
CTCAAATATTTATCAAAGGGAAGCATTTCGCCATCACTCCTATTTTAGTGATGTTGCAAAAGGCGTGCTCTGCGGATTTGGTGCGAACGGTTACAAAATGGCATTAGATGCTATCTTAGCCGATCGCTAAACACACATTTAAATAAATTATTAAAAAGGCGGGTCGTTAGAATGGATATTCGCAAAATCAAAAAGCTTATTGAACTTGTTGAAGAATCAGGTATTGCTGAATTAGAAATCACTGAAGGTGAAGAGTCAGTACGTATTAATCGTCACAGCTCTGCACCTGTGGCAGCACCAATTCATTATGCGGCGGCGCCAGCTGCAGCACCTGTAGCAGCGGCTCCAGCTGCAGCACCTGCGGCAGCAGCTTCAGAAGAAGCAGCGCCAGCGGTTGTTTCTGGTCACCAAGTAAAATCTCCAATGGTAGGTACTTTCTACCGTGCATCTTCACCAGAAGCTCCTTCATACGTTGAAGTTGGCGATAAGGTAAATGTCGGTGACACATTATGTATCGTTGAAGCAATGAAAATGATGAACCAAATCGAATCTGATAAAGCTGGTGTTGTTAAAGCAATCTTAGTAGATAACGAAGATGCTGTTGAGTTCGACCAACCACTATTTGTAATCGAATAATACACGCAGAAGGCAACACTTATGTTAGATAAAGTTGTAATTGCTAACCGAGGCGAAATCGCCCTGCGTGTGCTACGCGCATGTAAAGAGCTCGGTATTAAAACCGTGGCGGTTCACTCTACTGCAGACAAAGACTTAAAACACGTTTTACTTGCGGACGAAACTATTTGTATTGGTAAGCCGGCAGCATCTGAAAGTTACTTAGATACCACACGTATTATTGCTGCAGCAGAAGTAACAGATGCCGTTGCAATTCACCCGGGTTACGGTTTCCTTTCTGAAAATGCTGATTTTGCTGACCAAGTTGAGCAAAGTGGCTTTATTTTCATCGGTCCAAAAGGCGATACAATTCGTTTAATGGGTGACAAGGTATCGGCAATCGAAGCTATGCGTAAAGCGGGCGTGCCGTGCGTACCAGGTTCAGATGGCCCACTTACAGATGACAATGAGCGCAACAAGCAAATCGCAAAGCGTATTGGTTACCCTGTAATCATTAAAGCGGCAGGCGGCGGCGGTGGTCGTGGTATGCGTGTTGTTCGCAGCGAGCAAGAGCTACTAGATTCAATCGCATTAACACAAACTGAAGCAAAGCAATTCTTCAATAACGGTATGGTTTACATGGAAAAATTCCTTGAAAACCCACGCCACATTGAAATTCAAGTACTTGCTGATGGTCAAGGTAATGCAATTCACTTAGGTGAGCGTGACTGCTCTATGCAGCGTCGCCATCAAAAAGTAGTGGAAGAAGCACCTGCACCAGGTATTACTGCAGAAATGCGTAAAAACATCGGTGAGCGTTGTACTCGAGCGTGTGTTGAAATTGGTTACCGTGGTGCTGGTACTTTTGAGTTCCTATACGAAAACGGCGAGTTCTACTTTATTGAAATGAATACGCGTATTCAGGTAGAACACCCTGTAACCGAGATGGTTACAGGTATCGACCTAATCAAAGAGCAATTAAAAATTGCAGCTGGTCAACCGCTTTCAATTACACAAGATGATATTGTAATTCGTGGCCACGCGATTGAATGTCGTATTAATGCGGAAGACCCTGAAACATTTATTCCATCACCAGGTAAAATCACACGATTCCACCCTGCTGGCGGTTTAGGTATTCGTTGGGATAGCCACATTTATGCTGACTACTCAGTACCACCTCATTACGATTCAATGATCGGCAAGCTGATCACTTATGGTGAAAACCGTGATGTGGCGATTGCACGTGCTAAAAACGCACTTAACGAATTAGTAATTGATGGTATTAAAACCAACACCCCACTTCACAAGAAAATCCTTGCTGATGAAAACTTCCATAATGGTGGCACAAACATCCACTATTTAGAGAAGAAACTAGGATTATAAATACTAATAAAAAAGCCAGCTACCGCTGGCTTTTTTGTCACTTATTATTATCTTTAAGCCAAGCGAACATTAAATAATCAATTGATAAATAAAATACATTTTTTACCGAATTGGTTAGTGACAAGGCTTATAAAACTTTTTATACTTCACCCCGCTTAGTTATCAAACTTGATAAATAACGCGTCTAAATGGCCCTATAGCTCAGTTGGTTAGAGCACCCGACTCATAATCGGTAGGTCCCTGGTTCAAGTCCAGGTGGGGCCACCATTTTCTACTTATACCCTCTTTAGAATAACGAACTTAAACTTTTAAAAAATAATCCTTTGTACATCCTATTTTAGAATAACTATTTATCTTTAACGAAATAGCAAGATAGCTAATTAAGTAATAAATTCCTTTACCAACATTAAGTTGCGCTCAAAATCGTATATTTTGTATACTTAGCCGAATAAAGTATAAATGCGAGTTCTGTATGCGTTTTTTTCCGAAATATTTAAAGCTAAGCCTTTGCGTAGTAGCCTTTGTAAGTCATCATGCGATTGCAGATATTCAGTCTAAGCATACTAAACTCTATTTTTCTCAACGCGCTTTAAGTAGTGATGCTAATCCTGCCAATACTGCATTAGTCGTTAAGAAAGATGATGCACATGTTATGACTGGCGGCATGATAAATGGCACAGCTTCACTTGAGTATGGCGACTTAGACGAATTATTTGATGCCTACAATAAATTATCTGGCGATTTTGAACCATCTGCTCCTCCTCCAGGGTCGCCAACACATCCAATTGAGAAACCTGACTTAATAGACTGGGATAAAGTCTTTGAACAGTACCCTGACCTGGAATCGCGCTTAAGCATAGTAAAAGATCAAGTTGTATCACTCGCCAGCCTGCTGGCTCTCATTGCAACAGAAGGCTACGGAAAAGCTGAATTAGGTTTGGAAGCCCCTTTTTTAGTGAGTACCAATGTTTATGGCGGAAGTATTTTATTTGGTGCTAGCTATACAGGTTACTCAAAAGCCCAGGGAATTTTAGAGCAAATCCAATTTGATGCTGAACAAGCTAAAAATGAACTTATGCGGATCCCTGACTTTGATGAAGATGATGGTCTTCAAGAACTGGATTTAAGTGCAGGTTTAAAAATGTATTATAACCCGCAAAATAAAGGTATTAAGCTAGTTGTTACTAATGATAGCTTGCTGCTAGTAAAGTCAGCCCGAATTAGCAAAATTAATCTATCCTACTCTCGCGTACAGTTTGAAAATGACTATGGCACGCTGTATTGGGGCATTAAACCAACATTTTATAATATTGGCATGACAAATCTCGGGGTGCGCATTGGTGACCTTGAAGATGCGGAGGCTATTTTTGATGATATTAAAAACGGAGATTACCGTTATCAAAATGGCTTTGATGTGGACTTTGGTGTTTCATTTGCAAGTAATAACTACCTTATTGCTGGTCATTTAAAAAATGCTTTTGAAAGTGATTACAGTTTTCCTAAGATTGATCGACGCCGCTTTAACTCCTCTTACGTGCTAAACGAACTCGATAGAAACGAACACTTGACGTTAGAACGTCAACTCACCTTACAAACTGCTCTTTTTAGCGAAGATCATAAGTGGAGCTTTAGCATGGAAGTAGATGCCAACCCAATCCATGATCCTATGCTAGATAAATTTCAATGGCTAAACTTTAACGCAGGCTATGCTGCAGATAGTTGGTGGTTACCCAGTGCTCGCGTTGGTTTTAGTCGTAATTTGACGGGTTCAGAGTTATCTTATTTAAATGCAGGCTTAACTTTTATGAAATTTATCAACTTAGATGTCGCTTCAACACTCAATACGGTTGAAATTGAAGAACAGAAATACATGCGGGGCTTAAGTATTTCACTAGGTGTGCAGCTTGATTATTAGTAAGAGTAGCTACGATATTTTTTAAGATATTTTCCTACATGCTGTTATAAAAACTCTAATCTATAAACGCTAGCATAATTGTTAGGAAATTATATTTCTAATTTGCAAACTTGTCGTTTTACCTAGTAGTCCAAGTTAGATATTTTTACAGGGAATCTTTTTCTTTACCTTGCAATGTCAGGTAAGTTTATTACATAACAGAGCGATGATTTACTATTTTAATGTTACTTAAACATAATTTCTGGAGAAGATAAAAATCAATAAAAAAGGCGCTTAAAGCGCCTTTTTTATTAGATTGCCGAATCTGCCGGATAGTTTCGACCGTAGAATATTTCATGCATTTCACGAGTCAGCTTATGACGAATTTCTGCTTGCTCTTCTTCAGATAAATCATCTGTTGTAATGCCGAATAGATAGGCATTTAAATCTGTTTCTTTCAGTAACATCTTCGTGTGGAATAAGTTTTCCTGATACATATTTACGTCAATAATTTGATACGCATCTTGAGTATCTTCAGACATAAAGTTTTGAATCGAGTTAATATCGTGATCAATGTAATGTTTCTTACCGTCAACATCACGGGTAAAGCCACGTACCCGATAGTCGATTGTTACGATATCTGATTCAAGCGAATGAATTAGAAAGTTTAACGCCTTTAACGGTGAGATTACACCACAGGTTGAAACCTCAATATCAGCACGGAACGTACAAATACCATCATGAGGATGTTCTTCTGGGTATGTGTGAACACAGATATGGCTTTTATCCAAATGCGCTACAACTGAATCTGGCAGTGGACCTGGCTCTTCTTGTTGCTCAGTTGCATCAGCAACAGGCTCTTCAGAGATAAGAATGGTTACACTTGCACCTTGAGGGTCATAGTCTTGGCGCGCAACATTCAGAATATTTGCACCGATAATATCAACTACTTCGCCTAAAATATCAGTTAAGCGCTCAGCACTGTACTGTTCGTCAATATATTCAATATATTCTTTACGTTGTTGTGGTGTTTTTGCATAACACACGTCATAAATACTAAAGCTAAGGCTTTTTGTTAAGTTATTAAAACCGTGTAACTTTAATTTTTTAAATGGCTTTGGCACTATAAACCACCCTCAATTGTATAAAATAATCGCGATTTCGCATTTGAAGATGGCGGATTTTATATGAAAATCCACCAGCACAAAAGCACTATTTTCGCTATTCTGAAATGATCTCGTAGCTATGTGTAATATCTACCGTTTTATCTAGCATTAGCGCCACTGAACAATATTTTTCAGCAGACAAGCTAATCGCTCTTGCAAGGTGTTTTTCAGAAACATCTTTACCGGTAACCACAAAGTGTAGGTTAATTTTAGTAAAAACTCGCGGTGTGGTTTCAGCACGCTCAGCAGAAAGTTTCACTTCAAGATTAGAAAAGGTCTGCTTTGATTTTTGTAAAATGCTAACGACATCAACAGAAGAACAACAACCCGCTGACATTAACACCATTTCCATAGGGCTTGGTGCTGCGCTATCACTACCAGTATCAAAGACTACGTTATGGCCAGAATTAGAAAGACCAACAAAGGTATCACCATCAACCCATTTCACATTTGCTTGCATTATTTACACTCTTGTTTATTTATCTAACAACGATTGTATGCAAGCAAAAAAAGATAGCAATAAAAAGAGGCTAACTAACAGTTTGACTCTAAGTTATGAAACAGCAGAATCGAATAGATTTTTTACTAAGCCAGCAAATTCATCAATAAATGCATGCTGCTCTATAGTTACAGGTTGATTCACAACGCCAGATAACACTTCCTGCAAATCATACACAATGCCATCAACTTCTCGCATAATCACACTTCGGTCATCAACACTTAAGTCTTCGTGCTGCATGCAAAAGTTAATAATTTGCTCAGCAATATCATCTTCGATAAGCGCCATGACTGTTGGTGCTCCAAGACGAACTTCACCCGACTTTTCGAACAAGGATAAATGTTCTGTTAAATACATTATGAGCTCATCATAACCATGCTTATCAATTACCATGTGATTTCCTACTACACTTTATTCGCTTGCTTCTATTTTAAGCAGATTAACTTCGTGAATACCAGCCTATACTTTTTCATTAGTTGCAGCCATGGCTAGCTAACTTAACTATAGACATAAAAAAAGCAGCTTGCGCTGCTTTTTATAATTAAACCAAGTACTAAATTTTAATACCTGGGCTTAATGTTGCAGGCATTTCAACTTTTTCAAGCTCAACTGATGCAACTGGGTAAGCACAGTAGTCTGCAGCGTAGTAAGCACTTGCTCTGTGGTTACCAGAAGCGCCAATACCACCAAATGGTGCAGCACTTGATGCACCTGTAATTGGGCGGTTCCAGTTTACAATACCCGCACGGATACGACGTAAGAAGTGGTCATAATCCGCAGCATTGTCACTTAAAAGGCCAGCAGAAAGACCGTAGTCTGTGTCATTACCTTTCTCAATGGCAGCATCAAAATCAGTGTAACGGAACACTTTCAGTAATGGGCCAAAATGCTCTTCATCTGGGAAGTCAGCAATATTAGTACATTCAATGATTGCTGGAGTAACAAAACCAGTCCCCGCAGTGTGTGTCATCTCAATCAGTGATTCACCACCGAGTGATTGTAATTGAGCTTGTGCATCCATCATCGATTTTGCAGCAGCTTCTGAGATCATTGATCCCATAAATGGCTGGTCTTCATCATCATAAAAACCAACTTTAATTGCTTTTGTTGCTTCGATTAGTTTGGCAAGAATAACATCACCTTGCTCACCTGCAGGTAAGAATAACTTACGTGCACACGTACAACGCTGACCGCTCGATACGAACGCAGATTGAATAATATCGTGTACAACTGCATTTGTATCAGCAGCATCTTTTACGATAAGTGGGTTATTACCACCCATTTCTAGCGCTAGAATCTTACCAGGTTGGCCACCATACTGCTGGTGAATTAAGTGACCAGTACGCGATGAACCAGTAAAGAATAGACCATCAATACCACGGTGAGACGCAAGTGCCTTGCCAGTTTCAACTTCACCTTGTACTAGGTTAATAACACCTTTAGGTAAACCTGCTTTTTCCCACAGTTTTAGTGTTAGTTCCGCAACCATAGGGGTTAATTCTGACGGTTTGAAAATCACTGTGTTACCAGCAAGTAGTGCAGGTACAATGTGACCGTTAGGTAAGTGACCAGGGAAGTTATAAGGGCCAAATACAGCTACAACACCATGCGCTTTGTGACGGATCACAGCACGACCTTGTGGCATTGGGTTTTCAACTGTACCTGTACGCTCTAAATACGCTTTTTCAGAAATACCGATTTTACCAATCATTGCGCCAACTTCTGTTGCCGTTTCCCAAAGTGGTTTACCCGTTTCACGAGCGATAGCTTCAGCTAACTCGTCTTTATTTTCTGCAAGCTGCTCAGCAAACTTTTTAACAATCTCTAAGCGTTGTTCAAATGATAAATCTGTCCAGCTGTAGAATGCTTCACGAGCTGCTTTAATTGCAGCATCAACTTGCTCTGCTGTAGCAGCCGTTGCAGACCAAATTACTTCCCCCTTTGCAGGGTTTAACGAGCTAAATTCAGCTCCTTCACCAGCTAACCACTGGCCATTTATAAACTGAGCGGCGTGAGTCATCTCAATTTCTCCTAACTATTTAAAGTGGTGCGACAGTAATCACATCACCTTCAGAAACATGTAGCGCATTTGCAAGTTCAGCTGACAAAGTGACTGTGTCGCTGTTTGCATCCAAGGTCATTGTCGATAGTAATGCTCTAAAGTCAACCAACTTATGATTTGAAAGCATATAACTTTGGCTTGCATCTGCTTTTATTTCACCAATAACCACAGTGCGGTTTTGGCAATCACGGATTGTTTTGATATTACTAATATCAGCTTCAACCGTTGGTCCAGCATCAAAAATATCGACATAACCATTGAAGGTGAAACCTTCATTTTTAAGTAACTCAATTGCAGGACGTGTTTTTTCATGCACTTGACCAATTACTGCTTGCGCATCTTTGCTTAAAAGATTCACATAAATTGGATATTTCGGCATTAACTCTGCAATAAATACTTTTTGACCAATACCAGTCAGATAATCGGCAGTTGGGAAATCCATTGAGAAGAAGTGCTCTTCTAACCACTGCCAAAATGGGCTTTCACCATTTTCATCAGACACACCGCGCATTTCAGCTAACACTTTGTCAGCAAAACGTTCAGCATGAGCATTCATAAACATAAAACGCATTTTGGATAACAACTTACCATTTCCACCTCTGCGGTAATGATCTTGTAAATACAAGGTACATAACTCGGTAGCACCCGTATAATCATTACATAAAGTGAGAATATCCACGGCTTTGTAAACATTCAGTTCACGAGAAGAGTGGATCACTTTACTTAAGTGATAATGGTAAAATGCGTCATCTAAGCCCACAGCAGCTTCAATTGCCGAAGTACCCACAACTTCACCTGTTGCCAAGTCTTCCATTACAAATAAGTAACCTTCATCTTCAGGATGAGTCACTGCTTTGCTAAAACTATGCTCTGAGCGTGCTATTTTAGATTTAAGTAGATCTTCATTTTGCGGCAAAGAAGTGAAGCCATGACCTGAATCTTCAGCAATCTTCATTAAAGCTGGATAATCCGAGCTTTTAATCGGACGAACGATAATCATTGGTAGCCCCTTTAGTAAAATTAAGAAAAGCAGACAAATGCTGCTTTTCTACCTTTGCTCTTAGCCATTAACAACTTGTGCTACAGCTTTTGCAAAACGAGCCATACCTTCACGGATATCAGCTTCAGGAATTACTAGTGAAGGCGTGAAACGAATAACGTCTGCACCAGCAACAAGTGCCATTACACCGTGTTCAACACCAGCCATCATAAAGTCTTTCGCACGGCCTTTATATTCATCAGTAAGGGCTAAACCAAGTAGCAAACCTTTACCACGCACTTCTGAAAACACGTTAAATTCAGCATTAATCTCAGCAAGTAGCTCTTTAAATAACGCTTCTTTTGCCTTTACGCCTTCAAGTACTTCTGGTGTATTAACAGTATCGAATGCTGCCTCTGCAACTGCACACGCTAATGGGTTACCACCATAGGTAGAACCGTGAGTACCTACTTTAAGGTGCTTCGCAATATCAGTTGTTGTTAGCATTGCACCGATAGGGAAACCACCGCCTAATGCTTTTGCTGTAGATAGAATATCAGGAGTAACACCTAAACCTTGGTAAGCATATAGGTCACCAGTACGGCCAACACCCGTTTGAACTTCATCAAAAATAAGTAACGCATTATGTTTATCACATAGCTCGCGTACGCCTTGCATAAATTCTGCCGAAGGGCTTACCACACCACCTTCACCTTGTAACGGCTCTAGCATAACAGCACATGTTTTATCTGAAATAAGTGCTTCAAGTGACGCTAAGTCGTTGTAGTCAGCATGTGCGATATCGCCTGGCTTAGGGCCAAAGCCATCAGAGTAAGCAGCTTGGCCACCAACCGTTACTGTGAAGAATGTACGGCCGTGGAAGCCTTTATTAAATGAAATAATTTGCGATTTTTGCTCACCAAAATTATCAAGCGCCCAACGACGTGCAAGTTTTAAAGCTGCTTCATTTGCTTCAGCACCTGAGTTTGCAAAGTAAACCTTTTCTGCAAACGTTGCTTTCGTTAACTTTTCAGCTAAGCGAAGCGCTGGTTCATTCGCCCATACATTTGATAAGTGCCATAATTTTTCACCTTGCTCTTTCAGTGCAGAAACGAGCGCAGGATGACAGTGACCTAAGCAGTTAACCGCAATGCCTCCAGCAAAGTCGACATACTCGTTATCTTGTTGATCCCATACTCGTGAACCTTCGCCTTTTACTGGAATAACCGCTGAAGGTGAATAGTTAGGTACCATTACTTGGTCAAATAATGCTCTTGAAACTGTCATTTTTACTCCTCATCAATTTTTCGGTGCACATCGTTTAATTACACTTTTGTGACACCTAAGCCCGCTAGATCGGGCAAAATTCGGACTATCATTATTCCAGAAAAATACCCAGCTGTCTTCATTAAAAATAGCGTCAACACCTTTAAATACAAGGCTTTCGGATAATATTTCATGTTATATGAATAACTATTTTGTTCTATGGCGCAGTGTTCTATCACACCTTACTATGTAGCCTAGTAATTAGTTTATTTAATGAAATTTATTCACCTTGCATGATTAGGCGTAAAAAAATGTGAAAAAAGTGCGTTTTGTTAACGCTCAATGCGTAATTGCAAGTTCTGCAAACTAGTGCTGGCCAATTGTTTTAACTCATTGGCAGTGAATTTATGGTGGGTAAAGAGCGCTTTTGCTTCGTCTGGTTCGATTAGGGTATGTTTTTGCAAAAACTTATAGTGACTATATGCTCGACCTTTAAGTACCGTTTGCGCTAATGGTGAACACACTTCAAACGGAGTATTTTCCGCAATTTCTCGCATTGCTGATGTTATAGGAATGTATTTAAGCGCCATATGTTCAATTAAAGCACATGATACATCTGGTCCTTTTTCGACTAAGAGGTTACGTAAAAACAGCGCATCTGGTTTTAATTCAGTTAGAGCAGAGTGACGTTGTTTTTCGCCTTTTTCACGTGCTTCACGGGCATTTTTCTCCCAAAAGCCATCAAATAGACGTAAATATAGTCTTATTAATGCCATATTCCCGATGCCATGGAACATACCTAACACAAATGATTGGTATGGATCTTGGTTATTTAATTCTGCTAATTTGCGGGATGCAATACCAGCAGCCATGCCTGTTTCCCAAAGCTTGCGCTTTAACATTTCAAACGGTGCGGTACTATGCGGCGTCCAATGTTTTAATGAAAACGTTGGCACTATCAGTTTTAAGTTATCTAAACCGATATAGCGAAGGGCTAATGATACATTATCGACCCGCACAGCTTTCGCCGGATCTTTCTCATTTCGATATTGAGGCAAATTGATTAACTTTAAGATATCTTCGCCTAACCAATGCAAATCAGTGATTAAGGGATCAATGCGCCCCACCGAAGCCGACTTTACAGCCAAGATATCTAAAGTAGCGGGAATATTATCTTGGATTTGAATAATTTCTTTATAAATGTAATCAATATCGCTCAGCAGCGTGTCAATTTCATTTTCAATTTGTTGGTGTAAATCGGCGTTCACATCAACTATAAATTGTTCATTCTTAGAATCTATTTGCTCGCGAGCCTTAGCCGCAATTTGCTCAACTTTCAGCAATTTACGAACTGGCAATGGCTCGCCGTAATCAATATCAAGTGTATGAATATAGCCTATTTGTTGGTGAGCAAATTTTTGTCCCAACAATAAGTCATGAAATCTGCCAAGCAGCATTTCTGCCTGCCATTTTTGCTTTGTAGCTGTATTCATTTAAACGTTAGTTACCGATACTTAGTGATAAAGTTATTAAGCAACGCCACTCCAGATTGGGTCAAAATCGCTTCTGGATGAAATTGCACACCTTCCAATGCCATGCTTTCATGCTGGATACCCATGATCTCATCTTGCAAACCTTCTGGACTTTGGCTCCAAGCTGTCACTTTAAGCTCTTTAGGTATACTTGCCTTTTCAACAACCAGAGAATGATAACGGCACACTTCTAATGGATTGGGTAAATTGCTAAATACCCCTTGATTAGTATGGATTATTTTTGACGTTTTTCCATGCATAACTTGTTTCGCACGAATAACTTGCGCGCCTAGCGCTTGCGCAATTGTTTGGTGACCAAGACATATACCCAAAATAGGTAACTTACCTTTTAATTGGTTTACCACAGCAAGTGAAATACCGGCTTCATTTGGGGTGCAAGGGCCTGGCGAAAGCACCACATATTGAGGTTTTAAATTTGCTATTTCAGATACAGAGATTTCGTCATTACGCACAACCTTAACATCAACATCAAGGCGTTGAAAATATTGCACAAGGTTGTAAGTAAACGAATCATAGTTATCAATCATTAACAGCATGAAATATACCTATTTATAGAAAAGCCAGGCAACGCCTGGCTCTTATTTTACGTTAAAACGCTCTATTAAGGACGAGGGATCATACCAAGCGCGTTGTAAACCGATTTAAGCGTTGCTTCGGCACGTTCGCCTGCTTTTTCAGCGCCCGATTTCATAATGCTATTAAGTAGTGATTGATCTTCACGAATTTCTTTAAAGCGCGCTTGAATAGGCTCAATCATGTTAACTACAGCTTCAGCAGTATCTTTCTTCAGGTGGCCATACATTTTATCTTCGTATGTAGGCACTAATTCATCAATTGTTTTGCCAGTAGCTACAGATAACAGTGTTAATAAGTTAGAAACACCAGCTTTTTCCTGCGTGTCAAAGTAAATACGTGCTTGCTCGTCTGAATCGGTAACCGCTTTTTTAAGCTTTTTCTCGATCTTTTTAGGCTCATCTAGCAACATGATGTATCCATTAGGATTATCATCCGACTTAGACATTTTTTTAGTCGGATCTTGCAGACTCATTACACGAGCACCGAACTCTGGAATGTACGGCTCTGGAATTTTAAATACGTCGCCGTATAAGTTATTAAAACGCGTAGCGATATCGCGGGTTAATTCTAAGTGTTGCTTTTGATCTTCACCCACAGGCACTTGATCCGCTTGATAAAGCAGAATATCTGCGGCTTGCAAAACTGGGTAACTGAATAAACCTACATTGATATTGTTGGCATTTTTTGCTGACTTGTCTTTAAACTGAGTCATGCGGTTAAGCTCACCCATTTGCGCATAACAGTTTAAAACCCAACCCAGTTGCGCATGTTCAGGCACTTGTGATTGCACAAATAAAGCTGACTTTTCAGGGTCGATGCCACACGCAGCGTAAAGCGCAATACCATCAAGCACACGTTGTTTTAAAACTTCAGGCTCTTGGCGAACGGTTAATGCGTGTAAATCAACAAGCATAAAGTAACAATCATGATCTTCTTGCAACTTAAGCCACTGGTTAATGGCACCGATATAATTACCAATTGTCATACCGCCGGTGGGCTGAATGCCACTTAACACTACAGGCTTTGTCATGATTTACCTTTACTAATTTAATTTACAAATAAGGCCGACAATTTTAAATGCTTCGACAATGGAAGCAAGTATTTGTCGACCTGAATTTCATATTTTTAAGATTTAACGTGTGCCAATTGCTCACGCATTTTATCAATCACTTGTTTATAATCTGGTTGATTGAATATCGCAGAACCTGCAACAAACATATCCGCACCCGCATCTGCAATTTCAGCAATGTTGTCAACATTTACCCCACCATCGATTTCTAGGCGAATATCATAACCAGATTGGTCGATTAGTTTGCGCACAGCTCGAAGTTTATCAAGCGTATTAGGGATAAATTTCTGGCCACCAAACCCTGGGTTGACTGACATTAATAAGATAACGTCTAGTTTGTCCATAACATACTCTAAACATGTAAGCGGTGTTGCTGGGTTTAACACAAGGCCAGCTTTACAGCCGTGTTCTTTAATCAGCGATAAAGTACGGTCAACATGTTCACTTGCTTCAGGGTGAAAGGTAATAATGCTGGCACCCGCTTGTGCAAACATAGGAATAAGAGTATCAACAGGTTTCACCATTAAATGCACATCAATTGGTGCCTCAATACCATAATCACGCAGCGCTTTGCAGACCATCGGGCCAATTGTTAAATTGGGTACATAGTGGTTATCCATTACATCAAAATGCACCACATCAGCACCGGCTTTTAAAACATTTTCAACTTCTTCACCTAAACGAGCAAAGTCAGCCGAGAGAATAGAAGGTGCAATTAAATACTGCGACATAACACTTCCTTAAATTTTTCTGTTAACACATTGAACGGGAATAGAGATTTGCTCGATTATAAGCGCCTTATACTCTAACCTATTTTTCTTCAAAAAACACCTTTACAAATAGTTAACATTTATAACATAATTTGAGATGGAGTTAGTCTATTTTGCGTTAAATTACCGTTGTGTTGTTCCTAAAACTTGGTTAAGCTTTAGTCAGGTTACTAATGGGAAGGGGCATATTTATGTTCAGCAATGGAATTAAACATACTGTGATTGCTACAGCATTTACGGTGTTTTCTGCGGCTTCTTATTCTTGGATTACAAATACCAACACAGCTTCAACAAACTGTAATTGCCCTTCGCAATTACAAGCTAACAATTCTCATTACTTGCCTATGGGCAGTTGCCAAGCAAGAGCAGCAAACCAAAGCTGGTTTTCTTGGTTATCAGGTAAAAGTCGCAGTTCTCAGTTTCATTATTTAGATCTACTTGAGCTACTTGAGTCAGGCAGAAAAGATTCAAAAGCGAATTACGCAGCCCACATTAGATAAAGGAATTTATGATGCAGTATTTACAAAGTATTTTTGCTGCATTATTTGGGGTTCAAAGCAGTAAAAAGCATCAAGACGACTTCCAAAACTTATCTGCTAAACACCTCATTATTTTGGCATCATTCTTAACTCTAGCGTTAATTGTGGCGATTGTAGTCGTAGTAAACCTAGTAATCAGTTAAATTTCAAAATCGGCGTTGGCCGACTTATAAAGAGCCATTAACTCACCAACTTTGTTTCGTTTATTCCCTTTAGGGCTAATAGTGCGCTTTACTTGGATCACATCAAGGCTTGCTTGGGCATAGATCTTACGTGTCCACAAAGTATCGTGATTTGAAATAAGTACTGAATTACCTTGATTAAACGCTTGGCTTTCAGCAAGATTTGCCAAGTTAGCCTGATCATCAAGATCAAAGCCACCTTTGGCATAGCTGGTGAAGGAAGCCGTTTTACTTAAAGGCACATAAGGTGGATCGCAGTATACAACTGCATTTTCAGGAATAGCTTGAAATACTTCTTCGTAATTTAAACAAGTAAATGTCGCTTTTTGTGCTTTTTCAGCAAAAAAATACAACTCATGTTCAGGAAAGTAAGGACGCTTATATTTCCCAAACGGTACGTTAAATATACCTTTTTTATTATATCGGCATAACCCATTGTAACCATGGCGGTTCATATATAAGAACAAAATTGCACGTTCATAAGCATCGGATGATTCGTTAAATTGCTTACGATATTCGTAGTAAACATCGGCATCATTATTTACTTCAACAAATAACTTTCGCGCATCTGCTATGAACTCATCAGGATTATCCTTTAACTCGTTATAAAGATTAATGAGGTCCGCATTTATATCGTTCAAGATATAGTGTTTAAACTGGGTATTTAAGAAAACAGAACCAGCACCAACAAAAGGTTCAACTAAGGTATCTGCTGTTGGTAAGCGTTTTGAAAGCTCTTCAACTAAGCTGTATTTACCGCCTGCCCATTTTAGAAATGCGCGTGTTTTTTTGTTCATGCTAGCTGGTTATTTTTCTTAATAAATTACGTTAAGGCGAGCTATTCTACACTAGCTACAGTGACTAAACTATGGCTTTAGTTATTTGCTTGAATTTGTTGCTGGATTTTATCTAATGATTTAGCAAACGCACCTTGCTTTAACAATCTTTCGGGTAGTTGAGCTTTTGCTTGTTGCGCCTCTTCTAATGTTGCGAATAAACCATAGGTAAGTCCAAGCAATACATTGCTTTGTTTTGTTATTTCATAAACTTGCGTTGATGTTAAATTGTTTTGCATCACAGTATTTGTGATCACTTGCCTATCACGTACCACCATTAATTGAATGGTGTAATAGTTTTTTGGTTGAGATAAAAACCAAGCATTACCTGAAAGCACTTTGACGGGTTGTTCTGGCTGCGGTTCTGGCTGCTGTTCTGGCTGCTGTTCTGGCTGCTGTTCTGGCTGCTGTTCTGGCTGCTGTTCTGGCTGCTGTTCTGGCTGCTGTTCTGGCTGCTGTTCTGGCTGCTGTTCTGGCTGCTGTTCTG
>NZ_JBFKMX010000083.1:0-16046 GCF_041629635.1 Pseudoalteromonas sp. | reverse complement strand
CAAAATTTAAAGAATGTATTACCAGCGCATATTTCTGCTACTAAAGAAGCGATTCAGAAAGTCATTTAATTATTTTATTCTAAAAAGGGCTTTAAGCTTTCGCTTTCACTATGAATGCGGTAGCCTGTGGTGGAAGCGTGCGCTATCAAATTATTTCTTTTCCAGTATAAATTGTTTGTTTATTCTCTGATAAACACTGTGCACGCCTTTGTATTATTTTTTCAATTTGAGCGCTATTTCGCATGCTCATATTTTTTATATGCGGGGACGTTTGGCAGTGTTTAAAAAAAGCGATAAATTACAAGGGGTTTGTTATGACATTCGTGGGCCAGTTTTAAAAATGGCACGTGAAATGGAAGATCAAGGGGAGCAAGTATTAAAACTAAATATTGGTAACCCAGCCGCCTTTGGCTTTGATATGCCAGAGGATATGTTAAAAGACATTATTCGCAATTTAAGCGCTGCCCAAGGCTACTGTGATTCAAAGGGGCTTTATTCAGCCCGGGTATCTATTTATCAGTATTATCAAAATAAAAAGTTTACTAACCTGTCGATAGACAATATTTTTATCGGAAATGGGGTCAGTGAGCTTATTCAAATGGCAACACAAGCATTGCTAAATAGTAATGATGAAGTGTTGATCCCTGCACCAGACTATCCGCTTTGGACGGCGTCGGTAAAATTAGCTGGGGGCAATCCTGTTCATTACATTTGTGACGAAGAGCAAGATTGGTTCCCAGATATTAATGATATTAAAAGTAAAATTACTTCTAAAACCAAAGCGATTGTATTAATCAACCCAAATAACCCAACGGGTGCTGTTTATGATGAAGCATTGTTAAATGATTTATTAGGGCTGGCCCGTGAACATAATCTTATCGTCTTTAGTGATGAAATTTACGAAAAGATTATTTACGACAATATACCTTATACCTCGATTGCAAGTCTGTGTGAAGATGTGCCAATTATTACTTTTAACGGTCTTGCGAAAACCTATCGAGCTGCAGGGCTACGTATGGGATGGATGGTATTGAGTGGTAAAATATCGCAGCTTGAAGAATATATTCAAGGGTTAGAAATGCTCGCCTCAATGCGTCTTTGTGCCAATGTGCCTGCACAATATGCAATTCAGCAAGCGTTAGGCGGTGTTCAATCCATTGACGAGTTGATTTTACCAGGTGGCCGCTTGTATCAACAACGCGATATTATCTTTGAAGGCTTGAATGCAATTGAAGGGGTGTCGTGCGTTAAACCTAAAGGTGCGCTTTATGGCTTTGCGAAGTTTGATCGAAAACGCTTCAATGTTAAAGATGACGAAAAGCTAATACTCGACCTGTTAAAACAAGAACGTATTCTGTTGGTACATGGTCGAGCATTTAATTGGCCAAAACCAGATCACTTTAGATTAGTGTTTTTACCTCATCCAGATCAGCTTAAACCGGCGATTGAAGGTATTCAACGCTTTTTTGCTAGCTACCAGCAAGCGTGATGTTAGTTACAAAACGTGGATAAATTTCATCGAGTTGGTCAACTAAGCTTGGCCAACCTGCAACATTAGATTGCTTTAAAGCATCAGCTAACAATTGCTTTGAATGCACATTCATATAAAACACAGAACGTTCAATATGACTAATATGCCATGGCTCTTTGGCAACACCACCTTTGAAGTGTTTATAAGGTAAGAAAAAACCGTATTTTTCTGCGTTACTCGCTAACCAGTTACTGAGCTCACAAAACGGACCATTTTCACTGTATTCTGCTTGGCACAATTGCAACTGGTAGTCATCAGTGACTTTACTCGAATCAAACACATCCATATCAGTGCCAAAATGATGGCGACTTGCCCCAGGAATTGCACTAAAGAGCATAATCGCAAAACACTTTTCGGCATCGCTTAGAGATGTCATATTTACTGGGTTATCGTTAATATCAAAAACAGGCCTTATTAAGTTAAACTTGTTGTTCCAAATTTGCGATTGTCTTGCGAAATCACGAAACGTTGATGCCAACGCGAGGGTAATGCCGCTTTTTTTAGCGGCATTTACCATTTGCTCAAGATCGCGTTTAATCGTATTTTCGACTAATCGACCTTGAAAATCGCATAAATGTGTTTGCGATAAGCCAAGTGCGGCTTGCTCAACTAAGTTAAACATTTAACCAAAATCGCTTCATAAATGTCGGTCAATACTTCAAGGTCACGTGCATTAACACACTCGTTCACCTTGTGAATGGTTGCATTGATTGGGCCAAGCTCAACGACTTGTGCACCTGTTTGCGCAATAAACCTTCCATCTGAAGTGCCACCTGAGGTTTCCACTGATGTATCAATGTGTTGTATATCCTTAATAGCAGCTACCGTTGCTTCTAGCAGTGGGCCCGAATCAGTTAAAAAAGGCAGTCCGTTATAGACCCATCGAATATCATAATCTAAACCATGATGGTCTAAAATCGCGACGGTACGAGCAGTGAGTTCATCGGCGGTTACTTCGGTGCTGTAACGGAAGTTAAATTGAACTTCGACGCTGCCAGGAATAACATTACCGGCACCTGTACCGCCATTGATATTAGAAATTTGAAAACTGGTCGCAGGAAAGTAGTCATTACCTTTATCCCATGTTGTATTAGCAAGCTCATCAAGTGCAGGGGCAACTAAATGAATGGGGTTTTTTGCTAAATGCGGGTAGGCAACGTGGCCTTGAATACCTTTAACCGTGACGAAGCCAGTTAAAGAGCCGCGGCGGCCATTTTTAACTACATCGCCAAGGGTATGGCTCGATGATGGCTCGCCCACTAAGCACATATCTATTTTTTCATTGCGCGCTTCTAACAGGTCTATTACTTTTGTGGTGCCGTTAATAAACGGGCCCTCTTCATCAGAGGTAATTAAAAATGCAATGCTACCTTTGTGGTCTGGGTGTTTTTTTACAAAACGCTCTGTGGCAATTAGCATTGCCGCAAGAGAGCCTTTCATATCAGCAGCACCACGGCCATGAATATAGCCATCAAGTAAGTTGCCAGAGAAAGGCGGTTGATGCCACTCTTCAACTGGCCCAGTAGGTACCACATCAGTATGACCAGCAAAACAAAATACAGGCGAAGTGTTTCCTTTACGTGCCCACATATTAAGGGTGTCGGTAAAGAATAACTCTTCAATATTGAAGTTTAGCGGACTAAGAATATCTGCCATAATCTCTTGGCAGCCAGCATCATCGGGCGTCACCGACGGCTTTTGAATAAAGGCCTGCGTAAGGCTAATTACATCATTTGAACTCATGCAAAAATACTTTTATATTGTTCTGCTTTAAAGCCCAAATGAAGTTCACCTTCTTTGTCTAAAATTGGGCGTTTTATCATGGCTGGTTGTTCAACTAATAAAGACACCACAGACTCGGCATTTAATGATTCTTTTGTTACATCGTCCAGTTGGCGATAAGTTGTGCCACGTTTATTTAGGACTTGTTGCCAATCAAGTTGTTGGCAAAACTGAGATACCATTTGCGCATCAATACCGTCTTTGCGGTAATCGTGAAAGGTATATTCAATATTGTTTTGCTCAAGCCATTTTTTTGCTTTTTTAATCGTGTCGCAGTTTGGAATGCCAAAAAGTTTAATCATGGTTAATTCGTTTTGTTAGTTTAAAGAGAATATCATTGCCAGCAGTAACTCGCTTTGCTTGATAGTAACATTTATCAAGCACTTTATTTAGTCGTTCAGGTTCGAGCAATAAAATGCTGGCGCGAACTGGGTGCTGTTGTTTACGAAAATCAAAACTTGCAATAAGTTGCCCTGCACTATATTGTTCGCCTAGCCTAATGTGCTGTTTAAAGCCAGTCATAGGGCCAAAGTCATCTTTTAGCGCGATTAGCACTAATAACTTAACACCTTGCTTCGACTTGAAAATAAACTCTAAACCACCTTGATTAACTGATAACAGTGTTCCGCTAAATGGAGCATAGAGTTGATAATTACTGACATCGAGTTCAACACCTAACCCCAGTAATTGATTGCTGACTAATGGATTAGTTGATTCGCTTTGCGCTAAGACCTTACCAGAAAAAGGGGCATGAATTACAAGTGCGGTATGTTTAACAGCATAAAAATCTTGCTTTATTACTCGCATTAACTGTTAACCACCTTGTAACCCGCTTTGCTCAAATGGGAGGTTGCATCATGGATGCGTGCTCTTTTCACCAAAATATAGTCGGTATCAAAGGTTGATATGGCAAAAATGGAGATTTTTGCAGCCGCTAAGACACCCGAAATGTTTGATAGGATCCCAGTCATTGAAAACCCGAGTGGGCCCAGTACTTCTAATGCTGCCCAGTCTTCTTCTTGCTCGTTAGAATCTAATTCTACGTGTGCTGGGCATACAACCGATAATTCATCGTAAGTACGTGCTATAAAAAACACTTTTGCTTTATAAACGGCGGGTGGGATAGGCGTGTCTACGTCAAAACTGTGTATCGTAAAGGTTTCTTGCATTACGGCTAACGTTTGTTGTGACATAAAACTCCCATTTATCGTTTTGATTTATAGCCTTACAATATCAAAAATAATGCTAACTGTAAGGCTATTTTAAAGCAATTCAGCGGGTTTCTTGAGTTGCTTGAATTGCTGTTAACGCGATGGTGTAGACAATATCATCGACTAATGCCCCGCGAGATAGGTCATTCACTGGTTTTCGCATCCCTTGTAACATAGGTCCGATTGAAATGAGATCGGCACTACGTTGCACAGCCTTGTAGGTGGTGTTACCCGTATTTAAATCCGGGAAGATAAAAACGGTAGCTTTGCCGGCAACTTTGCTGTTTGGGGCTTTTTTCTTAGCAACACTTTCCATAATCGCAGCATCATATTGTAGAGGTCCGTCAATCAACAGATCAGGACGTTTTGCTTGTGCCAGCTCTGTTGCTAAACGCACTTTTTCAACATCGTCACCGCTACCCGAATTACCAGTGCTATAACTTATCATTGCAACACGAGGTTCAATGCCAAAAGCAGCAGCACTGTCAGCTGATTGAATAGCAATATCCGCTAGTTGCTCAGCGGTTGGATCTGGGTTAATAGCACAGTCACCATATACCAGCACTTGATCAGGTAATAACATAAAGAAGACGGAGGAAACCAATGAAGTGTTTGGCGCCGTTTTAATTAATTGTAGCGGTGGGCGAATAGTATTGGCAGTGGTGTGAACTGCTCCCGAAACTAAACCATCTACTTTATTTTCTGCTAGCATCATGGTGCCAAGCACAACATTGTCTTGCAGTTGTTCCTCAGCAATAACCTCGGTTAAGCCCTTATGTTTTCGAAGCTCAACCATGGGGGCTATGTAGTTTTGACGAACAATATTTGGGTCTTGAATTTCAACGTTATCGTTGAGTTGAACGCCTTGTTGTTCTGCTATACGCTCAATTTCTTCACGATCACCTAATAGTACTGTGCGTGCAATATTGCGCTCACCACAAATTGCGGCAGCTTTGATGGTTCGAGGCTCGTTACCTTCTGGTAAAACGATGGTTTTTTGTGCAGTGCGCGCAGTGGAAGACAGTAAATGACGAAATGCAGGTGGTGACATTTTACGGTTCAGAGCAACGCCCTCTGTAAGTGAGTCAAGCCAGTCTTTATCAATATGACGGGCATTATGATCTTTCACTTTTTCAATACGCTGTTCATCATCAATCGGTACTTCTAAGTTAAAGCTTTGCAGTAGAATTGAGGTGCGCCAAGTATCATTTTGAGTACAAATAATTGGTAAGCCAGTGTCAAATGCTTGTTCACAAAGCTTTAAAATACGCTCTTCAGGTTTAAAACCACCCGTTAGTAAAACCGCGCCAAGTTTGGTACCGTTCATTGCGGATAAACACGCTGCTACCAGTACATCAGAACGATCACCAGGGGTCACAAGTAATGCCCCAGGAGAAAAGTGATTAAGAATATTAGACACTGTGCGCGCACAGAAAGTAACACTGCGCAGACGGCGGTGTTCAATATCACCGTAATTTAAAATTTCCGCATTTAAGTGCTTTGCAAGATCCATTACTCGTGGTGCGACTAAATCTTGATACCAAGGCACAGTGCCTAACAGTTTAAACGGCTTTTTACGAAACAATGGTAATGAGGCAATGCGATTAAGCTCAATTTGCAAACTTTCATCGTTACTTGGCTCAATAAAATCAGTGCGAATATTGCCTTCTTCATCAAGCGGCGCATTTACTTTATTGAAAATACAACCAAGTACACGAGGATGTTCTACACCTCCGTATAAACTAGCAGCTAGCTCAATACGATCTTCTATTTCATCAACATCATCGTTACTAGGGGTTAAAACAAATACGATGTGCGCGCCAAGGGTTTGTGCAATCTCTCGGTTTACGCGGCCAACATAGGGTTGTTTGCGTGTCGGTACCATACCTTCAATAATCGCAACGTCGTCTTTGCCAACGTGCTTTTCAAAACGCCCAACAATTTCTTCAAGTAGAACCTCTGTTTTACCATCACCAATCATCTGTTCTGCGTAGTATAAATCTATTGAAGGAGCTGGATTAATTGTTGAACCGATTTTAACTATTTCAGAAGATAATTCAGGGCCATTTTTCTTGCCGCGAGGCTGAGATATAGGTTTGAAAAAATTAACTTTGACTGACTTTTTTTCAAGTGCTCGTACTAAGCCCACAGACACTGAAGTTAATCCCACACCCGTTGATACTGGAATAAGCATAATGCGATGAGACATTATTGAGCCTCCGCAAATGAATTTGAATTCATGGTAATTAGCGATGTTTCTTGCGATAAATTCGACTTATCAGAAAAAATTATTCTTTCAATCATTAAGTTTTTGTAAGTTGATACACCTAATCACATTTTAACACTAATTGCAGCTTTGGATAATTGATCTATATGAAAAAGAACCATGGTATTTATTATCAGGAAAAAATAGCAAGCTTAGTAGGGTTAAGTAAGGTTTTAATTACAGCCACTTTTTTGAAAAACTACCTACACCAAGCTTTTTCTATTATATTGAAAATATGAAATATTACTTAGTTATTGATTTTTAACAAAACATATTAGTTCTTGCTGTCTTTTGATTATTCTTTACAATGGCTCTAACAAGTCATTATTACTCAATATGGATTGTAAATAGGATTGATATGTCAGTAGCGTTAAAACCAATCTCAGAATCAAGAATTCTTGTTGTTGATGATGACCTGTTAATGAGAAAAGTACTCAGTAGTATTCTGAAAGATATATGCAAGGTAGAACTTTTAGCTGACAGTACTAAAGTAGTTGATTACTGTATATCAAAGCCTGCACCAGATCTCATTTTGTTGGATGTACATATGCCAAATATCAATGGGCTTGAGGTATGCAAGAAACTAAGAAAAATTGACACGTTAAAAAGTGTGCCAATAATTTTTGTAACAGCAAGTGTTGATGTGCAATCCCAAAATGAATGTTGGGAAGCCGGTGGAAGTGATTTTGTCAGTAAGCCAATAGCTCCGTCCACTCTTATACATAGAGTCAAAAGTCATTTGTTAAATAAAGCGAGGCTAGAGCAGCTTGAAACACTGACATACAGGGACTCTCTCACTGGTCTTTATAACAGGCATTACCTTAATGAACACTCTGTACATTTAGTTAATCAAGTTAGTAGGCTAAGGAAACCTATTGGATTATTAATGTTGGATTTGGATTATTTTAAATTGTTTAATGATTCATATGGGCACCAATCAGGTGATGCGTGCCTAAAGAGCGCTGCTGAAGCAATTAATATGGCCTTAAAGAGGCCCCAAGATATTGCAATAAGGTATGGAGGTGAGGAGTTTCTTATTATTTTGCCTTACACTGATGAAAAAGGGGTTGAATACATTGCAGAAAACATCCAAAAAAATATCTCTCTAAAAGAAATTTCGCATACTAAAAGTCCTGTTAAGAAAGTATCCTTCAGCATTGGAGGTGTTGCTAGTCAGGAAACTGTCGAAAATTCTCTTGAGCAAATGATTAAACATGCAGATGATAACTTGTACAAAGCTAAAAGTTTAGGAAGGAACCAAATTGTAATTAGCAATGTATAATAATCCTTACGCATAAAATTATCTTTTATTCCCAAATTAAAAAACCACTTGGTCTTAACTTTTAAAATCTGGGTGTAGCTACATATCTTGTTTCAAGCACGTTAGATTGTATTTAACGTAACTAATTAGTATCTTTTTTAAATTAACACATCTATACGTAAGCTATTTTAAGAATTGAGCTAAAGATGGTGTAGTATGTTTTCCAAATCGAGCTAGAAGCGTTTATGCAATTCGCTCTTTGTCGTGGACAGTGTCAAAAAAGTAACTCAGACTCCACTGCATTTGCTACAGTTTGTATGCGGAATAAATGGTATTATTCGGTTTTATAAAGCCTGAATTTTGTTTACAAGCTCAGGTTTTATATAATTATTTTATGTCGAGTAACTCAAGACAGTGTCGTGATATTTGCCATTCTTCATTAGTTGGTACAACGAGTACTTTTGCACCTAATGGGTTTGTTGCAATTACGCCAGCGTTACCAAAACGCGCTGCAAGGTTGGCATTTTGGTCAAGGTCAAAAGCAAAAAAACTAAGTAAATTAATTACTTTCTCACGTATAAGCGATGAGTTTTCACCAATGCCGCCAGTAAATGCAATGGCGTCTAATGCGCCTAATGGCACGACGTATGAAGCGATATATTTTGCTAAGCGGTAACAAAACACGTCTAACGCAAGTTTTGCTTGCACATGATTTTGTTCTGCGGCTTCTTCAATTTCACGGCAATCGCTTGAAAGTTCACTTAAACCAAGTAATCCACTTTGTTTATTTAGCATTGCGTCGATTTGTGTATTTGAGTAGTTCAGAGTGGTAGATAAATAGTTATAAAGACCAGCGTCTAAATCACCAGAACGCGTGCCCATCACTAAGCCCTCAAGCGGTGTTAAACCCATGCTGGTATCAACGCTTTTACCATTTTTAACCGCTGTTACAGAACAGCCATTGCCTAAATGCGCAGTGATAATCGAACTTTGTTCAATTGGTTTGTTAATTAACTTAGCAGCTTCGTTTGCAACAAAAAAGTGGCTTGTACCGTGGAAACCATAGCGGCGTACACCGTGCTCTTTATAAAGTGATAATGGCAGGGCATAGAGGTATGCTTGCTTTTCCATAGTTTGGTGAAACGCAGTGTCAAACACAGCTACTTGCGGTAAATTTGCAAAGGCAGCTTGTGCAGCGCGAATACCCATTAAGTTCGCTGGATTATGAAGTGGCGCAAGGGCAACATTGTTCTCAATACCATTGATAACTGCATTGTCGATTATAACTGAGCCGGTAAATGCTTCACCGCCATGAACTACGCGATGACCAACAGCAATAAGGCTTTCATTTAAATGCTGTTGTTTAATTAAGTTAACAATTTCTGCGATTGCAGCGTCGTGTTGTGCCCCTTTTGCTAAGTCTATTTTGTGTTTTTCGCCGTTAAGTTTGTAGCTTAGCGATGCATTATCCAGTGATAAACACTCTGCAAGGCCTGTCAGGCTAGCGCTGCCAGAGGTTGCATCAATAATGGCGAATTTTAAACTTGAACTTCCACAATTTAGTACGAGCACATTGTGCGACATAGTTAATAGTTTCCTTAAACAGATTTTTCGGCAGTCATTTCAGACTATGGTATACTTGACTTTAATAGTTGCAATTTTACCCTAAAAATTACTTTTTCGTTAGGTAATTATAGAGGCTCAATGCAATTTCGAGGTGGTAATGCAAAAATCAATGTTAGCGCAAATTTCTGATGGGCATCATTACAGCAAAACTTGGCCGCTAGAGCCAAAGCTAGGTGCAGTTTTTCTTGAGTTCCGAGTCATAAAAGCAACAAAGTTGGCGATTAAAATTGTGCCGTTACTCGCTGTGTTAAGTATTTTTGTGCAGGTTAACTTTCTAACAACGAATTACTTACCGCAAGCGTTAACCTTTTCATTATTCTTACTCTCAATGCCAGTACAAGGCCTATATTGGCTTGGCAAGCGCGCGAATACCTTACTGCCACCACAAGAGGCAATTTGGTTTCGTGAGGTTTACGGTAAAATGACTGAACACGGAGTGGAACCACCTGTATCTATCACCAAGCCCCGTTATGGCGATTTGGCATATCTACTTAAAGAAGTGTATGAAAAAATGGATAATGCATTTAAGCGTGATCTTTTTTAAACACGTTCATATTCAACAAAATTGTCGCATTTAAAGCGACACTTTTTGCTTGAGCGAAATGGTTAAGCTTTCACTTTTTTAAAGACACTGACGTAAAATGATAAAGTCACCTTAAAAGGCACCTTTTGCGCAAGCGATTGCCAATGCTCTGGTCTAAATTTCCATGCAAATGGCGTCATTTTTATCAGCTCCGTCAACGCTTCAAGCTCAAGCTCTACCACCTCGGTATGTAAGTTGTGATTAACAAGCTCAAATCCCGCAGGTGTTTCTACCGCTTGGTGCGGATTAACCTCTTTATAAATAAGCGCTTTTAACTCTGTTAGATGATTATCACCTGGGCTTGCCACGATAAGTGTGCCATTGTCATTGGTTAGACGTGCAAGTTCTTTATCAAAAAGAGGTGAAAAAACACTAGTGACAATATCAAATGCATTATTCTCGAATGGGGCATTGGATGATGAGGCAACACTAAAGTGACAATCTTTGAAGCGTTTAGCCGCGTATTTTACCGCAGGCTTGGAAATATCAAGGCCATACGTTGATATCACATTGTTACACTCATTAAACTTATGGGTGTAAAAGCCTTCGCCACAGCCCACATCTAACACAGTATTTTCACCTGCAACTTCGCTTATTTGCTGGCACATTGCTGCGCGTAAAAAATCATAATAGCCGCGCGCTAAAAACTCCCGACGAGCGATTACCATGTTTTTATTATCACCGGGATCTTTGCTTTTTTTATTCTGTACTGGAAGCAAATTAACATAGCCTTCTTTGGCTTTATCAAAGCTATGGTTGTTGCTGCATATTAGACGATGTGTGTCATTTGAAAGGGGCGTTTGGCAAAGTGGGCAAAAATAGATTTGTGACATTAGCATAGCGAAGCTGTAAATAATGGAGTGATTATAACCTTAAACGCTGCATGGATTCGAGATTTGCTGTCTTAAATAAGCGGCTTATTTTGCTAAATATTCGTTATCGTAAAAGGTTCTTACCCAATGTGGGCGGTAAATTATCAGTACCGTCATTGCCATGCCATTGATTGTGGCTTCTGGAAACCAGATTAAGCTTGCTAAAAAGGTGTAGTTATCAAATAGGGTTTGCCAATCATAATGACCCGAAAAATAGTGGTAGCCAGTCATTAAGGCAATATGAAATATGGCGGTAAGACCTGCTGCTAAAAAGCTATTTACAAAAATATAAACAAATAAATGGCGAGTAATATACTGATAGCACAGTAAAAACAAGGCGTAACTAAATAAAATTGGCGCTAAGGAAGTAAGCAGGGCGTAACTGCCGATTTGTTCAATAGGTACCAAACCAAGGCCCAGTTGCAAACTATGGCTAAGCGCTGCGGTAATGATCGCGAGGCGAGGGCCAAGTGTCAGTGTTACGCCGGTTAGTGCTAAAACATGAATATCAAGGCCGGGGTAAAGCCCAGCCTTTAAAGACCAAAACCCCACCAGCATTAAACTGATGGCAAGTACACTTCGCTGAACAACTTGATTGCTGAATAAAATACTGCGTGTTTTTGCATCGAGCGATTTAATTAGCGCAATAGCAAATAACAGTAAACAAGTTAATTCAGCTAAATCAAATTCCACAAAGCGTACCTGAGGTTAAATATCGAATGTCGCCCAAATTGGTGCATGATCCGATGGTTTTTCAATGCCGCGTAACTCGTAATCAATATCTGACTCAATACATTTTTCAGCAAGCCCTTTGGTTGCAAGCACAACGTCAATACGCAGGCCGCGGTTATCATCAAAGCCCTTAGAGCGATAATCAAACCACGAGTATTTTTCAGTGGCATCTGGCGTTAATGCTCTAAAGGTATCAACTAAGCCCCAATCTAATAAACGCGCTAACCATTCGCGCTCTTCTGGTTGGAATGAACATTTACCCGTTTTAAGCCAGCGCAAACGATTAGGCTCGCCAATACCAATATCTAAATCTATTGGTGAGATATTAATATCACCCATTACGATAATCTGCTCATTTGGATCATGATCATCAAGGTAAGTAATTAAGTCAGAATAAAATTGACGCTTATATGGGTATTTAGTTTCGTGGGTAATATTATCGCCTTGAGGAAAGTAACCGTTTAAAATTTTAACAGGGTTGCCATTTTTATCCGCTACCGTTGCGATAATCATACGCTTTTGCGATTCATCGGTATCAGTTGGAAAGCCTTTTTCAATGGCGATTGGCGCTTGCTTTGTTAGTACCGCCACACCGTAGTGGGCTTTTTGACCATGAAATGCCACGTGATAACCCATTGCTTCAACATCTGCAACCGGAAACGCTTCATCATGTACTTTAATTTCTTGTAAGCCGATAACATCAGGTTGATGTTTATCAATTACGGCTTGTAGTTGGTGTAAACGGGCACGTAAGCCGTTTATATTAAAACTGATAACTTTCATTGTTCACCTAAAAAATATTATGGGTGTGTAAATGCGTTTAGTCTAACAAAAAGAATGGCGGCACGTTAGCTTTTTACTCTTTCATAGTCAGCCGCATTTATTTAAATTAATATAAGGTAAACCAATTAGTTAGTTTGTTCTAAAAATGCTGCATATTATTCAATCAAACCGTATGGAAGCGCTTCAGCTTCACTTATCTCAGTCGTTACTGCACAGCCCCAATCCCAGCATTTTTGACCAAGAGCAAGTGCTGGTGCAATCACCCGGTATGGCGCAGTGGTTAAAAGTTCTGATTGCCGAGCAGCATGGCGTTACTGGGCAAATTGATTATGTGCTGCCATCCAGTTATATCTGGCGTTTGTACCAAAATTTACTGCCCGATGTACCGGAAGATTCGTCATTTAATAAAAATAATATGGCGTGGAAGCTGTTTAACATTTTACCAAGTTGCCTAGAGCAAGCGGAATTCTCCCTGTTAAAGCAGTATTTAATTGAGACTAAAACCGCACTTGATAGTGACACGCGTTTATTTGGATTATGTGAAAAAATTGCCGATGCGTTTGACCAATATTTAATGTACCGCCCACAGTGGTTAGAAAGTTGGCAACAAGGGAATGATGAATTAGCGGATGTAGATATATCAATTGCACCTTGGCAGCCAATTCTTTGGCGCAAGTTAATTGAACACACTCAAATTTTGGGGCAAAACCCGTATCACCGAGCTAATTTGCATCAAGAATTAATCAGTGCTCTTACCACCAAGCCGGTTTCACTCAGCCATCAAAATTTATATATTTTTGGTCTCTCAGCAATACCAAGCCAACAACTTGAAGTATTTCAAGCATTGGCAGAGCACATTGATGTATATATTTATTTGTGTAACCCCAGTAAGCATTATTGGGGTGATGTGGTTGATGAAAAAACCAAAGCAAAAATCATTGCCAATTATGAAGTAAAGCCGAATATCGATGCTGAGGGCGAAGATTACTATATCGTTGGTAATCCACTGTTAGCCTCATGGGGTAAACTCGGACGCGAATATTTAGAACAATTAGTAGAGCTAGATGCACAGTGGACTGATTTATATATTGAAAAGTTTGAAGATAATTTGCTTGGCAAATTACAACAAGAGATTTTTGAATTAGCCTTTAAAGGCGTGCCACTGGCCAGCGATCCAACCTGGTTTGTCTCAGATGAGGGCAAACTTTCGTTTAGTGAAAGCTCAGCGTTACCATCACTGATGTTTTCACGCTGTCATAATGCACTGCGTGAAGTTGAAGCCTTGCATGACCATTTACTTAATTTGTTTACTGAAAACCCAGAACTTACCCCGCGCGATATTATTGTGATGATGCCAGACTCTGGCCAATACAGCCCATATATTGAAGCGGTATTTGGTAGTGCCAAAGACAATCGTTATATTCCGTTTGCGATATCTGATTTAGGTGTAGAACAAGAAAAACCGATTGTGAACAGCTTTATCAAGCTTGCCGATATAGGGTCTTGCCGTTTTTACGTTTCAGATATTCTCGATTTACTGCAAGTTGACGAGATATCAGTAAAATTTGAGATTACCAGTGAAGAGCTTACTCAAATCAGTTATTGGTTAGAGCAAGTGAATATTCGTTGGGGCATCGATGGCCAGCATAAAGGTGAGTTTAACCAACCTAAAATTGATATTAACAGCTGGCGCCAAGGACTTTCCCGTTTAGTGCTAGGCTTTGCCATGAAAGATGAAACCTCTGAATTTAATATGCTTTATGCTGCAGATGAGGTGGAAGGCATGGCAGTGGAAACACTGGCAAAGCTCATTCGTTTTTTTGAAGCCTTAGAAGACACGCAAAGTGCACTTAAAATCAGCGGTAATTTAGCAAAAAAAGTAGGGCAGCTACAGCAATTAGCAATACGTTTTTATGCAACTGACGCCAGTCAAAATAACGATTTAAGCTTTATTCAAAATGCACTAGAAAAAATGCTTATGCATTTTGACAACGGCGATCACAGTGGTTTAGTGTCTCAAACCTTACTGGTACACATTTTAAAACAACAGCTAATGCTAAAAGGCGTCGGACAGCGCTTTTTTATGGGGCAAGTTAACTTTTGTACTTTAATGCCAATGCGTGCAGTACCGTTTAAAGTGGTATGCATTTTAGGGTTAAACGATGGCGATTATCCGCGCAGTGTGCAGCCCCTTGGTTTTGATTTATTGCAACACAGTAAACCTCAAAAAGGCGACCGTTCGCGTAAAATGGACGACCGTTATCTCTTCCTAGAGGCGCTACTAAGTGCGCGCGAACATGTGTATTTAAGTTATATGGGCAATTCGTGTGTTGATAACTCAGAGCGTCTTCCTAGTGTGCTAGTGAGTGAACTGACGGATTATTTAGCTCGGGTATTTACCCATGCAGAAAATAAACTTATCGACTCACTCACGGTAAATCATTACTTGCAGCCGTTTAACCCTGCGTATTATCAAGCTTCAATAATGCAAAGTTACAACCCGATTTGGCTACCCAAGGCACAATTAACGAGTACACACGTTGAGCCACTTGCGCCTGAATTAGACTCACAAATTGACCTTGCGATGTTTATTCAGCAGTTGCTTGCGCCACAGCAATCATTTTATCGCTATACCATTGGCGCACGCTTAGGCGACTATCAATATAATAACCAAGATGATGAAACCTTTGTGCTAGATGGATTAACACGCTATCGCTATTATCAAGAAATTATTGAACAAGATTACCTTGATAATACGCCAAACCTTGATGCCATTATTGCCAGAGGTGATTTACCCCAAGGTGCAGGGGCTGAGCTTGCTTTAGAAACAATGGTTACTGCAGTTACGCCACTGTTAACTGAACTTAAGCGTCATCAGGTCATTACACAGCAATCACAAAGTAATGAACTTATTCGTATTGAGTTAGCATTTACGCAGTTACAGCTTAATGGCACATTAAAATCAGTATCCCTTGCCAATCAATACCTCTACCGCCCTACAGGGGCGTTGAAAGCAAAAGATAAAATAGCTGGATATTTATATCACCTTGCAGGCTGTGCATCAGGTAATGTGAACTCGACCTTGTTTTTATCGTTAAATGGTTATTTAGAGTACCAACAATTAGCGCAAGACGACGCCTATGAACTGCTTGAAAAGTGGGTTGCGCTTTATACCCAAATATTTACCCGTCCGTTACCGTTTTTCGCTAATGCTGGTTTTAGTTATTTACAAAAGCGTGAGCTTGCCACAGCTGAAGCGGTTTTCTCTGGTACGCCGTTTGTTGGCAGAAATGAGGTAAGTGACCCTTACATTTCACTTGATTTCACCACGCTTGAGAGTGTGGCAGATGAATTTATCGCCTTAACAGAAACTTACCTAGCACCAGTCGATGCCATTAT
>NZ_JBFKMX010000082.1:0-16371 GCF_041629635.1 Pseudoalteromonas sp. | reverse complement strand
TGTTTGCCGCGACGCTTTGTCGCTGTTAGGGCTGCGTATGTTACGCTTTCCTATTTTTTTGTCAACACTTAATTTTGATTATTTTTAAAAACTTTCAAAACTTAGTTTTACTTGACTCAACCAACTCGTGATTCGCTGCTATGCTGCGTCGTTCCCCGTGTTGGTGGAGGCGCATTATAGAGAGATCCGAATTTGGATCAACCCCTATTTCAAACTTTTTTTAGTTTTTTGGATCGTTCGGGCGAAATATATACAAAACAGTCTATTTTTGTACGTTTTATATCATTCAAGGGGCTTTTTAAACTTAACTTAAATAAATTTCACCCTTTATTGCGCTGTTATTATTGCCTTGTCATTAAAGTAAGATAAGATAAGCATGAACATTTGTTAATTTTATGTTTAATTTGTGTAATTCGGAATCTTTAAAATGAGTTCATCGCAACAAAAATCATTAATAATAATTTTTATCGTATCTCTTATTGGCTACGCAGTAGCTCAGTTTGCATTATCATCAGTACTTACAAGTTCATCTTTAGCTATTGCCATTGGTATTTTCATTGGTGGTGTTATTGCAACTTTCTCTGCTAATGGGGCAACAGAAGAAAAAGAAGCAAGCAAATCTCTTTATGTGGGTAATTTACCTTATAAAGCAAACGAAGCGGTTGTTAGAGATTTATTTGAGCAGCACGGGAAGATCTTCTCAGTTCGCTTATTAAAGGATAAGCATACAGGTAAACGACGTGGCTTTGGCTTTGTCGAGGTAGCTGAGAAAGACGCTGATAAAATTATTTCTGCACTAAACGATAAAGAGTTTCAGCAACGTACTTTAAAAGTACGTGAAGCGAAGCAAAAATCTGACGAGAATGGTGCTATGGAAGGTAGTGCTAATTAGTAATTACCGTTATTGGTAATTTTGTCTGTTTAAAAGCAGCCGTGGCAAAATAGCTAACAGGCTGCTTTTTATTATCCAAAGCCATTACATTCTCCCCCAGTAAACTAATCACACGATTTGCAATTGCTTCACCTGAATCCAATAACGTTGTTTGAGGGTTGATATGCAGTTTGATTTCTTCAGCAATAATTGGAAAGTGTGTACAGCCCAATACTAATTGATCGATTTCTTTATCTATATATAAAGTATTTAACTCTTGCTCAAGTTGTTTTGAGTCTAGATCATTTTTCCAAAACTTTTGCTCGGCTAATTTCACAAGCTGACTTGAACCATATAAAGACACACTGCAAGAAGCTGCAAAATTTTTAACAAGACTTGCCGTATATTCGTTTGCAACTGTCGCTGGTGTCGCTAATACACCAATTTTTTTAGAAAGCGTTTTCTCTGCGGCGGGTTTGATAGCTGGCACGACACCCACAATTGGAAAGTTGAAATGCTGCCTTAAAATGTCGAGTGTTTGGGTACTTGCTGTATTACAGGCAATGACCAACAAATCAACTGGCTCGATTAGAGTTATAAAATGGCTGAGTAAGCTTGTAATTCTTTGTGTTAGAAATTCAAAGGACAGCTCACCATAAGGAAGGTACTTATTATCCATAAGATAACTAAGCTTGGCATGTGGTATTTTGTTTTGAATGTGTTCAAGTACCGATGTGCCACCAATACCAGAATCAAAAACTACAATATGTTTTGCCAAACTACCTGACCTAATATGTTATTAACTCGGGTAGTTTGCCATATATTTTCTAATTCTCAAGGTAAGCTATGCTTACTTTGCTTTTTCTTGCTTATTATTAAGCTGTTCAAAAAAGCTAGTGCTGTAATCTAATAAGCTTTCTTTACTCGCTTGTCGTTGATTAAGCCATGTTAGTAACTGCACCAACTGACTTTCAATATTAAGCGGCTTGGCTTTTTCATAGCTTTCTTCTAACCCTTCATTAATAGGTTCGAACTGTTTTGCTATTTCTCTACCTGGTTGTGCTGTTTGATATTCTCTAACACTCGCTCTTACTTCTGTTTGCTGTAAGTTCATCGACATTGAAACTAACTGAGCAGAGTCCAGATTCAATTTTTTAGCTTGTTCAAACGCTTCATCAAGTGAACCATTGAAAAATTCATTGCTTACTTTTTGCAAATCTGACATCAAATCATTGATCGCAGCAATTTCATCTTCATTTAAATCACCTTCTACTGAAAATGAATAAGCCTCTGAACTAGACTGAGAAGAAGCATAACTTAATGATTCACCGTCTTCAGTTTTACTATATGATAACTGCTCTGATGAATTGAACGCGCTATTATAAGTAAGCTTAATTACATCGCCTTCTGCGGTTTTAATTTCATAACTGGCGCCATTATCCAATTGATAATAATTTTGGCCATTAAATCCAGTAAGTGCTGATGCTTCTTTTTCAGGGTTGAAGATTGATTGTTCAAATTCGTCCAATCCATCAAAGATTAACTCTCGGCTTTTTTCAATGCCTTGTTCAATTTCATCGTTGTAGAGGTCACTGTCTTTCAGCTCTTCAACCGCTTCACCAATACCTTGCTCTACCCCTTTGCGGGCTTGCTCGAACATACTCGTTAGCTTGTTATTATCAGCACCATCGGCCTTAGCACCTAAAATAGCGCCTTTTACAAACGATAAAACATTTTTTGCGATCTCTTCAAAATTAAATAGATCTTCAGGTTTGGTAGGTTCCACTTTACTTTCAAATGGCATCGCTCCGATCATCTTTTGATAAGAGACCTGACTTGCAATCGTTAGTCGCTGCGACATTGTAAATACGTCTTTAGCTGACGCATTTTGTGCTATTTCATTTGGTTTCTGTTGAGAGAAACCATACTTGTTTTCGGGTTGATACCCCAATCCACCCACTTTCATAATCATTGCCTCCATTTCTGAATGTCTACTTATCGGCCAAATAGTGAGCAACTTAAGTATTAATTGTTAGATTTAACGGTCAGAATTTAACTTTTATTAAAGTAAGTATGTCACATTTTTTCTATGCTAAAACTGGACAAAGAAAAACCACACCCTAAAATAGCGCGACTCGCAAACATGAGGTTAAAAAGCATATGCCTGTAATTCAAATAGATACTTCACAATACGATGAGCAACTTTCGGAAAAAGCACAGCGTATTAGCCAACAATTCGCACAATTTAATGCACCAGAGTTAGAAGTATTTGCATCTGCACCTAAACATTACAGACAACGTGCTGAGTTTCGCGTATGGCATGAAGATGAAGATTTATTTCATATTATGTTTGATCCCGAAACAAAAGAAAAAATAAGAGTTGATCAGTTTGATCCTGCAGCTCCGCTTATTTGCGAGTTAATGCCACGCTTGTTGGAATGCTTAAAGCCAAATGAAATTTTGCGCAGAAAGTTATTTCAAATCGATTACCTATCTACGCTAAGCGGTCAAATCTTAGTAAGTCTGATTTATCATAAGCAACTTGATGATGAATGGCTTAACGAAGTAACTAAGCTTAAAGCTGAGTTAAGTAAAGAATTTAACATCGATTTCATTGGCCGCGCTCGCAAGCAAAAAATTGTCCTTGGTGAAGAGTATGTGATTGAAAAGCTCAATGTGGATAATCGCGAGCTTGTTTATCAGCAAGTTGAAAATAGCTTTACCCAACCAAACGCTAAATTAAATGAGCAAATGCTTGAATGGGCAATTGACGTATCAAAACCGCTTGAAAATGATTTACTTGAACTTTATTGCGGCAATGGCAACTTCTCAATTGCATTAGCCCCAAGCTTCAATCGCGTGCTGGCAACTGAAATTTCTAAATCGTCTGTAAAATCAGCACAATTTAATATCGCTGAAAATAAAGTCGATAACCTCGATATTATTCGCATGTCGAGTGAAGAATTCACCATCGCGATGAACGGTGAAAAAGAATTTTCTCGCTTAAATGGAATTGATTTAAAAAGTTACAACTGCCAAAGCATTTTAGTTGACCCACCACGTGCTGGTTTAGATAAAGACACCACAAACTTAGTGCAGGGCTATGACAATATTATTTATATTTCATGTAACCCAGATACGCTAGAACGAGATCTCCAACAATTAACAGAAACGCATAACATTGAGCGATTTGCTATTTTTGACCAATTTCCATATACCCACCATATTGAATCGGGTGTGTTTTTAACGCGTAAATAAAAAAAGCAGCTATTTAGCTGCTTTTTTTTCTTTGGTATAACTTGAAGCCCCTTTGGCAATATAACGCAACTGCCAAATAATTCGTTCGGTAAGCTGATCTCGTTGTGGCTTAGTTAAATCAAGCGCCTCAGCTCCCGCATTAAATACCAGAGTCACCATGGCTTCAGCTTGAATGTATGCATGATTCGCATCGCATCCTGTTTCATTTTCTAAATAATGAGCAAGCTCTAAAATAAAGTGCTTAATCTCACGGGCAACAGCTGCCCTAAATGCTTTAGACGTACCTGAGCGCTCACGCAATAGTAATCGAAATTGGTTACTCGACTGATCAATAAACTCCATAAAGGTTAGTACAGAGATATTAATAATACTGCCGCCACTTTCGATACGTCGACGCGCTTGACGCATTAACTGGCGCAACATTAAGCCAGCTTCATCAACTAAGGTTAAACCTAGTTCATTCATGTCTTTAAAGTGACGATAAAAAGATGTTGGCGCAATCCCTGCCTCACGAGCAACTTCGCGCAAGCTTAAATTAGAAAAGCTATGCTCAGCACTCAATTGATTAAACGCTGCATCGATTAACGCTTGTCTCGTCTTTTCTTTTTGTTGTGCACGAATACCCGACATACATCCCCCATAAATTTTGCATGCAGTTTAACACAGAAAAATTATTTATGAATTTTGTCGATTTCACTTGATAAAAAAGCGATATAAAACTATTTTAGCGTACAAGTGTACGCTGAGATTTTATGTATGAAAAAACCACCCATTATTTGGCTTAATACCCTCTTTTTTACCATCACCTTTCTAGCAGCAATAACCCTTGTTCCATGGTATGGATTTACCTATGGCTTCAGCACTTCAAATTGGATTGCGTTTGTTGCTTGTATGTTTTACTGCGGACTGTCGATAACCGCAGGCTATCATCGCTTATGGGCCCACAAAACCTACGAATCACATCCTGTCGTTGAATTTATTTTTGCTATTGGTGGTGCTTTTTCTGTTCAAAATAGCGCTTTACATTGGAGCTCTGATCACCGCTTGCATCATAGTAAGGTTGATGACCCAGATAAAGACCCTTATGCAGCGACTCGAGGCTTTTGGTACAGCCATATTGGCTGGATGCTGCGTGAGTACCAAGCATATCGATATACCGATTATTCAAACTGTCGCGATTTACAAAAAAACCGTATTGTGATGTGGCAGCACAAACACTACCTTGCTCTTACTCTTATCACTAACTTCGGTATTCCATTATTACTTGGTTTGCTATTTGGCAATGTATGGGGAATGTTGTTACTAGCTGGATTACTGCGCTTGGTACTGAGCCAACACTTTACCTTTTTCATAAATTCACTGGCACATATTTGGGGTTCTCGCCCATATACAGAATCTAATACTGCCAGAGATAATGGCTTTTTAGCACTTTTAACTTATGGCGAGGGCTACCATAATTTCCATCATATTTTTGCTTCTGATTATCGTAATGGTATCCGATGGTGGCATTACGATCCGACAAAATGGTTGATAAAATCGCTTTCATTAGTTGGGCTGGCTTCTAAGTTACGTAAAACACCGCAAGAGATAATCGAGCGAGCTAAAGCTGCAACGTTAATGGAGCGAACTAAGCAAACATTACTTAAAAAAGAAGCTAGTCATAAGCAACTAGATAAATTGCAAAATGAGTATGAGTTGTTATTAAGTAAATTGCAGCACTATTATAAGGTAAGAAAGCGTCTATTAGAGATGCGTAAAAATAAAGTGATCAAGCAATGCGAGCAATCACAGCTTAAAAAGCAGTATAATGAAATAAAAGCGTCTTTAATTAACCAACAACAGCATTGGTTAGCGTTAAATAAAGCCTTAATAAAAGGGCTCGCAACAAACTAGTTAAAGGAACACTCTCTGTGACAAAGAAACAAGCGATAAAAAAACAGTATGATTACGACGCCATAATCATAGGTACTGGCCCAGGTGGTGAAGGTACAGCAATGAATCTTGCCAAAAGCGGTAAGCGAGTTGCTGTTGTTGAAAAACAACCTAAAGTAGGTGGCGGTTGTGCGCACTGGGGCACAATTCCTTCAAAAGCACTGCGTCATTCAGTTAGTCGCTTAATCGAGTTTAACTCAAACCCGCTATTTAATTCTCAAGCTCACAGAGAGCGCATGACCTACCCTGATATTTTAGATCATGCGAGTAATGTGATTTCAAAACAGGTCAATCTGCGTACCAGCTTTTATGACCGAAATCGCATTACGCTTATTCATGGCGAAGCAAGCTTTGTTGATAACCACACCATTTCAATTCAAAAAGACGACGGCAGTCAGGAAACTTTAACGGCACAGACCATAGTAATTGCTACAGGTTCGCGCCCATATCGACCTGCTGAAATTGACTTCAATCACAAGCGTGTTTATGACAGTGATACAATTTTAGGGCTTAAGCACGACCCACGTCATATCATTATTTATGGTGCAGGTGTCATTGGCTGTGAATACGCTTCTATTTTTCGCGGCTTAGGCGCCAAAGTTGATTTAATTAATACACGTGATCGCCTTCTCGCTTTTCTTGATGCCGAAACATCTGACTCACTTAGCTACCACTTTTGGAACAGTGGTATTTTAATTCGTCATAATGAAGAGTTTAAGAAAGTAGAAACACGTGATGATTGCGTTATAGTTCACATGCAATCTGGCAAAAAAATGCAAGCCGATTGTTTACTCTTTGCAAATGGTCGTACAGGTAACACAGACAAACTAAATTTATCGGCGATTGGGTTAACATCTGATAGTCGTGGTAATTTAAAAGTGAATGAAAATTACCAAACAGAAGTCGATAACGTCTATGCTGTTGGCGACGTAATTGGTTACCCAAGCCTTGCCAGTGCCGCATTTGATCAAGGCCGTATTGCTGCAGATGCAATTACCACCGGCGAATGTAATAAAAAGCTGATCCGCGATATTCCAAGTGGTATTTATACCATTCCAGAAATTAGCTCTGTTGGTCGTTCTGAACAAGAACTTACCGCTGCTAAAGTGCCATATGAAGTTGGCCGAGCTCAATTTAAACACCTGGCGCGTGCACAAATTGCAGGCACCGAAGTAGGTAGTTTAAAAATACTATTCCACATTGAAACCAAAGAAATTTTAGGTATTCATGTGTTTGGTGAGCGTGCTGCGGAAATCATCCACATTGGTCAGGCAGTAATGGAGCAAAAAAATGGCGGCAACAACATAGAATACTTTGTTAATACCACATTTAACTACCCAACAATGGCAGAAGCTTACCGAGTAGCTGCGCTTAATGGTTTGAATCGCTTGATTAAATAAAGCGAAATGGCACTTTATGACGAGCTTATTACAAACCTTCACATAAAGTGCCGATTTTTTAAACTAACGCTTGTGATCGTGTAAAATTATTGTAAACTTAATAACCTAAAACAATAATAATAGGCTGTTAAGTATGAAAAACCCCACTCTATTACTTGCCTCAGCGCTATCTTTGTTTTCTGTAAGCTGTTTTGCGGATTATTCGACTGCTAAATATTATGAAAAACAGGGAAATGTTGAGAAATATGTAGCTGAATTAAACAAGATTGCAAAATTAGGGCATGTGAATGCACAATTTGATCTTGCAACAGCCTATCTCAATGGTCAGGGTATCGAAAAAGATATTAATAAAGCTTATGCTTGGTATCTTATAGCTAAAGATTACGGCCATCCTCAAGCGCAAGAAAAATACCGTAGTTTACGTAAAGAAGTGCCATCTCGCCGCGAAGCGAAAGAAACCTACATTGAGTTAAAAGCGATGTATGGTAAGCAGCTTCATGACTTACGTTATGCACCTATTGCAAAACACACTAACTTTTTCCCGGAACGTGCAAAAATAATTGAACGTGTTGAACCTGATATTGACAACAATACACGTTCAGGTTCAAAAGCTTGGGTAACTATTGGTTATAATGTCAACGAAAGTGGGGTCGTTGAAGATAGTCGTATTCTTGCATCATTTCCAAAAGGTATTATTGATGAGCTTGCATTAGAAGCAGTAAATGAATGGAAGTTTGAGCCTGATATCAGCCCAACAGGGGAACCTCGTCGTATTTTCGATTTAGTAACTTCATTTACACTCGGCTCTGATAACAGCAAGGTAAACCGTGAATTTCAGCGTTCGTTAGACGAATACAAAGAAAAACTTCTCGCACTTGCCAATAAAGGAAATAGCGTTGCGCAAAATCGTTATGCCTTAATGCTTGAGCATGGTGTTATTGAGAAATCATCAGAAAATGAACATATTGATTGGTATTATAAAGCTGCTATTAATGGCAACCATGATGCACAAATGAGATTAATGCATTGCTTCTCAAATGGCGAAGGCTGCCAACCTGATGAAGAAAAAGCATTTAATTGGTTAGAACTTGCCTCTGAATCTGGTAACGAGCGTGCTCAGTATCAATTAGCCATGACTATGCTGAATTACAGTAGCATTCATTATGATGTACACACAGCAGCGAAAATTTTAAAAACAGCAGCTCATAACCAGTATCTTCCAGCAATGATTGAGTATTCACGCTTACTCGCGTTTTCGGATGTTGCTGAACTTCGTGATGCACAAAGTGCTATCAAGTACGCTGAACTTGCTCGTGCAATAGATAACAATCACCCTGTCTTATTGTCTGTGCTAGGTTCGGCACATTCAGAGCTTGGTCGTGTTCAAGAAGGTCAATTAATGCTGCAACAAGCGCTTAATGAAGCGAATAACCGTAGTTGGCCTGCACAAAACTACATTAAGCTTATCGAATTAAGTGAAGCTTCAATGATGGCAGACAGAACTACAGACTCTTACTAAGCTTGTCTGCAAGCCTTGTTGGTTCAGGTAAGCGAAACTTAGTAATACACTCAAGAGCAAGCGATAACGCTTGCTCTTTTGTTATCAGATGCCCAGGCGAGATAAAGAGCGCTTTTACATTTGTTCTTGAGCGCACCACATATCCACAGTGCTGGCCTCGCACAACTAAATCAGTCGTAGCCCCCTTAAACTGTTCAGGCTCGTTATAATCACCTATCAAACAACTTTTTGCGATACCAATAGTTGGCATATTGAGTACCACACCAACATGGCTAGCAATACCAAGACCTAAAGGGTGCGCTACTCCTTGACCATCAAACATCAATAAATCAGGACGCTTTACAAGTTTTTCTAATGCCTTTAATACAACCTCACCTTCTCGAAAGCTTAAAACGCCTGGGATATAAGGAATTACTGTTGGCGATTCATGGACAACTTGTTCTACTAAACGAAGCGATGGATATTCCAGCAAAACAACCGCTGCTCGGGTTGTTTTACCACTGTTTGGAAATGCGACATCAATACCAGCGATGTACTTTATATCACCTTGAAAAGATGAGATAACTACTTGCTTGGCTAGCTGCTGTTGAATTTCTTTGGCCTTAGCTACGCTGCCGGGCCAAATAATATCGTTGTAATTCGCCATAAAGAAAAAAGCCTTGCGGATGCAAGGCTCTTAAATTAATTGTTGTGGTACTGTTTACTTAGTTCACCAACCGAGTTGATGAAAACACCTGCATTTTCAGGGTCAACATCTGGCGTAATACCATGACCTAAGTTGAATACATGGCCAGAGCCGTTACCATAACCTTCTAGAATACGTTGTACTTCTTGTCGGATGCGCTCAGGTGTGCCATGTAACATTGCAGGATCCATATTACCTTGCAGCGCTACTTTATCACCAATACGGCGACGCGCATCAGCAATATCTACAGTCCAATCTAAACCAACCGCGTCACAGCCTGTCGCTGCAATTGCTTCTAAGTTTAAACCACCATTTTTAGTAAATAGCGTTACTGGTACTTTGCGACCATCATATTCACGGATCAAGCCATCCACGATTTTCTGCATATAAGTTAATGAGAACTCGTTATAGTCACGTGGCGATAACACACCACCCCAAGAGTCAAATACCATTAGGGATTGTGCACCCGCTTTAATCTGTGCATTTAAATAACTGATTACAGAATCTGCTAGTTTATCTAGTAGCATATGTAAGATTTCAGGCTCAGAGAAAGCCATTTTCTTAATCTTGCCAAATGTTTTGCTACTGCCACCTTCAATCATATAAGTCGCTAGCGTCCATGGCGAGCCAGAGAAACCGATTAACGGAACTTCACCATTAAGTTCACGGCGAATAGTTCTTACAGCATTCATTACATAACCCAATTCATCTTCTGGATCAGGAATCGGTAAGTTAACAACATCTGCCATTGATTGGATTGGGCGTTCAAATTTTGGACCTTCACCGGTTTCGAAGTAAAGGCCTAATCCCATCGCATCTGGAATAGTTAAAATATCACTAAAAAGAATTGCCGCATCTAATGGGTAGCGACGCAGTGGTTGCAGTGTTACTTCACATGCTAACTCTGCATTTTTACATAAGCTCATAAAGTCACCAGCTTGCGCTCTCGTAGCTCGATATTCTGGTAAATAACGTCCAGCTTGACGCATCATCCATACAGGTGTTTGGTCAACTGGTTGCTTTAATAGCGCACGTAAATAACGATCGTTCTTTAATTCACTCATGTTAGTGTAAAACCTAAAAATTATAACTGGCAGAATTGTATCATTATGAACGCCAAGTAACTATGCGAAAGATCAAGCCCTACCACACTAAAAAGGTATTTATTTCGCTTTTTAAGTGTATTTTGTATTTAACCTCTCATTTCGCAATAATTAATGTTGTTAAAATGAAAGCAATTTGTTATAAAAAGAATACAAAAATAAGAACTTGAATCAATCAAGTCTGAAAAAGTTTTATAACCACCCTCTGGGTGGTTTTTCTTTTATATGCACTTTTAAACCTTAAACTCCGCTTATAATCACAAATCAGTATATCCACAATTCTCTTTATTATTAAATAGTTACAATTATCAGTATCAAAAATGTTAAAAATTAGTTGATCTTTCCGCCAGATTTCATTGTTATAGAAATTAGTTTGAAGTAAAGGGACACAATTTATGCTTAAGAGTTTAGAAAAAGCGAAACAAGAATGGGGCGGCTCACACTCAGCCATTGATAGCTGGTTGCAAGAGCGCCAGGAGTTACTTGTAATTTATTGCAAACTTGCAGGCTTACCTCCCTATGAACGAAGCGACCAAGCACTACCTAAGAAAAATGAAATCCTTGAATTTTGTCAGATCTTAATGGATTACCTCTCTGCTGGTCATTTTGAAATTTATGACAATCTAGTGAAAGCTTGTGCTGAAAAAGGCCCAAATAGTCTAAAGTTAGCTCAATCACTTTATCCGCAAATATCAGCATCGACTGATATCGCATTGAGCTTTAATGATGATTACGCTAATGCGAAGGAAGACAGCTTACTACCTAATTTTGATGAAGATTTATCAACTCTAGGTCAAGCGTTAGAACAACGTTTTGAGCTCGAAGACGAACTAATCGAAAATTTGTATACGCATCACACAGATTAAAAAAGGCGTAAATTACGCCTTTTTGTTTATTTGATGCTGTAAACCAAATAAGCAGGTATTAAAGCTAAGATCAACCAACTCACTGTTAGCATTCAAATTGTGTTCAATCAGATAGTTCACTGTATTTAACAAACTTTGCTGAATATGCATCGCAATATAATCTGTTGGTAAATTAATAAATGCACCTACAGCTTTTTGCTTTTCGATAAATACGATTAAAAAAGAAAACACATTGTTTAACACACTGCTTTTAAATGACGGATCCACCCAAGGACTAGAGTAATAAATACCAAAAAATGCCATTTTTTCTGGATTTGTTAACCCCCAAGTTATTACTTTTCGCCATAAAACTAGTGCTTGCTCGCTACTTTCAATTGCACCCGACAAGGCTAAATCTGTAACCAAAGCTTCTTTTAAATATAAATAAAGGGCTTCCACCAGCTCTTTTTTATTTGCAAAGTGATGAAACAAAGTGCCAGTCGCCACCCCTGCATGCTTGGTAATACTAGCCGTCGATGTTTCCGATATACCTTGCTCAACAAACAAGACTAACGCTGCATCCAGTAACTTTTGTTTCTTTGATATAGCCATTTAACGAACAAACAACTTTGAAAGCAGCGATAAAGCTAGCTTTTTAGATTGTAAAATAAGTTTCACTCGGGGAAGCCACAGCGGCGTTTTTAAAACAGTTCGTTTATGACAAAACGTATCAAATCCTTCAGGGCCATGGTAATTACCTAAACCTGACTCTCCAATGCCACCAAATGGAGCATCATCAGCGCCTACATGCATCAAGGTATCATTAACACAAACGCCACCACTGTGTGTTTGCTCTAATATAGCTTCTACCTCTGACGTATCTTGCGACATTATGTAAAGCGCCAGAGGCCTTTCTTTACTGTTAATATAATCAATCGCATTCGTAACTTCGTCGTACACCAGTACAGGTAATAGGGGGCCAAAAATCTCTGATTTGCAAACCTCCATAGTATCATCAACGTTGGTTAATAATTGTGGTGGTATTACCCTATTTTTAACATCAATCTCATAGCCTATTGGCGCAAATACATCAGCTCCTTTTGCTTTTGCATCTTCGAGCATTGACTGCAAACGAACAAACTGCGCCTCATTGATTATCGCGCCATATTCCTCGCTAAATTTTTGATGATCATAAAGTGCCGCAAAACGAGTTAGATAAGCTTGGCAAAATGCTTGAAGTTGAACTCTCTCTATAAGAACATAATCTGGGGCGACACAAATTTGCCCTGCGTTGACTGATTTACCTAAAATAATTGCATCAGCCGCTTGTTCTAAATTAGCATTTGCAGTTATCACTACTGGCGATTTGCCGCCAAGCTCTAATGTTGTTGGTACCAAACGCTCTGCGCAAGATTTAGCAACCAACTTGCCTACACTTGTTGAACCTGTGAAAAAAACATGGTCAAACGGTAATTGAGTAAATTCAGATGCAACCTCTGGTCCGCCTTCAATCACCACCACACTGTCTTGCAATGAATTAAAAATTTTTCTGATAATCGAATTTGTATGCGGCGTATATTCGCTGAGCTTAACCATTACTTTATTACCTGCAGCAAGCGCAGTAACAATAGGGCCAATACTTAAAAACACAGGGAAGTTCCAGGGCACAACGACCCCTACTACACCTTTTGCTTGTTTATAAACATAAATAGATGATGGTGCCAACAATAGCCCTGCACGCCGCCTCTCTGGTTTTAACCAAGATTTGAGGTGTTTTAAAGTGTAATTTAGATGCTGTACGCTCGGTAATATATCCGCCATTAAGCTGTCGAAATTTGGCCGTTTACCATAGTCTGCATTAAGTGCACTAAGCAGTTGTTCTCTATTTGCTAAAAGTGCTGACTTTAATTCTAGGATTACTTGCTTACGCTCTGAATAGGAAGGTTGTTTATTAGCATTATAAGCCAACTTCAACTGTGCAAAAGCAGCATTTAGCTGTTCCAAAAAACTCTGTGAAGATTGCACATCTTCAGCAGTATCTATTTTATCAAGAATAGGCGAGCTCATATTGCATCCTAGTGTTAAATACACAAAACCGACTGATTAGTCGGTTTAATTTAGAGCAATAATTCTACAAATGCAAATAAAAAAGCCACCTAATAAGGTGGCTTAAAAAATAACATTTATTTTAAAAATTATTCAGATGCAGCTTCTTTTTCAGCTTCAGGCTGAACCACTTTTAAAAGCTCAACTTCAAAAATAAGCGTTGAATTAGCAGGGATCTTACCAAGGTCACGCTCACCATATGCAAGTTCTGAAGGGATGAAAAACTTGAATTTTGAACCTTCAGCCATTAGCTGAACACCTTCAGTCCAACCTTTAATTACACGATTTAGTGGGAAAGTAATTGGCTCACCGTGCGAGTAAGAGCTATCGAACTCAGTCCCGTCAATCAATGTGCCTTTATAGTGCACTTCAACAGTATCTGTTGCTAAAGGCTTTTTACCTTCACCCTGTGATAGTACTTCATACTGTAGACCAGAATCTGTCGTTACTACGCCTTCTTTCTTTGCATTTTCAGCTAAGAAAGCAACGCCTTGCGCTTTAACTTCTTCTGCTTTTGCTTGTGCTGCAGCCTGCTGCTTTTCAGCAAAGTCAGTATTTAGTTTTGTTAGAAGCTCTTTAATTTCTTCTTCAGTTAACTTTGAATTACCAGCTAGTGATTCTTCTAGACCTGCAATGATTAACTTTTTGTCTAACACAAAACCCATTTCAGTTTTGCCTTCAAGGTCTTTCTTTAAAAAGTCACCAATTGAAGCGCCAAGACCATATGCTTGTTTTTGTACTTCGGTCTCTAGTTTCACTTCAGCTTTAGGAGCTTCTTTGTTACATGCAGCAAGCGCAAGCACTGATGCAGCAACAAATGAAAGTTTAAATACTTTTTTCATTTTTTTCTCCGGCAAATAAAATGCCTTTTATCTACAATTATCTAAGTTAAAATTAAATGAGTTACATGATAGGCTGACAAACATCAATGTAAAACACAAAAATGACGGCAAAGACGCATACTTGAGACAACGCCGATAATAATTATCTGTAACTACCTTGTTCTCAAAACTCGTCCTAGTCTAACCTCTCATAGCCCAAGAGTTAAGGAAAATTAGATTAAAAATGAAGCCAAATAGCCTAATATTGATACTTTTCATGCTCCTCACCTTAACGGCCTGTGATAACTCGAACGTAATACCTAATAATGCCCAAGAACATGCTGTGCAAGGCAGTTATGCCGCAGCATTAAATAACAACGGTACCTTAGCAATCACCTCATCGATTAATCATGGCATATCAGTATGGAACCTAAATGATAACGCACTGCTTTACCAGTGGAGCCACCAGCAAGATACCGATAACCTTGTGCTGGCTATAGACATCAGTGATGATGATAAGTTCGCTGTGACCGCCGATCGCACTAATTTTGCAGTTTGGAGTTTAGAAAGTGGCGAAAACATCGGATTTTGGAAAATCCAAGAGTCCAGTATTCGTGATATCGCTATTAGCAACAATGGTCGCTATGTACTTTATGGTCGTGGCGATGGCAAAGTCATTCACGTAGATTTAAACAGTGGCCGACGTATTGAATTTTTAGGCCATACAGAAAAAGTGAATGCGGTTGATTTATCTCCGAATGGTTATTACGCGCTTACTGGGGCCAACGATTACACAGCTTACCTTTGGGATACTCGCAGTGCACAAGTAATCCACCGTTTTACGCACCCAAGTCGCGTTACTCAAGTGGCTCTTGATCGCGAAGGGCGTAAAGCATTTACTGCAGACAGCAAAAAACAAGCAAGCATTTGGGACCTGCAAAACGGTTCTCAAATTGCTAATTTGCAATTTCATGCAAGGCAAAAAGTATTTAGTGCTGTGCGTTTTAATAAAGACACATCATTGCTTGTTACCGGTTCACCGGCTCGTACTATTGCCTTATGGGATACATCGAGTGGTAAACAACTCAAAACTTGGCAGGTAGCACCTCGCCAAGACTCACGCCCTAAATCAGCAGTAGTATATGACATCGCTTTTAGCGATAATGACACCATAATTAGTGAAAGTTCTAACGGTTTATCTGAAACATGGCAAATGAACAAATAAATAGTCTTGAAGCGCGTATTACCGAGCTTGAAATGAAAGTTGCGTACCAAGATGAAACAATTGATATTTTGAATGACGAGCTAAAGCAGCACCAACTTGCAATGGCTAAAATGTCTCGTCAAATTGAACTGGTAGGCGAAAAGTTAAAAGAGATGAAACCATCTTCGGTAGTCAGTCAAGAGCTCGAAACGCCCCCACCACATTACTAAAACGCTCTAACCTATTTAAGCCTGATTACTCAGGCTTAAATACACCTATAACTTGCTCGAACTGGCGCGTAGACGCCTGCACTTGACCTTCAGCCTGCGTCATTGTGTGACCACATTCAACACATTCAACTTTCTCAACATCCATTTCTTTATAAAGCATCATAGTGTCTTGCTTTTTACATTCAGGACAAGTTGCACCTGCAATAAAACGTTTTTTCTGTTTCATAGTTTTCAATTATTCCCAATGTTGATAGCCCGATTTTAACAAACAACACTGATTACTTGATATACTAGCGCAAGAAAAGTTTTCAAATTGCTGTTAGTACATGATCCAAATTTCTAATCTCGAATTATTACGCGGTGGCAAACCACTGCTTAAAGAAGCAAACGCAACACT
>NZ_JBFKMX010000081.1:0-16692 GCF_041629635.1 Pseudoalteromonas sp. | reverse complement strand
TTTATCATCGAACGGTGGCACAAACACCGCCCCTTCTTTTTCAGCAATTTCTAGTGCATAGGCATTCGCAGCATCAAAGTGATGGCCATGTAAAATAACTTCGCCACCCAGATTGCGCACTGCATTTACTTTGATTTCCGGAGTGGTCACTGGCATTACAATACGTGCTGTATGACCAAGGTGACTGGCACTGAGCGCCACACCTTGCGCATGATTGCCTGCAGATGCGGTGACTACTTGAGCACCTTTTGGTAATTGCTTTAATTTGTTATACGCACCGCGTAATTTAAACGAATATACCGGCTGCTGATCTTCACGCTTTAGCCAAATATGATTGCCAAGTTTCTGTTCAAGGCTGGTAACAGGGCTAACCTCGGTTACTTTTGCCAAGGGCTCCATATTGGCCTGGATAATAGCGCGAAAATAATCGAGCTCTTGGGAGACCATTAACTGAGCTCCTCTAACTTTTTAAGGTCACGTACCGCACCTTTATCAGCACTGGTTGCGAGTAATGCATAAGCTTTTAATGCAGGCGTTACACTGCGTACGCGATCTACTGGTTTGTAGGCATCTTTACCGCGAGCTAATTGCTTTTCATGGCGCGTGGCAAGTTCTTCATCGCTAACAATCATATCAATGCTGCGCTTGGTGATGTCAATGACGATTTCATCGCCGTTTTCAACCAGCGCGATTGCACCTTGGCTAGCGGCTTCTGGCGAAGCGTGACCAATTGATAAGCCCGATGTGCCACCAGAAAAACGACCATCCGTTAATAACGCACAATCTTTATCTAATCCCATCGATTTTAGGTAGCTGGTCGGATACAACATTTCTTGCATACCTGGACCACCTTTTGGTCCCTCATAGCGGATGATAACCACATCCCCTTTTTCAATTTGGCCGCCTAAGATGCCGTCAACTGCATCATCTTGAGATTCGAAAACTTTTGCAGTGCCCTTAAATACCAACATACCTTCTGCAACACCGGCTGTTTTAACAATACAACCGTCTGGCGCAAGGTTGCCGTAAAGCACCGCTAAGCCGCCATCTTGACTAAACGCATGTTCAACACTGCGGATACAGCCATTTTCACGGTCTAGGTCAAGTTCAGGCCAACGCGTTTCTTGGCTCATCGCTTTAGTGGTACGAATACCCGCTGGGCCCGCTTTATAGAATTTTTGCGCGGCGCTATTGTCAGGGTTAGTGGCATCCCACTTTTCAATTAATTCACCTAAAGTACCACCAGCTACATGGCTTGCATTGAGTTCTAATTTGCCTGCTTTACCAAGCTCATTAAGAATACCCATAATGCCACCAGCGCGGTGTACATCTTCAATATGATATTCAGGTGTTGCTGGCGCTACTTTACATAAGAATGGGGTTTGACGTGACAGCTGATCAATATGGGTCATATCAAAATCAACACCCGCTTCTTGCGCTGCGCCGATGATGTGTAACACAGTATTTGATGAACCACCCATTGCAATATCGAGTGTCATGGCATTCATAAATGCGCTGCGATCAGCGATATTGCGCGGTAATACTGAGTCGTCTTCGTCGCGATAATAGCTACGACATAAATCGACAATACGGCGACCTGCTTCCACATAAAGTTGTTTGCGATCTTTGTGTGTCGCTAATGTTGTACCGTTACCAGGCAGTGCTAAACCAAGCGCTTCTAATAAGCAGTTCATTGAGTTAGCGGTAAACATACCTGAGCACGAACCACAAGTTGGGCAAGCACTACGTTCAACTTTATCTGAATCTTCATCACTTACTGATGGGTCGGCACCTTTTACCATGGCATCCACTAAATCCAGCTTGATATCAATTTCTGCTAGGCGTGTCTTACCGGCTTCCATTGGACCGCCTGATACAAAGATCACCGGAATATTTAAGCGAAGTGCAGCTAACAACATTCCTGGCGTGATTTTGTCGCAGTTTGAAATACATACCATGGCATCAGCACAATGTGCATTCACCATGTATTCAACAGAGTCTGCAATTAGGTCGCGTGAAGGCAATGAATAAAGCATGCCGCCATGGCCCATGGCAATACCGTCATCAATCGCAATGGTATTGAATTCACGCGGTACACCGCCTGCGTCACGAATAGTTTCAGCCATCATTTCACTTAGTTGATTTAAGTGAACGTGACCCGGTACAAACTGGGTATACGAGTTCACCACAGCAATAATTGGTTTACCAAAGTCTTTGTCTGTCATCCCTGTTGCACGCCACAATGCGCGAGCACCAGCGCGTTTACGACCTTCAGTTGTTGTTGCACTTCTTAATTTAGCCATGGTTTACCTCTTTTTAGGGCTATGCCCTACTCCTCATTCCCAATAAAATTGTCGTTTTCGTATTATTCGTTGATTTGTGTTAACCAGCCATTTTCATCTTCTGCTTGGCCTTTCACTAAATCAAAATACGCCTGTTGCAGTTGCTCGGTAATTTCACCGCGTTTACCTGTACCAATTTCAATTTGGTCTACGCTACGCACTGGCGTTACTTCTGCTGCAGTGCCCGTCATAAAGAACTCATCTGCAAGGTAAAGCGCTTCACGAGAGATAGGCTCTTCACGTACTTCAAAGCCCGCTTTACGCGCTAAATACATCATAGTATCGCGTGTCAAACCAGGTAGAATTGCCGCAGTTGTTGGTGGTGTATAAATTACGCCGTTTTTAACAATAAATAGGTTTTCACCGGCACCTTCACTTAGGTAACCATTTACATCAAGTGCAATACCTTCAACGTAGCCATTACGTTTTGCTTCACCCGAAATAAGCTGTGACGATAAGTAGTTACCACCTGCTTTTGCTGCTGTTGGCATAGTATTAGGTGCTAAACGATTCCATGATGAGACACAGGCATCAACACCCGCTTCTAATGCGCCATCACCTAAATACGTGCCCCACTCCATTGCCGCTACTGCAACATCTGCTTTATGAGATTTTGGATTAACGCCTAAACCTACATTACCTAAAAACGCAAACGGACGTAGATACGCATTTTTTAAACCATTTTCACGTACCGCTGCTTTACATGCTTCATTAATTTCGTCTGCTGTGTAAGGAATTTGCATGCGATAAATTTTTGCTGAATCAAACAAGCGTTTTGTATGATCTTGCAAACGGAAAATAGCTGGACCACTTGGCGTATCGTATGCGCGCACACCTTCAAATACTGAGCTACCATAATGGATTGCATGACTCAGTACATGCGTTGTTGCTTGCTCTTGTGGAACGATTTTGCCATTGAACCAAATTAAATCTGACATTCTATTAAACCTTTATAAATAGTAATTAGTTAGTTGCTGCTAGTGTGCGCGTATCCAGTATTTCAACTTGGTTCACTTCAACTAACTTTTTTAATTGTTGTGTTAATAAGTAAATAGGTCGGTCACTATCTACCATCATATTTACAATATACTTTTCTTCGCTACTCTCAATATTCATTGAGGTTAAATTAAACCCGCGGTGACGTGTTACACGTAAAAATCTTTCCAATGCAATGCTTTGTTGTTTCACTTCTATTGATAAGTTGTGCTTCATTTTGCCACCTCAGTTAGCATTTGATCGTTTGCGGCGCCTGGCGGAACTAACGGCCAAACGTTTTCTTTATCATCTATACATGCGTGAAGAATATAAGGGCCTTCACTCGCCACTAATTTATCTATCGCAGCATCTACCTGATTTGCATGCGTGATGGTTTCACCCGGAATACCAAAAACAGCAGCTAATTGAACGAAGTCAGGATTATCCGAAAGATTTGTTTCACTGTAGCGACCATCAAAGAAAAGTTGCTGCCATTGCCTTACCATACCTAACCGTTGGTTATCTAAAATAAGTAACTTAACCGGTAAGTTATTACGGCGAATAGTCGCTAACTCTTGAATGTTCATCATGATTGAACCATCGCCAGAGACCGTTAAAACAAAATCTTTAGGACGTGCTATTTGCGCACCGATTGCAGCAGGTAAACCAAAGCCCATTGTGCCCGCACCACCGCTGCTTAAGTGGTTACTTGGGTGAGAAAACTTCATATGTTGCGCCACCCACATTTGGTGCTGGCCCACATCACAGCAAACCACGCCATTACTTGGCATTAGTTGACTTAAACGATTTAATAAATAGGGTGCATATACTTTCTCACCAGGGTAGTCATAGCGCCATGCATGTTGCTGCTGCATGTTACTGATATGCGCCAGCCACTCAGGGTTAGTTTTATGTGTTGCTAAATGCGGTAATGAATCTTTCAAATCAGCAACTAATGATGCATTAACTGGTTTACGCTTACCGACCTCAGCAGCATCAACATCTAAATGGATAACCTTAGCTTTGCTGGCAAATTTAGCAAGGTTACCTGTTACACGGTCGTCAAAACGCGCACCAATACACAACAATAAATCACATTCTTGCACAGCTAAGTTAGCCGCCTGACCACCATGCATACCTAACATACCTAAGTCATAAGAATAATCTGGTGTTACTGAACCTAGCGCCTTTAATGTACTTACCGCAGGCATATTGGTCGCTTTTAAGAATTGCATTAGCTCTTCTTGCGCATCAGCCATTTGCACCCCACCACCAATATATGCCAATGGCTTTTTCGCTTGGCTTAGTAACTCATTGGCTTTGACGAGTTCTGACTGTTTAAATTCAGGCTTGTAGTCATCTGCTGCTAACCAAGGCTGGTAAGTGACAGCGCCCATTTGGATATCTTTTGGAATATCAACAAGTACTGGGCCTGGGCGACCCGACTGCGCCAAGTGCATGGCTTCTTGCAGTATTTCAGCTAAATCTTCTGCACGTTCTACCATGTAGCTGTGCTTAGTACAGCTCAATGACATACCGAGTACGTCAACTTCTTGGAAGGCATCTGAGCCAATAGCTGCTGTAGGTACTTGTCCTGTAATTGCAAGTAGCGGCACAGAATCCATCATGGCATCAGCAAGCGCAGTGATAAGGTTTGTTGCACCTGGGCCTGAAGTTGCAAAACAAACTCCTAATTTACCTGTGCTTCTGGCATAACCTACAGCCGCAAAACCCGCGCCTTGTTCATGACGAGTTAAATAATGGGTAACAGGCGAGCCGTACAAAGCATCGTAAATCGGCATAATGGCACCACCAGGGTAACCAAATACCTCTTTCACGCCATGTTTGGCTAATAAATCGATTGTTAACTCTGCACCTGTCATTTTCTCTACCCTGTGATGTTTACTACTTGCTCATTTTCTTACTGCCAAAAAAAAGCCCCCGGACTTTTCAGTTCGGGGGCTCTCTCAATGCTTAACTTTTGCTACAGCACTACGAAGCCCCCGCGGTAATAATAATCACCACGTTAATAATTAGGACTAGTACGTTTACTGTTTTAAACATGTGTTTAAGCAACCATAAATTTTTACAAAAATAGCCAAACACCCTAGTGCTTGGCTTCTTTTTTATTAGTATCGTTTATAGCCTTAAAAGTCAATCAAGAAATCTATGCAAGTTTAAATCAATAAAAACCAACAAAAATCAAAATAAACATAAAAAACAACACAGGTTGGATAAAAAATCCATTTTATACAATTTTCAAGATTATGTATGCCAAGACTGACATTTATTTGAATATCACTTTAATTTTGCAATGCTTATAACTTTTTTGTTAAAAAATAAGCAAAGACTAATATTGTGCTATCAAGTACACTGCTTATTAAAATTAAAAGCTCACAGCAAGGATCCGCAATGCGATTTTTCTTACTACTCAAAATCCTTTTATTACCTTTCTTTTTACTCAGCTTTACTCAACCAGTTTTTGCTAATAGCAAAATTACTCCCTCTCTCTGGCAAGTCGAAAAAAATGGTGTGACATCTTACTTACTTGGCACAGTTCACCTTGGTGATCAACAAATGGCAGGCCTGCCGAGCTATGTAAAAAAGGCAATTGAAAAAACCGAAAAGCTCGTTGTTGAAGTCGATTTATCTAAAATAAATCCGCTTGAGCAACAACAAATCATGATTAGCTACATGATGTTACCTCCAGGCAAAACCCTGAAATCAGAAATATCAGCTAAAAATTACAAAGCCCTAAGTAACTACCTGACCAAGCAAGGTTTAAGTATGGAGTTATTCCAGCCGATGCAACCCTTTGCTGTAATGTTACAAATTACCTTAATGGAATATAAAAAAGCAGGTTATCAAGATACCTATGGTATTGATAAGCAAGTAATGAATGTTGCTCAGCGTTTACAAATCCCAATAATGCAATTAGAAACCCTAGAGCAACAAATGGGCATGTTTAAAAGCTTTAACAAACACAACAACAAAATGATTGAAGACGGTTTGAAAGAATTAGCGGATATGGATAAATACTTTAATCGTTTAATTGGCAGCTGGAAGCGCGGAGATGATGCAGCCCTTGAGAGTTATTACCGCGAAACCTTTACTGGTGACAGCTATAGCGCCTTAACTGAGAAAGTGCTTCTAACCAACCGTAATAAAGATTGGGTGAAGCAACTAAAATCAAAACTCACTAAAGAGCCGTATTTTATTGCTGTTGGCGCCTTGCATTTACACGGCCCAGAGGGCTTATTAGAGCTACTTAAAAAAGAAGGTTTTAAACTTTCGAAAAAAAATAAATAATTTTTTAAACCTTTTTAAAGGATGGTTGCGACTTACTAAATAACTAACCGATAAAACTGATTAAAGCGCAGTCATCAAAAGGAATACAAACTATGAAAAAATTAGCGTTAGCAATGACTTTAATCGCAGCAAGCATTTCAACTAATCTTTATGCTGCTGACGAAAAACGCATTACCGAAACACTTACTATGACACAAGGTCAAAACCTAGAAATAGATTTCCCAGTTGGCAGTATTGAAATCATCACTGTTGATAGCAATGAGCTTAGCATTGAAATTGAAATCGAAGGTAAAGACGAAGGTTGGTTTTCAAAAAATCGCGATGTATCAAACATTGAGCTAAGCAAACGTGTTCGTGATAATCGCATTTCATTAGAAATTGATGAAGATAACCTAAATCAAGAGTGGGTAATTAAAGTACCAAAATCAGCAGCCATTGATATTGAAGTAGGTGTTGGCAACATTGAAATTCAGAAACTTGAAAACTCAGTAGAAGCTGAAGTTGGTGTGGGTTCAATTCGTATCGATACTGTACTTGATGACTTTAAGCGCATCGAATTATCAACTGGTGTTGGCGACACAAGCATTAAAGGCTTTAGCGGTGATTTAGAAAGCTCACGTAACATTGTTAGTTCAGAAACACTTTACAGAGGTAACGGTGAACACAGCATCGAAGCGGAAGTAGGTGTAGGTGATATCAAGGTTCGTAAATAATCACCCAAAACTGAAGATTAAAAAAGGCGCTTAGAGCGCCTTTTTAATTTATTTAGATTTTTTGTTCACCATGGTGCACATCTGCCAATCTAAATTTGGCGCTTGCATCGCCAAAAACATAAACCGAACATCTGCCCCAAGACTCAGGAATTTGCCACTTATTGCCTGACTCAACCAAAAATTGGGAATGATAATTATCGCAACGCACTTCAAGATTCGTTAAGTTACCACTCACATTATCAATCACAAAACCACTGCGCTCTAACTGATAACGCCAAAAATCGCGCTCACCTATTTCGGCATCAATCACTAATGGCTTATCACTGGCTAAATAGGCTGTTATTTGCTTAAAGTAAGGCGATAATGTTGCGACATTCGCGTTTTCAGGATAATGCGTTTGCAAGTTTTCAAATATTGATTTTGCATCACCATAAAGCTGTAATTCAACCGCAAGGCTAAACGCACGCGTAGCAAAGGCACTGTACTGCTCTTCTTTTTGCAACTCGCGATAGCCTAATACATTCTTAATCGCGTTAAGTTCGGCTTCGTTATCTTTTGATTGCTCTGCAATCAATGAGTAAAGAATTTCATAATACATATCCTCATAGGCATTCCAGCGCCCTTTTTCTTCAATTTTTTTAGCAATTTCTTTTGCATCTTCTAGTTTATTTTCTTCAAGATAACGATTTGCTAAACGGTATTGTTTAAAGAACCACTTTGACGCACCTTTAGGGGCGTTGCTTAATTTGAAGTCCATTTGCACTTGATTGCGGCACTGCTGAATCGCTTTACCATCCATTGTTGCAGGTGAATATTGCCACTTTTTAATGGATTTAAGTGCGTATAACTCAAATACTGGGTTAGATGAATTTTCCACAATCACATTAGATGTTGTGCCATCAGGCTCAACTACAAAACTCAATTGTACCCACCCTTCTTTACCCTCTTTAGCAGCACTAATTGGGTATTTTGGTGGCACCCGTTTAATTGCCTCAGCATTAACGATGGTATTTAAATGTAGCTGCTCAGTTTTATTGATTACAGGATTACTTTCAGCTGCACTTAGCGCACTAGCTGAAAACACAAGAAGTGATAAAGTTATCATACTTAAATCCTTTTAGATAAATGATTCTCAAGACGTTACTCTTCATTAAAGTAAATTACAATGCTGCCTCCACTAAGCACACTGCCTTCATTGTAATGCAAGCCAATACCAATATTGTCAAACCATGATGTCCAAGGCCGTGTATCGATAAGCAAACCGCCACCATACTCATAGTAATGACCTGTGCTAAAAGCACTGCGCGCATCACCTCCTAAATCAACCCGTTGGAATTTCAAATATATCGATTCGGTGTGTTTTAGTTTTTGATCTAACTTGACGGTAGCACGCACACTGTTTGCAAAATACCAACCTGAAGGTGTTGCAACACGGGTTGGTTCATCGCCACCAAAGCCCTTGCCAAAAAAATGATTATAGCTCGACTTTACCAGCCAATGCCCCCAACGGCTTTCTTTTTTTCGGCTCAGCGTTAATCCAAAATCGGCTAATAACGAGTTAGCAGTCGTATTAAAATAAATACCATCAACATTTGACTTTACCGCGCGACTTTCGGGGCTTCTATAATCGTGAATATTGTCATAATGCATAATGTGTGCACCCACATTCCCCTCTAAAAGCCAATTTTCAAAACGATAAAGCGCTGTTTCATAATCAGCATAAGCGGTAAAGATTTGATCATTACTGTCATCTGGAATAATTAGATTATCAAACAGCACTTCTTGTGATTGTGAAATGTATGAAACATGTGTATTGATGCGCGAGTTTTCATCTATTTGATAAGTATAGGGCAGCGCAAATACCTGTAATCGCCTTCTTAAGTCAACACTTTCATCTGTGCCACCAGAAAGAGGTTCTAAAATATTAACCGGATCAAAATTACCAAAACCAAATCGCACCACATCTGAATCACTGAGTACCACAGACGATGCAAACGACTCTTCATAAGCTTTTTTTACCGTCGCAAATGATGGCACGCAAAACAAGACAAAAAACAATAATCCTAACTTTCTCACAACAAACGTTTTTTTATTTTAATTAGAGGCAATTAGCGGTAGTTATACCATTAAACATAAGTGGATTGCAGCGAGCAAAAATAAATTTTATTGACATTTAGACGTCCAAAATGTTTCAATTGCCGCTCAATCACCCTATTTAAAGCAAGTTGCTTGTCACTAAGCAGCTTGCTCAAGGGCTGGAAGAGGTGCGTTATTCAGGTAGTTCAGTTGAGGAGAGCAAACTCCTAAGACTCTGAACGAGGGGAATTAACGCCGAGAGAGTATTGTTTTTGCTAATAATTATTCTCGGGCGACTGGGCTGAATCCCAGCGACTGTCACCAATTACTTGATTATAAGTAAATAAGTTTGGTGGAGAGCTTCTGGTCTTAGAAAAATAAGGCCATTTGCCTTATCTATTTTTTAAGTCCATTGCTCTTCGAATTTTTAGTTGTTCGAAGTGGACTGAGCCTTCCCTTAGCCTATCTCCGAACACACATTAAGTTCGCTAGAGATGAAATCACAATTTAATTTAGCGCAGTACCCACTTTGGACTGCATTAGTCACACCGTTTACCGATAACGGTGAGATTGACTTTGATAATTTAGCTCAACTAGTTAACGAGCAGCAAGATGCTAACAATGGCATTTTATTACTCGGCAGCACTGGTGAAGGCTTAGCATTAACCACTTCAGAGCAGCAAGCTGTTGTCAGTTTTGTTTGCGATTTATCACCAAGTGTCCCTTTAATGGTTGCTGTTGGGGGTATCAACCTGCCTGAGCAACTTACATGGTTAGATTTTTGTAATCAACAACCGATTGACGCGCTTTTATTAGGCTCTCCGCTATACGCAAAGCCAGGATTAAAAGGTCAAATACAATGGTTTGATGCATTACTCAGTGCAACTGAACTGCCTTGCATGCTGTATAACGTACCAGGGCGCAGTGCTGTGGCACTTGCACCAGAGCTTCTATCCGCATTAGGGCACCACAATAACCTTTGGGCATTAAAAGAAGCCAGTGGTGATATTAGCAAGTTCGAAGTCTTTAGAACCAGCAATCCAAATGTTGCTATTTACAGTGGTGATGATGCCTTAATGCCTTATTTTGCCCAAGCAGGCGCCAAGGGATTGGTATCTGTTGCGGCAAATGCATGGCCTAAACAAACCGCAGAGTTTGTTCGCAGATCGCTTTCTGGTACACCAAACTTATTTACCACGTGGAGCGAGGCCGTAAATAGCTTATTTGAAGTGGCTAATCCTGTGCCTGTAAAAGTGCTAATGCATCAACAAGGCAAACTTAATACCCCTAATTTACGTCCACCGCTTACTCACCATGAGCTGGAATCACCTGCGGCAATTCTCGCTGCGAATCAAAAAATATTATCCTGGAATTAAGAGAGAAGTACTATGAACTGGCAAGACTTATTGAAAAACTTAGAAAATGGCTCTGTACGTGCAGCAAACCAAGATGAAAATGGTAACTGGCATGCAAATGTAGAAGTTAAAAAAGGCATTTTAGACGTTTTTAAAAATGGTACTAACACCGAATTCCCAGGTGGATTTGTAGATAAAGATAACCTTGCAGTACGTGGCTTTTCTGCTGAGGAAGGTGTACGTCTGGTGCCAGGTGGCACCAGTGTTCGCCCAGGTGCTTATGTTGCAAGCGGCACAGTAATCATGCCACCAGCATACGTTAATATTGGTGCTTACATCGACACAGGTACGATGGTAGATAGCCATGCATTAGTTGGCTCATGTGCACAAATTGGTAAAAACGTACATTTAAGTGCAGCGGTACAAATTGGCGGCGTATTAGAACCTGTTGGCGCAAGCCCAGTTGTTATTGAAGACGATGCATTTATTGGTGCAGGCTGTGTAATTGTTGAAGGCGTTGTAGTTAAAAAAGGTGCAGTACTTGCTCCAGGTGTTCGCCTGTCAGCAACGATCCCTGTTTATGATTGCGTTAATGAGCGCGTATTAGATAAAGGCGAGCCTATTCCTGAAAACGCGATTGTTATTCCGGGTTCTCGTCCAGCATCTAACCAGTGGGGTCGTGAGCAAGGGTTAAGCATGTCTTGTGCGCTGATTGTTAAATATCGTGATGAACAAAGCGATGCATCATTAGAATTGGAAGAGGCTTTACGTTAATGAGCTTCTTGAGCACACAACAGCGTCAAGTGCTGGCTGAACTATGCCAGCAAAACGATACTCCGTTTTACATTTATGATCTTGATAAACTGGCAGCTCATTTAACCACCTTAACATCACAAAACGTGGTGAAACTATGGTATGCCGTTAAAGCTAACCCGCTATCAGAAATAATTCAAACGTTAGATAAATGCGGCTTTGACTTTGATGTCGCCAGTAGTGGCGAACTCAATCAAGTGCTCGCTCAGGGTATTGATGCAACACGAGTGCTCAACACTGGACCTGCTAAATCTAAAAAGCAGATCCAACATTTTCTTAGCAAAGGTGTTCGCACCTTTGTTGCCGAAAGTCATAATCAAGTGGTTTGGTTAAACCAAGCTGCAAGCGAGCATAATATTAGGCTTCGCATATTATTACGTGTTCAATTGCGCTGGCCAGACAGTGAAAAAAATCCACTTGGTGGCGACAGCTTAACACCATTTGGGCTTGGCTGTGATGATTGGGCTTCACTTAATATTTCAGACTTCCCAGCGCTCGATTTTGCCGGTTTACATATTTTCCAGTGGGGCAATATGTTAAGCAGCGACAAACTTGCCGAGCTATGGCGCGCCATGATTGCACCACTTCAAACGTTAAGTGCTCAGCTTGGTTTTAAATTACGTATTTTAGATTTAGGCGGAGGCTTAGGCATCCCGTATACCGAAAAAGTAGAGCGTTTAGTGTGGCCGCAATTATTAGATGCTCTTGATAACATCAAGCAGGCAGTTGGTTGTGATGAACTTTGGATGGAACTCGGCCGTTATGCTGTAGGTGAAGTTGGTTTTTATGCCAACCCTGTCGTTGAGCAAAAACAAAACTATGGCACTAATCAACTGATTGTTGCAGGCGGTATTAATCACCTTTTACGCCCTGCAGTAACAAATCAAGCCTTCCCAGCAGAATTACTTCGCCAGTCAAATGCTGAAACTAAGTCGTTTTTAGTGCACGGACCACTGTGTACTGCGCTTGATAGTTTAGGTGAGTTTTCGCTTGCAGCAGATATCAATGAAACTGACTGGCTGATTTTCTCACAGTGCGGAGCATATGGTTTTACTGAAAGTATGCCGTACTTTTTATGCCATGAATTACCTGCTGAATACACTGTTAAACAAGGGCAAGTAAGCTGTGTTAGACGTGCTGAAAGCGCTGATTATTACTTGAGATAACCATGAACCAAATTACCCAAGAAAACATTCAAGTTGGTGAAATTGCTAACGGCTTACCACTGACTATTCCGGTTTATCGCCTTACAGGCAATGGCTCTGGGCCAAGTGTTTACATTCAAGCAAATATGCATGGTGCTGAAGTGCAAGGTAATGCCGTTATTTACCAACTACTTGAAAAATTAAAGCTACAAACCTTAGCATCAAGTATTACCTTAGTGCCGTATGCCAACCCCATTGGTTGTAACCAGAAATCAGGTGAATTTACGTTAGGCCGTTTTGATCCAATTACCGGTACCAACTGGAATCGCATGTATCAAAACCATTCGCATTTAGTAGAAAACTTTGTTGCTGAATTTAATGATGCCAGCGTGGATACCATTAAAGCCGAATTTAAAAAGCGCTTAGTTGCAGCAACAGCTGCTATTTTAGATGGCCCAAGTTACACCCTCAATACCGGTAAACGTATTGCACTCAATTTACAAAAGTTAGCTCATCAGGCAGATATTGTGCTCGATTTACACACAGGGCCAATTTCAGCTAAGCATTTATATTGCCCTGATTATGCCAAAGACAGTGCGCGCTATTTTGATATTGAGCATGTTTTACTTATTCCAAATGAATTTGACGGTGCCATGGACGAAGCCAATTTTTGTCCATGGTGGCAATTAAGTGAAACATACAAAGCCATTGGTAGAGACATTCCAGTGCTCGTTGAAGCCTTTACTGTGGAATTAGGATCGCAAGAAAAGATTGATTTAACTGATGCGGAAAACGATGCAAACAGCATTTTGAGCTATTTAACTTATAAAGAAGCCTTACTTGATTCGCATTTTAAGCCTAAGCCGATAACGCGTTACGCATGCTATCTAAAGGATTACCTTGCGTTTTATGCACCTATGGGTGGCATGGTTGAATACACCGCAGCATTAGGCAGTCATATTAAAGCTGGCGATACCATTGCCAAAATTTTACGTATGGAACGCTATTTATCAGAGCAACCGCTTAATCACATCACGCTAGATAAAGATGCCATCACTATTTTGCATTTTGCCTCAGCTAGCGTAAATCAAGGTACTGAGCTTTATAAGTTTTTCACACATTATTTTGAATTGTAACAGTTGCGTGAGAAGTCCCCTCTGGGGCACAAGGCGGCATTTATGTCGCCTTTTTTATGTTTCGATTTTGGTTATAATATAGACCCACTCACTTTAGAGATACAATTAATGCGCCATTTAGCTCCTAGCTTACTACTATCACTAGCTCCCCTATTTGCCTTTGCAAACGGTGAAGCATCTGAAAAAGAAATAGCTAAACAATGTGTTTTAAATGAGCTTGCTGCTGGCGATGAACATCAGACGCTCGCCGAAGTGAAAAAAAAATGCATTCAAATAGCCGATATGGAAAAAATGTCAGCCATTGATAAGCGTCTTATCCGAGAAAAGGTCACAACAAATAACCCAAATGTGATTACCCCACATAAGCGTAACTATATTTTACCTATCACTTACATGGATAGACCAAAAAACACACCAGCAGCTAACGACCCCAATTTAAAAGGTGCACCGCTTGATGATTTTGAAGCTAAGTTTCAACTATCACTCAAAGTTCCGCTTTATCAAAACAAATCCGATTTAGACCAAGCTTTTTTCTTTGGTTTTACACTGCAGTCTTATTGGCAGCTTTATAATAACGATATTTCATCGCCATTTCGTGAAACAAACTACCAGCCTGAAATTTTTTGGATGAATTTGCTCGATGATGAAAATCGCTTATGGGGTGATGAAATGGGTATCGCGGTTGGCTTTGAACACCAATCAAACGGTCGCAACATCCCCCTTTCGCGTTCTTGGAACCGTATCTATGCCAACCTATTTTGGGAGCATAATGGTTTAGTTTTTAGTTTTAAGCCTTGGTATCGCATTCCCGAAGAAGAAAAACGCAACCCAGAAGATCCAACCGGTGACGACAACCCTGATATTCATGAATATATGGGTCATTTTGAATTTGCCAGTGTATATCGCTATGAAGAGCATGAGTTTACTATCATGTTGCGCAATAACTTAAAGTCAGATAACAAAGGCGCTGTGCAGCTTGATTGGTCATTCCCAGCATGGGGGCGTTTACGTGGTTATGCACAATATTATAACGGTTATGGCGAAAGTTTAATTGATTACAACCAACACATTGAACGCTTTGGTGTGGGTATTCTATTAACTGACTTTCTCTAATTTAGCCGCTTAAAATATAGAAATAAAAAAACCAGCCTAGGCTGGTTTTTTTATTTAAGCGATATGCAAATAATTACTTTTTCGCTTCACGACTTGCACGCTTGCGGTCGCTTTCCGTTAGTAATTTCTTACGAATACGGATGCTCTCAGGCGTTACTTCTACTAGCTCATCGTCATCAATAAACTCAAGCGCTTGCTCAAGAGACATAATGATTGGTGGCACAAGGTTTTGTGCTTCATCAGTACCTGATGCACGAACGTTTGTTAATTGCTTACCTTTAAGCGCATTAACTGTTAGGTCGTTATCACGGCTGTGAATACCGATGATCATACCTTCGTAAACTTCAACACCATGACCGATGAATAACTTACCACGGTCTTGTAAGTTGAATAGTGCGTTCGTTAATGCCTTACCTGTAGCATTAGCAATTAGTACACCGTTCTTACGCAGACCAATTTTACCGCCTTTGTGAGGACCGTAATGATCAAATGTATGGTAAAGAAGACCAGAACCTGAAGTAAGCGTCATAAAGTCAGTTTGGAAACCAATCAGACCACGTGAAGGCATGATGAAGTCCATACGGATACGGCCTTTACCATCTGGTGCCATATCAGTCATTTCAGCTTTACGTAAACCAAGCTGTTCCATGATTGAACCTTGGTGCTCTTCTTCAACGTCAACTGTTACTGTTTCGTATGGTTCTTCTAATTGTCCATCTACTTCACGTAAGATTACTTCAGGACGAGATACTGCTAACTCGTAACCTTCACGACGCATGTTCTCAATTAAGATACCTAAGTGAAGTTCACCACGACCAGATACACGGAAGCTATCTGGGTTGTCAGTTTCTTCAACGCGTAATGCTACGTTGTGTACTAGCTCAGCTTGTAAACGCTCAAGAATATTACGTGAAGTAACGAACTTACCTTCTTGACCTGAGAAAGGAGACGTGTTTACAGAGAACGTCATTGTTACTGTAGGTTCATCTACAGAAAGTGCTGGAAGTGCTTCAACTTGGTTAACATCACAAATTGTGTCTGAGATTTTAAGCTCACCAAGACCTGTAATTGCAATAATGTCGCCCGCTTGTGCTTCTTGAGCTTCGTGACGATCAAGCCCTAAATACGTTAATACTTGGCCTACTTTACCGTTACGTGTTGTTCCATCAGCACCAATAACAGTTACTTGCTGGTTAACTTTAACCGTACCACGCTTAATACGACCAACACCGATAACACCGATGTACGAGTTGTAGTCAAGCTGTGAAATCTGCATTTGGAAAGCACCAGCTGGATCTGCATCTGGCTTTTCAACTTGCTCAACGATTGCTTCAAACATTGGCTGCATGTTGTCTGACGGTGAGTCTAGATCTAACGTTGCCCAACCATTGATTGCTGACGCGTAAATAACTTGGAAATCTAACTGTTCATCAGTTGCACCTAAGTTATCGAATAAGTCGAATACTTGATCCATAACCCAATCAGGGCGCGCGCCTGGCTTGTCGATTTTGTTGATAACAACGATAGGCTTAAGACCTAATGCGAATGCTTTTTGCGTTACGAAACGCGTTTGTGGCATTGGACCTTCTTGCGCATCAACAAGTAGTAATACTGAATCAACCATTGAAAGTACACGTTCTACTTCACCACCGAAGTCGGCGTGTCCCGGAGTGTCTACGATGTTAATGTGGTAGTCATTCCATTCAATTGCAGTG
>NZ_JBFKMX010000080.1:0-16784 GCF_041629635.1 Pseudoalteromonas sp. | reverse complement strand
GCCATTTGGTAACACAGTATAAATGACGCTTAATTGCACAAGTATTTTTCTCTTTTCAATGGTATATTACCAGCTCAAGTAATGAGAGAAATCATTAAAATTAAATTATTCTAGAGTGTATTAACGCTGTCAGTTTAAATTTTGTACAAACGATATAAATTTGATGCAGCAAAAAGTAATACTGTTTGGGTTTTTATAAGAATTTTGACAAAAGACCACCTATGTTAAATATGGTGTGACACCAAACTTAAATATACTCTTTTTCACAAGGTTATCTGATTAATGAAACGCCCTTTTGGCATATTGGCAACACTGATATTTATGTCACCTATAGCAAGTGCTTCAGATATGTTTTCCCTATGTGAAACAGATCCAAACCTTAGTTGGCAATCAACTTCTGACCTAGCCTTAGGGCAATTGGCTATTAACGCTGATACCGTTGAACTCGCAGGTCGAAATAAAGCGCTTTTTAGTGGCAATGTAGTTATGGACTCAACGCAGATGAGTCTAACTGCTTCAAGTGCTGAACTTGATAAACTCAATGGCATGCTTAATGCGATTGGTCCAATTATCTATCAAGACACGAATAGCTATATTTCATCAAAACATTTTTTTGCTAACTTTAACTCATCTGAATTATCACTCGGTGATGCAAAATACCAGTTCACACAACAAGCTGGTCGCGGTGAAGCAAAGCTTCTTGAAGTAACTAACCAAGCACTTTTGTTAGAAGACGCCAGTTTTACAACTTGCCCAAGCGAAACCCCTGTGTGGGCGCTTGATGCGAAAAAAATTAAGTTATCGCAAGAAGAAGGATGGGGTGAAACCTATGGTGCTGTTCTTAAAGTTTACGATACGCCGATTTTCTATCTTCCCTATTTTACTTTCCCAATTTCGGATAAACGTAAGTCAGGTTTTATTGAGCCCACATTCACCAGCTCTAACCGTTACGGTTTAGAAATAGAAACACCTTTTTACTGGAACATTGCACCTAATATGGATGCAACCATTACCCCACGTTACATGGCAAACAAAGGCTTTCAGTTACAAACGGAGTTTCGCTATTTAACTGAAGAGCATCAAGGTATGGCGGCAATTGAATACCTTAATAGTGATGATTCGGCTCCGGAACTCAATAGTCGTTATCTGCTTCATTTTAGCCAATACAGTAAAATTGATGATAATTGGCTCGGTCAAATTGATATTACCAATATCAGTGATGACAACTACATCAATGATATGGGTTCAAGCTATGCCAATCGCACAGACACCCAACTAAACCACCTGATCCAATTAACCCATTTAGGTGAAAACTGGCACACCGACTTTAAACTACAAGGCTTTGAAGTATTAGGTGATCACTTAGAGTCTTATCGTGCGTTACCACAAATTTCATTCAACCAAATTAATGCATTTGATTTTTATGGATTTGATTTTACCTTTAACGGTGAATTTGCTCATTTCCAAAATGAAGAAGCAATTGTTGAAGAAGCGACGCGTCTTCATTTAGAGCCGAAACTTAGTTACGGAATAAGTGACTATGCATGGAGTTTTCTTTCTGAAGTGAGTGTGCTGCAAACCAATTATCATCAACAAGGTGATTTACTTGGCAGTCAATTTGAAGAAAACGTCAATCGAACTTTGCCAAAGCTTCGCCTTTACGGACAAATTAACTTTGAGCGTGACACTCAGTGGTTAGTAGATAAAGGTTTACAAACACTTGAACCAAAAGCGCAATATTTATATATCCCAGAAAAAGACCAATCTAATATTGGCTTATACGATACCGTTAAATTACAAGATGATTTTTACGGGCTATTTCGCGAGCAGCGCTTCTCTGGGGTCGATAGAATTGCCACGGCAAACCAGTTTACTTTAGGTGCTACAACACGCATATTTAACCAACAAAACAATGAAGTGTTTAACTTTAGCATTGGTCAGATTTTCTATGTTTCAGATAAGGCGAAACCATCTGAAATAGACGACAACGCAAGTTACAATTCATTATTCGCCAGTGAAGCCATGCTTCATTGGCATAAAAACTGGTATTTATCTGCTGGTCTGCAATACGATACGGATGGCAGCGAATTAGTTAACTCGCATTTAACCCTCGATTACAAGGGTGATAATAATGAGCTAATTCAATTGAACCATAGATACGCAAATAATGTCTCAGGAAATACCATTGAACAAATTGGTCTGTTTGCCAGTTATCCTATTGGTGAGCAATGGCAACTTGTTTCAAGCTATCAACGTGATCTCGAAAGCGATCGCAGCGTAGAATTTTTAACTGGTGTACAATACCAGTCATGTTGTTGGGCGATTCAATTATCTGGTAGTAGACAAATTGAAACTGACTTAAACAAGCCAGTAGGTCAATTTGAAAATGAATCAGCTAAATTTGACTCGAGTATTCAAATTAAATTTATAATGGGTCTTGATGCGCAAAAACTACTCAACCAAAGCATCTTTAGTTATCGCAGACCTTATTTTCTAACAAATTAAATGTGTAAGTAGAAAAATCAATGAAGTTAAAACGATTAATGACCGCGGGCGTTGCCCTACTTGCTTTTTGCCAAAGCGCATACAGCCAAACCGTACTTGATAGTGTTGCGGTAAAAGTTAACGACGGTGTCGTTCTTCAAAGTGAAGTTGATGCTCTGGTTAACCGTGTAACAAACCGCGCCAAAGAATCGGGTCAAGAACTACCTTCTGAAACAGCACTTAGACGTCAGGCAATTGATAAACTTATTGACCAAACTTTGTTATTACAAATGGGTGAGCGTATTGGTTTGCGTATTTCGGATGCACAACTTGACCAAACTCTGACACAAATGGCTGCAGAGCAAGGTGCTACCCTTGATGATATGCGCCGTTCACTAGAAGCGGGTGGCGACAGCTTCCAAATGTACCGTGAAGAAATTCGTAACGAAATGATCGCCAGCCGTACCATGCGCGCTAGTGTAGAGCGTCGTGTATATGTGAGCCTTCAAGAAGTACAAAATTTACTTCGCATTTTAGAAGAGCAAGGCCAAACCAATGAAGAATACAATGTTGGTCATATCCTGATTGAAATCCCTGACGGTGCTACCGCAGAGGAAATCAAAGCACAAAAAGAACGTGCTGAAGCTGTTATTAGGCTTTTAAATGAAGGTCGTGAGTTTAAACAAATTGCGATTGCTTCGTCTGGAGGTGCTAAGGCATTAGAAGGTGGTCAACTCGGTTGGATGAACATCAATGAAATGCCAACATTGTTCGCTGAAGCCGTTAAAGGCCACAAAAAAGGTGATATTGTGGGCCCTCTTCGCTCAGGCGCAGGTTTCCACATTGTAAAATTACAAGATGTACGTGGTGTTGAAGTTGTTGAAGCGGTTGAACTTAAAGTTCGCCACATCTTAGTTAAGCCTTCAATCATTGTTTCTGAAGAAAAAGCGCGATCTATGCTTGCTGGCTTTGTTACTGACATAAAAGCGGGTAATGCTGATTTCGGTGAGCTTGCAAAAGAGCACTCAGAAGATCCAGGTTCTGCACTTAATGGTGGTGCATATGATTGGACTGACCCTAACTCTTGGGTAGGTGAGTTTAAAGAAACTGCGCTTGGCTTAGAAAAAGGTCAAATTAGTGAACCATTCAGAACACAGTTTGGCTGGCACATTATGGAGCTAATGGATCGTCGCATCTCTGATAAAACAGAGTTAGTGAAGCAAAACCGCGCTCACCAGATGATTTTTAATCGCCGTTTTAAAGAAGAAAGCTTCACTTTCCAACGCGAGCTTCGTGAACAAGCTTACATCGAAGTAATAGAAGAATAATGATGACTTTACGTATTGCAATTACTCCTGGTGAACCTGCGGGTATTGGTCCAGATTTAATTTTACAACTGGCGCAACAAAATTGGCCTGCTGAACTTGTTGTAATTGCAGACAAATCGCTTTTAAAAGCACGTGCAAAACAGCTTGGCATTGATATCGTATTAAACGATTACAATGCTCAACTAGCACCAAAAATGCACACTGCTGGTTCACTTACTGTAAAACACATTGCAATTAGTGAAGAAGTTGTTGCAGGTGAGCTTAACGATACTAATGGCCAGTATGTGCTTGATACTTTGAAATACGCCTCTGATGGCAATATGCAAGGTGAGTTTGCAGCTGTTGTAACTGGCCCTGTACATAAAGGTATTATCAACCAAGCTGGTATTTCGTTTAGTGGTCATACTGAGTTTTTTGCACAACAATCGAATACTCCTGATGTTGTGATGATGCTTGCTACTGAAGGATTACGTGTTGCCTTAGTGACAACGCATATCCCGCTCGCATATGTATCTAAAGCGATTACTGAAGATCGTTTAAGCAAAGTAACGCGCATTCTTCACCATGATTTAACCACTAAATTTGGTATTGCAGCGCCTAAAATTTATGTCTGTGGTCTTAACCCTCATGCGGGTGAAAATGGTCATTTAGGTAGAGAGGAAATCGAAGTGATTTCACCTACCTTAGAACTGCTTAGAAATGAAGGCATTAACTTAGTTGGCCCGTTACCAGCAGATACTTTATTTCAAGATAAATACTTAAAAGATGCAGATGCGGTGCTTGCAATGTATCACGATCAAGGATTACCTGTGTTAAAATACAAAGGATTTGGTAATTCGGTGAACATTACCCTTGGTCTGCCATTTATCCGCACCTCAGTGGACCATGGCACTGCGCTTGATTTAGCTGCAAAAGGCGAAGCGGAAGTGGGAAGTTTTGAATTAGCAATTTCAAAAGCAATTGAAATGGCAAGTAAAAGCGCACAATAAATGAATGATAAAGTACACTTAGGGCACCGCGCCCGTAAACGTTTTGGTCAGAACTTTTTACACGATACCAGTATTATCGATAAAATTGTTACCGCAATTGACCCAAAACCTGGCGATAATTTAGTAGAAATTGGCCCTGGCCTTGGCGCAATCACTGAGCCTGTTGCTGATTTAACCGATCACTTAACGGTTGTAGAGCTTGATAAAGATCTTGCTCATCGCTTAATTCATCATCCTTTTCTTGCAAGTAAACTAACCGTACATCAAGGTGATGCTATGCAATTTGATTTTGCATCTTTAATCACTGATGAACGCAAGCTAAAAGTATTTGGTAATTTACCTTACAACGTATCAACACCACTTCTTTTCCATTTGTTCGAATTTTACCAAAATATCGAGCACATGCATTTTATGCTTCAAAAAGAAGTCGTTAAACGTATGGTTGCAAGCCCTGGTACAAAAGCATTCGGTAGGTTAAGTGTTATGACACAATACTACTGCCATGCTATGCCTGTAATTGATGTACCACCAGAGTGTTTTAAGCCTGCGCCGAAAGTAGACTCAGCTGTAATTCGTCTAATCCCTAAAACGCCAGACCAATTAAAAGCGAAAAGTACCAAACTTTTAAATACCGTATGTTTAGAAGCGTTCAACCAACGACGCAAAACTATTCGCAATAGTTTATCTAACTTACTAACACCTGAAGAAATTGAAAACTTAGGGTTAGATTTAACGCTTCGTGCTGAAAATCTTTCTCTAGATACATTTGTAAAAATCGCAAACTGGATTTATGACAACAAGCAGTAACTCTCCGATTAAAGTATCGGTAGAAACTTTTTATGTCGACGGTCAATCTGAACCTGAAAAAGACAAATTTGTTTTTGCCTATACCATCACAATTAAAAATCACAGCTTATGTGCGGCTAAGTTGCTTAGTCGCTATTGGCTGATTACAGATGCCAATGGTAAAGAAACAGAGGTTGAAGGTGAAGGCGTGGTAGGTGAAACTCCTACCATCGGCCCTGGTGAAAGTTACTCTTATACCTCAGGCGCTGTGCTAGACACTCCAATAGGAACAATGCAAGGCTACTATCAAATGCGCAATGAATTTGGTAATGAGTTTCAAGCACCTATCAAGGTATTCCGTCTCGCGAGTAATGTAGTGCTTCATTAATAAAGCTTATGGCTGATTATGTAATTGGTGATCTTCAAGGCTGCTATGATGAATTCATAACGTTACTAGATGTTGTGAATTTTAATACAAGCCAAGATCACCTTTATCTTGTCGGTGATATTGTCGCGAGAGGCCCTAATTCACTTGCGTGTCTCAAGTTTTTATTTGATCATCAAAACTGTGTCAGTATCACACTTGGTAATCATGATTTACATTTACTAGCCACGTATTACACAAACAGTCAACCCAACCCTAAAGATAATCTGCAAAGCTTGTACAACTCAAATATGTTGCCAACATACATTGATTTTTTAAGGCAACAACCTTTAGCAATTTGGTTAGAACAATATAACACCTTAATTTCTCATGCAGGTCTCAACCCACAATTAGATTTAAATCAAGCTCTCACATTAGCAGCTAAAGCAGAGAAGAAATATCAAGGTGACAATGCAACCTTCTACCTTTCTAATATGTACGGCAATAACATTAACTGCGTTTCAGATATCAATGACAATCTGTCCCGCTTCACCTTTACAATAAATGCATTTACACGTATGCGCTTTGTTGATGAAGATGGAAAAATGGATTTTAGGAACAAAGGTCCGATAACACAAAAAATAAGTACATTAAAGCCTTGGTTCGAAGTTAATAATATAAATCATCAAAATATAAACGTGTGTTTCGGTCATTGGGCTGCATTACAAGGTCAAACCCCCTATGCAAATCTATTTGCTTTAGACACAGGCTGTATCTGGGGTGAGCAGATGACTCTTCTTGAACTCAAAACGCAAAAAAAACACTATTGCAATAACCTCAAAGCACATTAATATAGTAATTAAGTTGTATTTTTAGTGATGACCACAAACTAATCAACTAGAATTACTGTAATTAAGCTTTGACTTTGCTAGATTAAATTAAAGTTGTATCCATGTATGTCGATAAATTGGAAAAGTCCTAAAGAGACTTATTCACTTTGCCGGCAATTTGTAAACAGGAATGAATATGAAGTTGACTGTAAGCCAACGTATTTGGGGTGGATTTATTTTAATCACCCTGTTATTGATAACCATTGGTATCAATTCACTGATTAGAATAAATAGTATTAGTAATTCATCTAATCATGTAAATACTCTCTCTATTCCTGCGCTCAGGGCAACAAATGAGCTTCAGGTATCATTTAATAAAATGCAAGCACTTGCGTTACAAGTTTATTACAGCGATAACAGCAAAGAATTGCAGAGTTTAATTAGTCAGTACCAAACAGCAGCTCGAGACTTTGATAAATCCAATGAGCGACTTAAGCAAGTTGTTAGCAGTGACGCCCAATTGACTAATGCTGCAGCTGCAGTAGATAAGACCTATTTAAGCTTCGTCGGGCGAGTACAAAACTTAAACAACAATAAAACTAGAGCACTAGAACTCGAAAATATACTTAAAAATCAACTTGAGACACTTGAAATCGCCGCTGAAGATGCCAGCACTGTTATTTTAGACTTAAGCGATGGAGCTGAGCTTGAAGATAATTCTCAACGCTTATATCAAGCAGTTTCCAACATTGAAACAGCCCTTCTTAGTCTAGTGAGTAACAGTACAGATTTAACAAACATACGTAATTCGTCAACTGTTGAAACTCTTTCAAACGAAGTTAATTTCAGCATCAATGATATTCAACGCAACCTCGAACTTTTAAACGAAACCTTTGAACAAACTGACGATGGATTATTCCAAGATTTTAAAAACCACCTCAAAACAGTAAAAGAAAACAGCCAAGGAAATCAATCTCTTGCAAATATAAAACAGAATCACATTCGACAATTAGAAGAAGCAAAGAGCAATCTTATTTTGGCAGAACAAGATACAAACACAGCCAGTGCTCAACTAGAAAAGTTAGGTTCGTTATCTGACAATTTAGTGGCAGAATTAAGAGCTGAAGTAGTAAGCAGCGTTACAAAAGCAGAGCTTTGGACATGGTTAGGCATGATCATTGCGACGATAATCGCCATTGCAATTGCTTTTCTAACTGTTCAGCGTATTACCAAACCTCTCAGTGAAATTAATAGCGTTTTAGATAACGTTGCACAAGGTGATATGACTAAACGCCTTGATGATAGCAATCAAGATGAATTTGGAGAACTGGCGAAAAGCCTAAATAGAGTGACAGAGAACCTACGTAATTTAATCCAAGGCATTATTTCTCGCTCTACACAACTTGCGGCTGCGTCAGAAGAAACCTCAGCTGTTACCGTCGAGTCCAGTCAAGCAATAGAGAGTCAGCGCGCACAAGTCGAACAAGCTGCCACTGCTACCACTGAAATGAGCAGCACCTCTCAATCTGTAACACAAAGCGCAGAAGATGCACTACATGAAATTAAACAGGCAGATAGTGAGGCGGAACGCGTTAAAACCATATCAAATAACAATAAGTTAACTATCGAGAAACTAGCAAGTGAAGTTGCTGGCGCAGCTCAGGTAATAAATAAACTCCATCAAGACAGTGCATCCATCGGCGGCATTTTAGATGTTATCCGTGGCATCGCAGAACAAACAAACTTACTTGCTCTTAATGCTGCAATTGAAGCTGCTCGTGCAGGTGAGCAAGGGCGTGGATTTGCCGTAGTAGCTGATGAAGTTCGCTCACTAGCGAGTAAAACACAAGAATCAACTCAAGAGATCCAGGCCATGATCGAGTCATTGCAAAGTGGTGCGGAAGAGGCTGTAGCTGTTATGGCTAAAGGTCAACAACAGGCTGATTCTTGTGTCGAGCAATCTGAACAAGCGGCTTCTGCACTTGAGCAAATTACGCAAGCTGTATCGCAAGCACACGATGCAAGTGAGCAAATTGCAACAGCAGCCGGTGAACAACATCAAGTGTCACAAGAAATCAGCGAGAGCCTTGAGTCTATTGTTGCGATTGCTGAGCAAACAGCTGAAGGAGCAAACCAAACATCCGCTTCTGCAAGTGAAGTTGCGAAACTCGCTGAAGAGTTAAGACTTTCAGTAGAAGAGTTTAAGGTTTAATCCTTAATTAATTTAAAAGCCCACCAGTCTCGGTGGGCTTTTTTGTGTCTAAATTTTAGGAATAGTTACTTTTATAAGTACTTAACCAAAGGAAAAATTGAAGCATCAACGTCCTGAGTTCTGCGTTCTGCGTTCTGCGTTCTGCGTTCTGCGTTCTGCGTTCTGCGTTCTGCGTTCTGCGTTCTGCGTTCTGCAAATTTAATTTCCTAAAGAAATAATACAACCATTAATTTCGCTTTAAAGAGATATTAATGGTTACTTATAATTTGCTGATTAAAAATCATTAGCTCTTTCACAGGATGAAAATTAAGAAACTCTAAATAATATTTCAGCATGTATTTAAATAGACACAAAAAAGCCAGCTTAGTAGCTGGCTTTTAGTCAAAGGGAAGATGATTTTTTAAAGGCCTGCTCGTTCCTTTAATGCAGCAATAACAGCTGAGCCTGAGTGCCCATTTGCGTCAGCCCATGCTACATCACCGCCTGCCGCTAAATCACTTTTTGGTAGCTGCTTTACAATATACTCACCAGTACCATTTGCTCCATTGGCAATTGCATGACGAATTAGGTTGTTACCACCACAACTAATACCAGCATAAATGTTGCGGAGCTTAACGCGTGTATCTTTTAGCGTTTTACGAATGCGACTTTTATCATCTGCTGCCACATAGTCACATAAACTTGCAGCTAACTGCTCATTTGCATTAACGCTATGAGAGCTAATCAACGCAGCCGAAGAAATAGATAGAGTAATTAAAAATGTTGATAATTTCATGGTACAGCAACCTTTAGTAGCACTTTATACTTAACTTGTTTCTGACAATTCTAACAACAAGTTAAACCCTCTTCAAGAAATTAACCCTAATTTATTATAAATAACAAATCGGTAATGGTATTGATTGACTTCATCAGGTGAAAAACTAGTACTTTCTAATACTTCCCAATTTGCAACTGCTTCGTAATCAGGAAACTGTGTATCACCTTCAACATCCAAATCGATATGAGTTAAGTATAGACGATCTGCTCGGGTTAAAAAGTCTAAGTAAATTTTTCCCCCACCGATGATCATCACCTCTTCAACATCACCTGCAAGAGACAAGGCGTGCTCAGGGCTTAGAGCCATTATTGCGCCATCAATAACATAGTCAGTGTTTCGCGTAATGATTATATTATCTCTTCCTGGGAGTAAGCGCCCAATAGACTCATATGTGCGGCGACCCATTATCACGGGTTTGCCTAAGGTGACTGCTTTAAAGTGTTTTAAATCTGCTGGAAGGTGCCAAGGCATATCATTATCTTTACCAATAACACGATTATTAGCCATCGCAGCTATCATTGAAATCATCATAAGAAATTAATACTTTTAACCTAGTTATTTATCATTAGTACTTTTTTATTAAATATAAAAAAAGGTGCGCAAGCACCTTTAATTATCGTTGATACACGACTTCTACATCGTAGTCATCTTCATCCCAATCTTCATCATCGTCGTCATCATCAAAATCTGACAACTGATCTTCATGGTATGTATCCCATTTAAATTCAACTTCAGCCTGTTCATTTTCTACAACAAACTTTTCTTTTGGCATTGACTCTAGTAACTGCATAATGTCGAAACACAGTTGCTCTGTTCCAATTTTATTAAATGCTGAAATTTTATATGTTTTCTCTGCTTCTAACTCTTCAGCTATTTCAGCACATAACTCATCAGCTTCATCATCTAATAAGAGATCAATCTTATTAAATACTAACCAACGAGGTTTTGCTGCAAGCTCTGGGCTATAACGCTCAAGCTCACCTAAAATAGTGTAAGCATTTTCTACCGGATCAGAACCGTCAACCGGCATAATATCAATTATGTGTAGTAAAACACGGCAACGCTCTAAGTGCTTTAAGAAACGTATACCAAGACCAGCACCTTCGGCAGCACCTTCAATAAGCCCTGGAATATCAGCGATTACAAATGATTGATTTTGGCTTGGTCTTACAACACCTAAGTTTGGTACTAGTGTAGTAAATGGATAATCAGCAACTTTTGGTTTTGCCGCAGACACACTGCGGATAAATGTCGATTTACCAGCGTTAGGCAGGCCTAACAAACCAACATCAGCAAGAAGTAACAACTCTAAACGAAGGTTTCTGATTTCACCTGGTGTACCAAGCGTTTTTCTGCGCGGGGCACGGTTCGTACTTGATTTAAAACGGGTGTTACCAAGTCCATGAAAACCACCTTTAGCAACAATAATTTTATGGCCATGTTGCGTTAAGTCACCTAATACTTCGGCAGTGTCGACATCAACAATGCGAGTACCTACAGGTACTTTCAAAGTAAGATCTTCCCCTTTTTTCCCTGTCATATTGCGACCAGCACCATTAGTACCGCGCTCAGCTTTATGGAAACGTTCAAACTGGTAATCGATCAAGGTATTTAAGTTTTCATCAGCTTCAATAAAAACACTACCACCATCACCACCGTCACCACCGTCAGGGCCACCATCGGGAACAAACTTTTCTCGGCGAAATGAAACTACACCGCTACCGCCATCACCAGCTTCAACGCGAATTTCAACTTCATCTACAAATTTCATATATTTAGCCTTACACAGCCTAGAATGTTTTCATTATACAAGACAATCAGGGTGTGCGTAATCAAGAAACAAAAAAAGCCCCGCAAATGCGGGGCTTTTTAAAATTTTTTAGGGATTACTCAGCAATAATGCTTACGTATTTACGACCTAAAGGACCTTTTTGCTCAAACTGAACTTTACCGTTTGAAGTTGCAAATAAAGTGTGGTCTTTACCCATACCAACGTTAGTACCAGCGTGGAACTTAGTACCACGTTGACGAACGATGATGTTACCCGCTAAAACTGATTCACCACCGTAGCGCTTAACACCTAGGCGTTTGCTTTCTGAATCACGACCGTTACGAGTACTACCAGCTGCTTTCTTATGTGCCATCTTTCTGTACCTCTAAATTAAGCGTTAATGCCAGTGATTTTAACTTCAGTGAACCACTGACGGTGACCCATTTGCTTGCGAGAATGCTTACGACGTCTAAACTTAACGATCTTAACTTTCTCACCACGACCATGAGATACAACTTCAGCTGTAACCTTACCGCCATTTACGAAAGGTGCACCAATTTCGATTTTCTCACCGTTTGCAACAAGTAATACTTTGTCAAATTCTACTGCTGCACCAGTTTCAGCCTCTAATTTCTCAAGGCGAATCGTTTGACCTTCAGTCACACGGTGCTGTTTACCACCACTTTGGAAAACCGCGTACATAATTAACTCCGTTCTGCGCCCTCAAATCGACGCAACTTAATAATCTTCGATAGGGCGCGAAGTCTACGCTAAATTAGACCATTGCGCAAGCCTATTTTTATAAAAAAGACTAATAATGTTGCGTGTCGAAAGACGCACTTAAAAATTTGATATTATTGGCGCCAATTCTACCCAATTATGTCCACTTAGAAAACTATTATTTTACATAAAATATTGATTCTACTAAAAGCCAAAAATAGTGTACAATCCCCGGCAAATATGTGGCTCTTCCCCTTTAAACTTGGAGACTCATGGATATCAAAGCGATCCAAGCCTTAACAGAACAAGATATGTTAGCAGTTAATAAACTCATCGAGCAGCAACTGCAATCGAATGTCGCACTAGTTAATCAGTTAGGTCTTTATATTGTCAACAGCGGTGGTAAACGAATTCGTCCTATTTTATCAATTCTTGCTGCAAAAGCACTTGGACATCAAGGTCAAGACCATGTTCGTTTAGCTGCAATTGTTGAGTTTATCCATACAGCTACTCTTCTTCATGATGATGTTGTTGATGAGTCATTACTGCGTCGTGGAAATCCTACAGCTAATGCTGAATTTGGTAATGCAGCAAGCGTTTTAGTTGGTGATTTTATCTACACTCGTGCATTCCAGCTAATGGTTGGTTTTAACAAGATGCAAGTAATGGATATCTTTGCCCATGCGACTAATGTGATTGCTGAAGGTGAAGTTTTACAGTTAATGAATTGTAATGATCCTGACACCACTGAAGATAACTATATGCAAGTTATCTATAGTAAAACAGCTAAGTTATTTGAAGCTGCAACTGAATTAGCTGCAATTATTACCGAGCAAAGTGATGAGGTAATTAACGGATTAAAATTCTATGGAATGCATTTAGGAACTGCTTTTCAGCTTGTTGATGACGTACTTGATTACAGTGCTAACCAAGCTGAATTAGGGAAATCTATTGGCGATGATCTTGCCGAAGGAAAACCGACGCTGCCTTTGATCTATGCAATGCAAAATGGATCAGATGAACAAAGAAATTTGATCCGCGGTGCAATTGAAAAAGCGGATGGCAAAAACTACCTTGATAGAGTCTTAACCGTTTTAGATGAAACTAATGCCTTATCACTCACAATGCAAAAAGCGCAAGAAGAAGCACAGAAAGCAATTCACTATCTATCGGTGATACCTGAATCTGACTACAAAGATGCATTAATAGCACTTGCCAAAATATCTGTTGATAGAAAGTACTAATTTTATTCATAAAAAAAACCGCTGAAATCAGCGGTTTTTATTATTTTACGCTCTAAACAGCGATTCAATATTTAATCCTTGGTGCGTTAACACCTCTTTTAAGCGTCGAAGCGCTTCAACTTGGATTTGTCTAACTCGCTCACGTGTTAACCCAATTTCTTTACCCACATCTTCTAAAGTAGAAGGTTCGTAACCGAGTAAACCAAATCGTCTTGCTAACACTTCACGTTGTTTTGCATTAAGCTCTTCAAGCCAATGAACAATATTATTGTGAATGTCTTGGTCTTGAATCTCACCTTCAGGACCACGCCCTTTTTCATCAGCAATAATATCCAGCAGTGCCTTATCAGAATCGCCTCCAATTGGAGTGTCAACTGAGCTAATTTTTTCGTTTAAACGCAGCATCTTACTTACGTCTTCAACTGGACGATCTAGCTTTTCAGCTATTTCTTCAGCTGTTGGTTCATGATCTAACTTTTGCGTTAGTTCACGAGCAGTACGAAGATAAACATTAAGCTCTTTAACAACATGGATGGGCAGTCTGATAGTGCGCGTTTGATTCATTATCGCACGTTCAATGGTTTGACGGATCCACCAAGTTGCATAAGTAGAGAATCTAAATCCACGTTCAGGATCAAATTTTTCAACCGCTCTGATCAAACCTAAGTTACCTTCTTCGATCAGATCTAATAATGCTAAACCTCTATTGTTGTAGCGTCTCGCAATCTTCACTACTAAACGTAGATTACTTTCAATCATACGTTTTCGTGATGCTTCGCAACCACGTAGAGCTTTGCGTGCAAAAAATACTTCTTCTTCTGCACTGAGTAATGGTGAAAAGCCGATTTCGCCTAGGTAAAGTTGTGTAGCATCTAAGTTCTTAACAACTTCTTCTTTAGCGAAGATTTCATCTTCGGTATCTTCAATTTCTTCAAGATCTTCATCTTTAACATCCATATCGATATTTAGATCTACTATGTCTTCTTTCTTTGTGCGTCCCATAAGCATCCTCCCGTGACCTTTAACACTAAAACACGTTCGCGCCCCAACTAACTTAGCGTGACAAATACCTCAATGGATCAACCGATTTTCCACGGTATCTAACTTCAAATCTAAGTCCTACTGACTTAGCTTCTGAATTTCCCATCGTGGCGATTTTTTGCCTAGCTGTAACTTTTTGCTTTTCTTTAACCAAAATTATTTGGTTGTGAGCGTATGCTGTAAGATAATCATCGTTATGTTTCACTATAATTAAATTACCATACCCTCTTAACGCACTTCCCGCATAAACAACAATCCCATCTGCTGCTGCAAGAATGTCAGTCCCTAACTTATTTTTTATTAGTATCCCTTTGTAGCCGTTTTCTTTTCCTGAAAACTTCCTTGCTACACGACCTTTACTTGGCCAATACCATCGCAACTTTTCAGTATTTTGAGTTACTTTTTGTTGCTTTTTTAAACTGGTCTGATTTTCAACATACTCTTGTTGTTTTTTAGGATCAAGTGGTTTTTTTAATGAATTGTTATTTTTTTGTATAGTTTTGGTAGACTTACTGGTCTTATCAGTGTAGCTTTTAGGCTTTTTTTGAATTTTGCTGCTTGTATTTAATTGTAATATTTGGCCAGGGAAAATTGTGTAAGGGGCTTTAATACCATTGATCTTAGCCAGATCTCGGAAGTCTTTGTTTGATCTAAAAGCGATTGAATATAAGGTTTCACCTTTTTTAACTTTATAGTTACTTCCTTTAATTTTAATTTTTTGTTGCGAACTAGTCTTACCAGACGTTAAATTTGCAACTGGGGCTGGCGTTGTTCTACTACTACATGCGATAAGCTGTAAACATATAATGCAAGTAAAAAGCTGAAGTAATAAACGCATATTTACTCCTAATCAATCGCACCAGCGACTAATGGAACAAATCTTACCTCTTCTAAGGTTTGTGTTATGAGAGTTTGACCCTGACGTTTTACTGCAACTAAATGCTGTTGTTTCTCACCGATTGGAGCAATGAGCACACCACCATCATTTAATTGTTCAACTAAAGCTTGTGGAATTTCACTTGCGGCAGCAGTCACAATAATACCGTCATACGGTGCATTAGCTTGCCACCCCTGCCAACCATCACTATGTTTCATTACCACATTAAATAAATCCAACTGCTGCAGTCTTCTTTTAGCTTGCCACTGTAATGCTTTAATACGTTCAATCGAATAAATTCGCTCAAAGCACTGAGCTAGAATCGCCGACTGATATCCTGAGCCTGTACCAATTTCAAGAACTCTTGCCGCAGGACTTGTTAGCTGCAAAAGTAATTCCGTCATTCTTGCAACAATAAAGGGCTGTGAGATAGTTTGCCCAAGCCCAATAGGTAAGGCCGTATTTTGATACGATTTATGCTTTAAAACATCATCAACAAAAATATGACGAGGTGTTGACGCAATGGCGTCTAACACCTTTCGTGAGCGAATTCCTTGTTGATGTAAGAGTTGCGCTAGTTGGTGAGCGCTGCGACTATAATTATTTAACACCTGAAATATTCAACCCTTCAATCCAGGATTCCATTTTTTTAAGGCTCGCTTTTGCAGTCATATCAACAGTAAGTGGGGTAACAGAGGCAAATCCGTTCGCTACCGCATGAAAATCTGTTCCTTCACCAGCATCCTGCGCTTCACCTAAGTGACCATACCAATAAATCTTTCGTCCCCAAGGATCACTTTGTTCTTGCATTGTTTCGGCCTTATGACGAGAACCTAAGCGAGTAACCTTAATGCCTTTAAGTTCTGAAAGTGGAATGTCCGGTACGTTTAAGTTGATTATTTGATCTGACTCTAGTGGATGAGCTTTTATTTCATTAATAATAGAGACGGCTACGGCAGCAGCTGTGTCATAGTTTTTTTCTTTTTTTGAGCACAGAGATACTGCAATTGCAGGCAAACCTAAAAATCGCCCTTCTGAAGCAGCTGCAACAGTACCCGAATACAGCGTATCATCTCCTAAATTTGCCCCATTATTTATACCTGCCACAACAATATCTGGAGTAAAATCAACAAGTTTATTTATTGCTAATTGAACACAATCACTGGGTGTACCATTTACTGAGATAAAGCCATTTTCATGTGTGTGGGTTCTTAAAGGGTTTAGTAAAGTAAGTGAATTACTTGCACCACTACAGTTACGGTCTGGCGCCACAACAGTGACTTCTGCAATTTGAGAAAGCGCTAAATACAAAGCTTCAATG
>NZ_JBFKMX010000079.1:0-17128 GCF_041629635.1 Pseudoalteromonas sp. | reverse complement strand
TTGCCTTGCGGCTATTGCAATACAAGCACTCATTTTTCATACATGGAATACTGGCACATTAAACCAATTTAAATTAATGCACCGCTCTTTTGATAATCAGTTACCTGAATTTGTACGTTATGCAATGAAAACTTCAAAGCATTGGTGGCTGGCACCACTCTTTAGCTTGTTTACTTTGTGTTTAACCACTTTTATAAAATCAAAGCCTAAGCTGATTTATGTTCCTTTAGTTGTGTCGGTAGGCCTTGCTTTATATATGCTTTATGTAATGTACCCAGTGCCGTATTTAATAAAAATTGGGTAACTCGCCATTATTTAGTAGCCATTAAATTTCATTTTTTAGTTTAAGGATCCAATGAAAAGTTTATTGATATCTATTTTGTTTTTTTACTCGTTAAATGGTGTCGCAGATGAAAAATCAGCTGAAATTAAATCGAGGATGTCTGACTGTGATGAAGTAACTAGCTATTCTGATATTGAAGTATGTTATTTAAAGCTGAATACTCAAACAGATAAGTACCTTAATAGCGAATATGCAGAATTAATTAATTATTTAGATAAATTAGAAAATAAACTACATAAACAAAGATTGATAGAAGCACAAAGAGCATGGATTAAGTTTAGAGATAGCGATTGTCTTTTTTATAGCGATAATCAACCTGTCCGAATGTATCAATGTTTGCAATCAAAGACATTTCAACGTTTAAAAGAATTAGAAAATATGAACACACCTTTTGCTATGGGATGTAATGGGTGTGGTGTCCTTGGTAGTTGATGTCACTAATCATGACTTTAAAGCTCAATAAATTCTCACTTTCTTTAGCGACAATACGCTTTTATATTGCATGTTTTTTTGCGCCGCTGTTAGCTTTGAATATTCACAATTTTTCTAAGAAGTTAGTCATTGGTGAAATACCAAAAAAAATCGTGACTTTTGATTTCTTTACCGGTGTTGCTGGCGGTGCGATTATCTTTGTTTTTCCGATGATATTGCTATATGCGTTACATATTTATTTGTTTTATTTGAAGATTTTTAAGTTAGCAGGTCGCTGGTATTTATATTTATGTTACGGTGCTATTCCATGCATTTTTATCGGTCTTTTAGAATTAACTCTTGAGTTAAGCTTAAATTACATTGGGATGCTGTATTTTTCGTTTTTACTTAGTACGTCATTTTGGCTTTTAGCCAATGCTAAGTTTCCAAAACTAACTTTCTGTAATTTTAAGGCGCTGTTTATAAATACCTTTTTTATACTGTTTTATCTTTTATTGTGTTTTGTTGTGCATTTAAACATCCTAGATTAAGCATTACTGTTGATATGATGGATGAATTACCAGCGATAAATAGCGTTTGTAAAACAGTAAAGAAATTACTGCAAGAATAAGCCATTTTGGATTGAAATTTTTAACCCTTATAAAAATAGTGTTTCTGTTATGGCGAAAAAAGATTAGTGGCAAAGTAGGAATAGCGAAAAGTTAGTGTTAGCAGGTTTATGTTCCTATGGATTTGTCGGTAGGTCTTGCCTTATATATGCTTTATGTAATATACCCAGTGCCTTATTTAATAAAGCTGTAATAATGAATTTTTAGCTTTTAGTAGAGAGGTAAATTGCTAATTAATTCAGGTTGTTATAAATTACGCTGTGTTTTTTTAAAAAGATAGATAAACTTGAAATGGACTTTTCAAAAATTGAAGTACTTGCCATTGGAATTGTGCTCATTCCTTTTTTAATCGATTTCTTTCCAAAATTACGTGATGACTTGATTAAACATAATCTAGGAAAAACCCGAAACCGAATTCATATTGTGCTTTCAGCTATCATGATCTCAAACTATTCATTTAGCGATAACATAAAAGATAATATTGCTCTTATTTGTGGTTTAACTTTGTTTTTTGGAATATATGCCACCGGAATTGCGTTTATGTCGAAAGATCAAGCCAATAAGCGCGACAAGCCATAAAAGACAATACTGAGATGAGCAAAGATTAAGTAACTATAAATTCGCTTTTAAACTACACCCCATTATTGCAATTAAGTTTCACCTTCTTTCTTGACGAAGAAAACTAGAATAGATCGCTTTTAAGGTTGAGGGTAACAAAGAAATATCGTTCAGTACTAGTAGCTTATATTTCCTGCAACTGCATTACATTTGCAGCAGCTTGTTCACTTTGATTTCTTACTCATTTGAGTATTTAGCGAGCATTTTTTAGAAAAAACGATTTCCTGCTGCTATATCTATTACATTGGTTAAATTAGTAGCGGCTCTATGAAACTCACTGTATCTGTAAGAATATTTGGCGGTTTTGCAATTTTGCTTGCGCTTTCATTTGTTATTTACCTTGTTGCATTACTAGGTATTCGAACAATAGGTACTGGTGTTGAGCAAGTTAGCGAAAAAAGTGTACCAGCGTTAATTTCAGGGGCAGATTTATCAGAGAATATTTTAGTCGCTGAACTCGCGCTAGTTGAACTGGCTTCGACAGAGAATCTTAAACAAGCTACGGCTCTAAGTTCTATCATTGAAAAAGCCAATTTAGGGAATACACATGCCGTCAACGGGTTAGAAGCCGTTATAAAAGACCACAAAAATCTCGCTGAATTATTTACTCAGACAAAATCACACAACGAAGACTTTTTAAGCGCTTCCGATGAAGTGATTAACGACTACTTTAGTATGCTTAAATTGCTTGAAGTTACTCGAGAGCGAGCACGAGAGTTTGCTGATATGGGGGATGAAAGCCTCAGCCTTGCTTATGATTTAGAGGGGCTGAGTGATGACGATGCCATTAATAACGCGATTAGTGAATTTGTTACTGAAGTTGAAACCAGTGTTGATGAGGCAAACAGTGCACTTGCCTCAAACATTGTATTTGAAATATTAAGTATTGAATCAACACTTAAAGACTCAAGCAACCGTATAACAGAGTTATTTGCTACGTTTTCAGAGGCACCAAGTTTACGTAATGATGAATCAGTTGTTTTGATGAAAGATAACTTGGGACGATTTTTAAAAGCGTTAGTAGGCAATGAAAGCGCAATTAAAGCGAGAATTGACAGTTTAAAACGACAAAAAGAAGTATCAGATCAATTAAAACAAGCGAAGCGACTGGGTGATAATGCGAGAGAGACGTTGCATCAACTTAATGAGAATATTAAAGCGGATAGTGTTGATATTAAAAATACTGCGCTAGAGTTAGTAAAACAAAATCAAATCATCACCAGTATTTTGACGCTCTTCACCTTAACCCTATCAGGTATCGTTGCCTACTTTGTAACACTATCAATCAAAAAACCATTATCCCAAGCTGTGGAACAGATTAAGCAAGCGGCAACAGGCGATATGACAGTACAATTTACAAAAATGCGTGACGATGAGCTTGGAGAGCTTGCTGATAATATGCAGAGCTTGGTAAATACATTGCGCAGTACGTTAAAAGAAATATCCAATAACTCAAACAGTTTGGCTACCACAGCTGAGGAAACCAATACCATAGCGCAACAAAGTTATGAAAGTGCATCTAATCAACACAAAAAGATGCAAATGATGGCTGATTCTATTGCTGAAATGAAAGACACAGTGCAATCGGTGTCCAATAGTATTCACAGTACGCTAGAGCAAGTAGAACAAGCGAATCAAGATGCTGAACAAGGACAGATTGTACTCAATACCAATATTGCCAATATTAACTTACTTAATGATGCAATAACCCAGTCAGCTACTGCAATTGAGTCACTAAACACCGATACCAACAATATCAGCTCGGTGCTCGATATAATCCGGGGTGTAGCCGAGCAAACAAACCTATTGGCATTAAATGCAGCGATTGAAGCTGCCAGGGCGGGTGAGCAAGGCCGTGGCTTTGCTGTGGTTGCTGATGAAGTAAGAACCCTTGCTCAGAAAGCTCATGATGCAACTCAAGAGATACAACTAGCTATCGAAAACTTACAACAAGGTGCTAAGCAGGCAGTTGAAAAAATGTCGAAGTCACAAAATGAAACTCAACAGTGTGTTGATGGTATTCAAAGTGTTGAGTTAATGCTCAACTCAATCCTGTCTGGAATAACAAAGATTAAAGATATGAGTCAACAAATAGCGACAGCTGCTGAAGAACAAAGCATTGCTGCGTTGACTCAACATGAGAATATGATGGAGATGCAAGAAAACACGGAGCTATCGGCGGCTCATGCTGAGGAAAATAATCAAGCTAGTCAAAAGTTAGCTTCAATGGCAGAAACTCAACGAGAATTGATGAGTAAATTTAAAACGTAGGAGCACAATAATGAGAGTATTTATTTTATGTTTAATGACCACCTTACCTTACTTTGTGTTTAGTGGTGTTGCACAAGCGGGTACGTGTGAAATTAAATACACGCGCACAGCGTGTCCAGGTAAAGAAGCAATCAGTTATAAAAAATGTAAGGGTAAACAAAACTGCTCTAAGTTCAAAGAAGCTGAAAGTGCTGCAGAATGCGGTGATATGGCGGTTAAATCATGCCGAAATAAACGCCTTACGGTAACTAAAACAAAAGTGATCAATGCGTTATTTGAAGGTCAACAGATTAAGGCCAGTAATGGTAGTGATGACTTTTGCACGGTTTATGAAAAAGCCAGTGAAGAGTTTAATAAATGTGATGGCTAAAAACTGATTTTTATATCTTTGATGTTTTAATTGAACACTATTGGCCCACTTGAGAGCATTACCTATTTTCTCATGTTTGTGGGCCTAAATTTACAATATGCAAGGGGTAGCTTATAGCTTGCGTTAATCGCATTTAAACACTAAATGCAGTTGATAAGGGTTGCCAAGGGCATCACCGGCAATATCGCCACCTATACTTAATGCAGCACCTGCGTCATCCACATGGCTTCGGCCAAAAATCCACATTGCAGTGCCAGCAGCTTCAACGGCACTGGCGATGTTGCGCTTTGTTAAATAGTCTTGCTCACTCATATTGCCTATGTAATCAACTTTTTCAGAAACAACATAAGGCTTAGACTTTGACTCTTTGCAATATGATTTAGCTTGGCTAAATGCTTGTTCTGAAACCTCAGTTTTGGTTTCGCCATACAAGTCAACGTAATGGTTGCCGTCACTACTTGGGCGAACATTATTATGATGAGCACATGCAGTTAAAAGTAATGCTGTTGTTAGGGTTGTGGCTTTGGTAAAAAACGTCATGTTAAACCTATTAATAAAGGAATTATAGGTGTAATTATTACGGATGATTATTACGAAAAATGTAAGTAAGTGTTGGGCATTTGTAGGCAATTAAATACACTTTTTAACGCCCTCAAAAAAATGATTAAAAAACATAAAAAAGCACTACCAGTGCTTGTGTATTTAAAACTTTAGGATACTATTGCTACGAATTGATTGACTCATTTTTAATCAAGAGGAATATGATGAGCAAAACAAAAAAAATGCAGCATGACCATGGTCGTGGTGAAATAAAAGACAATGCAATTAAAGCATTAGTAACCAGTGTGTTGTTTAAAAGCAAAGTTGAAAAGACAAATAAAGGCAAGGGCAGTTATCAGCGTAACAACAAGCATAAAGGACGAGAGCCTTACCTTAAGGCAGCCTAAGCTTTAAGATAAGGTTTTTGTACTTTTAAGCAAAAATACAACCAAAACGCCGCTTTTAAAAGAAGCGGCTTTTTAATGGGTTAAAAACTGCGTTTGATAAAAGGTTTCGAATTCTTTTGAAAATTGTTCGCTGCCCCACCAAGAAGTTACTGCGCGTTTATAATCGTTTTCTAATTTAGTTTTGCTAAGTACCTTATTTACTTTTTTAATAACGCTTTTGCCCCATTCATTTTTAGGGCATGCAACGTAGCCCAAGGTAAATTTAGGAATATCTTTAATGAAATAACTGACCAATTGGGTTTGGTCAATACCATTTTTTTCAACAAAATAATTAAGCTCAAATGGAAAAGAAATGGTGAAATCAACGCGCTTTTTGAGCACCATATTAAACACTGTACCAAGATCGGTACTAGCTAAAAGTTGCGATTTACCATCAGAAAAATGTTGGCCAATTTTATCATCTACCGCTTGCCCATAAGAGCGTTCTTTTATAAGACTAAATGCAAATTCTTGGCTTGCTAGCAGCTTCTTTAAATCAATCGTGTTGTTGCCATCAGCTAAGTGGCCTAGTGTACCTTTGAGTGCAATGATCCGATTGCCCGGATTAATTATTGAAGCTTTAGAAAATGTAATGAATTTAGAGCGCTCTTTGGTTTTATAAAGTGCGGGATGGCACACATTTTTATTTGCTTTCATGTCAGTTAATGCCCGAGTTAGGGAAGAAATCGGAAACTCATGGGTGTATTCAGGCATTTGATTAGTAATGAGCTTTAAAGCGTTTTCGACAAAACCAGTGCCTTGATCCTCCCCCGTTTTAATTATGCCTGGTGGCCTGTGATAGGTTTGCCAAAAAATTGTTTGATGGTCATTACTTTTTATTGGTTCAGCTCTGAGAGAACTACTTACGCATGCGATCACGATGACCAAAAAACAGGCTTTTTGCATTAAAACTTCTCATTGTCTGGGTAATATTACCAGTATAGTCAACGTACAATATTAATATAAGTATTTACAAAAGGTTTAAATATTAAGCACTTCTTATATTTTTTCGATCAGTCTTGTCGACAAAATACGGTTTTTTATTTTTTTAATCGCATAGCACTTTTCAAATATGGGGGTAATTCTGTAGTCTTAGCTGGTCTATTTTTTTAAGGAGTTTCGCGATGTTGCGAACTATTTTATCTGTAAGCTTGGGGGTTGCTCTAAGCGCGGGTGCCTACGCCAATGAAGTTATGACACCTGAGAAACTTTGGCAATTAAAGCGTGTAAGCGCATTAGGGTTAAATAAAGAAAAAACACACCTTATTTATAAAGTAACTACACCAAGCGTAGAGAAGAACGACTTCAGCAGCAAAGTGTATCAAGTTTCACTGAAAGGTGGCGAACCTCAATTACTTGAAGCCTATCAAGGTGTGGTGATTGATAAAAACATCTCACCAGATGGCAGCAAAAAGCTGTTTCACGAAAAAGTTAAGTTAGAAGATATTTTAGCAACGGATCGCCATAAAGAACTTGGCAAAGCGAATGCGTATGTTTTTGATGATCTAAACTATCGTCACTGGGATACGTGGAAAGACGGCAACTTTAAGCACGTCTTCTATCAGGATTTAAAAACCGAAGAAAAAGTCGACATTATGCAGGGCATGCCATTTGAAAGCCCAACAGCACCGTTTGGTGGCACGTCGGATTACACCTGGGGTCCAAAAGGTGAAAACATTTACTACGTGAGCAAAAAGCTAACGGGTACTGACTATGTTCAAAGCACCAATACCGATATTTATCGTTATAACCTCGCCAGTAAAAAAACCACTAACCTGACGGAGAAAAACTTAGGCTACGATAAGTACCCGGCGTTTTCACCAAAAGGCCATTTAGCGTGGTTACAAATGGACGAAGCCGGCAACGAAGCAGATAAACAAGATATTATCGTACGTGTTAATGACCGCGACTATAACTTAACTGCGCATTGGGATGGTACTGTAAACAGCTTTAAATGGAGCCCAGACGGTAAAACGATTTACTTTGTAGCGCCGACAAAAGGTACGATGCAGTTATTCCAAGTGTCGGTCAATACAAAAACCAAAGCACAACCTAAAATTACACAGCTTACCGACGGTCAGTTTGATGTAAATGGCATTGTTGCCGTATTAAAAGATAAGCTTGTGGTGACGCGTAACAGCATGAACGCAGCGCGTGAAATTTATCGCTTTGATCTTGGTAGCAAAAAGCTTACGGCGTTAACCAAAGAAAATGATGCATTGTATGCAGAGCTTGATTTACCAAATGTTGAAAAACGCATGGTAAAAACCACTGACGGCAAAGACATGGTAACTTGGGTGATTTACCCACCTAACTTTGATAAGAGCAAAAAGTACCCAACACTACTTTATTTACAAGGTGGTCCACAGTCTGCGCTTTCGCAGTTTTACTCATTCCGCTGGAACTTCCAAGTAATGGCATCACAGGGTTACATTGTTGTCGCACCTAACCGTCGTGGTATGCCAGGTCATGGTGAGCAATGGAACAAAGACATTAGCAATGATTGGGGCGGTCAGGTAATGCAAGATTACCTCGCAGCGATTGATGATGTGGCAAAAGAGTCATATGTAGATAACGAGCGTATCGGTGCAGTGGGTGCAAGTTACGGTGGCTATTCTGCGTTTTATTTAGCGGGCAATCACGAAGGTCGCTTTAAAACCTTTATTGCACACTGTGGTATTTTCGATTTACGCAGCATGTATGGCACAACCGAAGAGCTGTTTTTCGTAAATAACGAACTAGGTGGCGCATATTGGCAAGACAATGCAGCAACGAAAAAAGCATATGGTCAGTTCAACCCAATTAACCACATTGAAAAGTGGGATGCACCAATGTTTGTAATTCATGGTGCAAAAGACTACCGCGTACCGCTTGAGCAAGGTATTGCGGCGTTCCAAGCTGCGAAACTGCGTGGTTTAAAAAGCCGCTTTATGCTCTTCCCAGAAGAAAACCATTGGGTACTTACGCCGCAAAACGGCATTGTATGGCAGCGTGAATTCTTTAAGTGGCTAGAAGATACGCTTTAATTACATTGAATTACTCATAATTGAGTAAGTAACCAATTTAAAAATCTAAGGCCTTATTGAAACACATCAATAAGGCCTTTTTTATGCCTTTTAAAATTTACTCGACTCACTGATAAGTATTCGCTATCTTACTAATATAATTATAAAAATACTCTCGTAATATGACAAACAGTACCACGCAGTTTAACGCAGCGATTATTAGTAAGGTGGCACAATATATTTATGATCACAGTGAAGAAGCGATAAATGTTGAAGCGCTTGCCGAGTATGCTGGTTTTTCAAAATATCATTTCAATCGCCTGTTTTTTGCTGCAACGGGTTTTCAGCTCGGTGAGTTTATAAAAAGACAAAAGCTTGAAAAAGCGATGTTTTTATTAAAAAGTGGCCACACAAACATATTAGAAGTCGCAATGAGTATTGGCTATGACTCCCCTTCGTCGTTTACCCGTGCATTCAAAACCAATTTTGCTTGCACGCCAAGTGATATTCAAAACGGAAAATCACCACTTAATGTGAGGGCAGGTAATTTACCGCCAAAAAAATTAGCGGAAGACTCTATGCTCGAACCACAATGGCGAGAATTACCAGACACCACTGTACTAGGGTTTTATGGTACTGGCTTTAATGATCAATCGTTTTCAAAGGTAGCAGGGCAGCTTTATAAGCGCTTGAGTGAACTCGCCAAGCCGCTTGATTTTAGTGAGCTTCAACCTATAGGTGTGGCGATTGATAACCCTTGGGTAGGTGAGCAAACACAAAGCCAATTTTTTGCAGGATTTCTGAATGGATTAACTCAAGAACAGCAATTAGAGCATTATACGCTGCAAGGAGGCCGCTACGCATGCTTTTGCCATCAAGGACCTCACAGTACAATGTGGCAAACCATTTCTAAGGTATATGCGCACTGGGTGTTACCAAACCAAATACGATTGAAAGATCAGCATATTGTGCAGTGCTATTTAAATAATCCAGCAGACACAGATGCTGAAAAACTGAGCACTGAGCTTTATTTTGCGGTTGAAAGTGATAAGTAATAAATAATCGCACTTTCTGCACAGCTTAGTTATTGGTTTTCAGCTAGAGTAAAGTCATCTTAGTTTAAAGGAATAATGTTATATGAAGTCAATACAATTTTTATTACTTGCTGCCGTCTTAATAATCTCTGTTTTTATGAGTTGCGCTAAAGGCAATGAAAAAATACAAGCAGGTGCTTTGCATTCAAGCGACTTAGATTTTTTTAATAGCAATACTAATCAGCCTGTAAAGATGAAGCTGTGGTATTTGGCTGGTGAGCAACAATGTGGTTCGACTATTTGTTTATCCCAATCGCAAAATAAGCGCAAAGTAGCGTTAATATCGCACGGTGCTTTTGGCTCACCGGTTGAAATGAATTGGTTAGGTTATGCCTTGGCATCTCAAGGCTGGCTGGTGGTTGGCGTTGCTCACTATGGTGAATCTTGGGTGTATGGCAAAGAAACAATCGATCCAAGCGTACTTACACGTTTTTGGCAGCGACCAGCTGAGGTGAGCTTTGCTCTTGAGCAACTAACAAATGAAGGTTTATTTAATCTTGATATCAATACCAATAATGTATTGATGCTAGGTCATTCCGCAGGTGGCTTTACGGCATTGGCACTGGCAGGTGCAAAGTTAGAGGCTGGTAAATCAGAGCATTACTGTGCATTAGCGTCCGCTAAAAACGATAAAAGTTGTGGCTATAATGCAAAACGAAACACGCCGTTATCGGATGAACAAATTGTCAAAATCAGCAAGCAACAAGTAACTATGTACGATCCGCGAATTAAAGCGATTATTTCTTTGGATCCTGCGCTTGGTCATGCTGTAAATGAAAGCAGTTTAGAAGAGGTAAAGGTACCAACCTTAGTTGTAGGTTCTGTTGAAAATGACTTTTTGCCATTCAAACAACACGCACAATATTATGCTGAGCATATTAAAAACGCCGAGCTAGTTGGTATTAAACAAGGCGCAGGGCACTTTATTTACATCAATCAGTGCGAACATAACTTTAAGGCGCAAGGTGTGTTGTTATGTAAAGACCGTGATGGAGTTGACCGTAAAGCCCTTCAACAACAAGTACTTGGTCATGTCTTTTCGTTTATTAATCGACGTGGCTTAAATCAATTATAAGCAAACGTTAGGGCCTTGTTTAAACGCTAAACAAGGCCTGCCATTTTTATTTAAACAACCTAGACGCAAGTACTTCTTTGTTAAAAGCTGTCTTAAAATGTAGCGACATACTACAGTTGCTGACAAAGCTAAACGTTATCTTACAGGCTTAAATGCTAATCTTGCCGGCGAAATTTATTAAGTATAACGGATCGCATTATGAAGCTATTTTCACCCTCAATGATTGCTGCAGCCATTCTACTCACAGGTTGTGGTTCAAAGTCTGTAGATAACAAAACAACCGAATTACACGCCATTAAACCTGCAGATGTTGCAGCCTATGTGGCTGACTATAAGGAACTCGCTGCAAAACTTTCTGTGCAAATTGATGGCAAAAATTCAGCGATTGAAATGCTCGATTTCGATATGGACGAAGGCGTCATTTATATTCGCTATGATGACGGCATTATTTTGCTCGGTTATGATTTTGAGAACGAAAAACCAAAAAATGAATTGGCAGTGGTAAGGCACAGCGACAGTGAAAATGCGCTGATGGGTGAAAATATGCAGCTTAATGAGCAAAACATTGGGACTAGTATTACGGGGTACCTTGTTGACAAGCAGACGGCAGGTCACTATGAATTTTCCATGCTTTTCAATAAAAGTTTAATTTCTGGTGGTAATAGTCAGCTAGTGGTTGAAAATAATTCCGCTTTTCTTTCAGGCACTATTGGCACCAAAACCTATATTCAATTTAAAGAACTATTACTCGATCACCCGAGTGTAAATCGCATTGTGTTTAAAAGTGTTGATGGTTCAGTAAATGATGATATTAACATGCATACCGGCCGATTAATTCGCCAAGCACAGTATACTACAGTGATGATGAGCGATGGCGAAGCTTATTCGGGCGGTGTCGATTTATATGCGGCAGGCGTTACTAAAGAGTATCAATCTGGTGGGAAACTCGGCGTGCACGCATGGTGCTGTGAAGAAGATAAAGACGCAGGTGAGCTTGGTAAGAACCATTCTGCTCATGGTGCTCAGTTAACTTATTTTAGGGAAATGCTGGGTAAAGATCTTGGCCCGGAGTTTTACTTTTTTACTATCAATGCAGCCCCTGCAGACGATATTCATTTAATGACGCAGGCAGAGGTAGAAAAGTATTTTTATAATAATTAATAAACAATATGTTAGCGTGAAAAAAGAGTGAATTTTATCAGAAGTTTTAACTCTCTTAGGCTATAGTTATTAGCAATTGCATATATAAAAGCGCAATTAATTTCGCGTATTGTATGTAATGTATATCTGATAAGGGCTTTCAGCTATGCTCAGCTGAGAGCCTTAGTCACCATGGCTAAGCTAAGACGGAGAGCTAAATGCATACCAATTTCTTTCGACTTACTTCATTTTTTTTATTATTTTTAGCGCTGTTATCCCATTCCCTAATAGCAAAACCGAGTACAAGTGAGCTATCCGCACAGCAGTTGATTAAAGCATTGCAAGCTGGCGGGCATGTGCTCTATATGCGGCATGCTATGACAGATCACAATCAAAAAGATCAGGGTGTGGATAGGTTAGATAGTTGTGAAAAGCAACGCAACCTTTCTGTTGATGGACGTCAACAAGCACAGCAAATTGGCGCTAAGCTTTCTGCGCTTAAGATTCCAATTGGTAAGGTATACAGTAGTCCATATTGTCGATGTAAAGACACTGCCATACTTACTTTTGGCAAAATGGAAATTGAAAAAGATTTACAATTTTCAATGAGTAAGAGTCCGGATGAGTCGCAGTATTTAGGACAACGATTGAAGGAGTTAATGTTGTCAGCAAAGACGGATAAAGTGAACACAGTGTTTGTTGGTCATACATCTAACCTTAAAGATGGTATTGGGGTTTGGCCAAAGCCTGAGGGGGTTATAGTGGTGTTTAAAATTAATGAGGGGGAAGTAAATTACCTAGGTCAATTAACACCCAATACATTGCTTGCGTTGCAATAAGGTAAAATGATTGAACAGTTATGAAATGATTTTAACTAATCTGCCATTAAAAATTAGATTATTGATTGCACCTTTTATTTATGTGTGTCTAACTTTTGCGTTATTTACCCTAAGTAATACAACAATTCAATCAAAAAACGAGATAATCGAAACATTAAGAGATAAAGACTTACCCAAAATAGGGCGCCTTAGCCAGTTATCGATAAAGTTATCAAATAACGTTATTCAATTATCAGGGCTACTGACGTCTGCAACCTTTGATCCAGATGAAGAACGCATTTATGTTGAAGGTAAAGCTATCATTAATCAACTGCATGCGATCGAACAAAAACTGTCATTTGGGATTAATGACGCTGCTAATATTCAATATCATGATGCCGATTTGTACACAGCAATTCAAGCAGCTTTTTCTCGCTATAGTGATGCAAGTATTAGTGGCATTGAGCTTGCCACGGTTGATCCCAAATTAGCTCTGAGAGAATTACAAAATGCAATCGCAGAAGTTCAAGCGCTTAATGCCCTTTTAACCAAACTATCGGAAAATTACTCCTCTCAACTTGCTGAAAGCACTCGAGCAATAGAGGAATCATTAGGCACATCTAAGTCAATTGCCTTTGTAGCAACCATTACACTGGGCTTTATGATCTTAGTGGCCTTGTATTTTTCGAATAATATGAGCAGACAAATTGAATTGATTTACAAAGCACTTATTGATTTGTCCCATGGTAGAGCAGTGCGAAACTTACCCAAACGTTCTAACAGTTTTATTCAGCAGTTAACTGAGGCAATTTATGCATTTGATAATGCGATAAAAGAAAGTGATGAGCATAAAAACAAACTTGAACATACTCTGGCCAAATTGAATCTGCAAAAAGAGCAATTAATAGAAGCAAAAGTAAAAGCTGAAGCTGCGGCACAAGCAAAAAGTAACTTTTTGGCATCAATGAGTCATGAAATACGTACGCCAATGAATGGTGTACTTGGCATGCTAGGTTTATTGCTCAATGAAAATCTCACCCGTGAGCAGCGTCATAAAGTTGCAGTTGCGCAGACCAGTGCCGAGTCTTTATTAGGTTTGATCAACGATATTCTGGATTTTTCAAAAGTGGATGCAGGTAAACTTGAACTTGAAGTCATTAGTTTTAATATACTTGATTTACTTGGGGATTTTTCTGCAAGTATGGCCCTTAGGGCACATGAAAAGGGGTTAGAGCTTATTTTAGATGTGATTCAGGTTGAGCATCATTTTGTCAAAGGCGATCCCAGTAGGTTACGGCAGATTTTAAGTAACATTGTGGGAAATGCGATTAAGTTTACCGAGCAGGGTGAAATTGTGATACGTGCTGAACTTTCACAGATATCAAATGATGAATTACTATTCAAATGTAACGTGAGTGACACAGGTATTGGCATTGCAAAGGATAAGCTAGAAAGCCTATTTGAGGCGTTTACTCAGGCAGATGCGTCAACTACACGTAAATATGGTGGAACGGGCTTGGGGCTTTCTATTGCGAAAAAACTTTGTGCACTTATGGGGGGGGAAATAAATGCTTCAAGTAAGCTTGGTGAAGGAACCCATTTTGATTTTAGTGTCAAGTTTAAGACTAGTCAACAAGCAAAAATGGCTGTTCCATATGTTGATATTGGCAAATTAAAAATACTGGTGGTTGATGATAACCAAACAAATAGAGAAGTCTTGAAAGGGCAATTAGCACATTGGGGCGCTAAGGTGGTTGAAGCAGATAGCGGTCAGTCAGCCCTCGACATTCTTGAACTGAATCATCAACAGTCAGAAGGGCTATTTGATGTTGCTTTATTGGATATGCAAATGCCGGAAATGGATGGGGCGATGCTAGGTAAAACGATTAAGTCGGATCCTCGATTTACAGCAATAAAATTAGTTATGATGACATCAATGGACCAGCCCGGGGATGCAAATCTTTTTGCGACACTTGGCTTTAATGCATATTTCCCAAAACCAGTCACAATAGCAGACTTAATGTCAATGTTAGCTGTTATTGTTGAGAATGGTGAAGCGTTGCACCAAGCAAACCCTTTAGTGACACATGATTATCTCAATACATTAGATAATACTCAGACTGTAATCCCTCAATTGAAGGCTGCTCCACGTGATAGTGAGAAGCATATTAACCAGTGGCCAACCCATACCCGTGTGCTGATTGTAGAGGATAATCGTGTGAATCAAATTGTAGCTCAAGGAATATTAAAGTCATTTGAGCTCGCAGGTGATGTTGCTGCAGACGGACAAGAAGCAATTCAGGTACTCAAAGATGCACCTGAATTTGCACCTTATACGTTAATTTTAATGGATTGTCAGATGCCTGTACTGGATGGTTACGAAGCGACACGTAATATCAGAGATGGAATTGCTGGGCAGCGTTACCTATCTGTCCCAATTATCGCTATGACAGCCAATGCGATGAAAGGTGATAAAGAAAAATGCATTGCAGCAGGGATGAATGATTATTTAAGTAAGCCAATTAACGCTAAAGAAATGAAAAATATGATAATTAAATGGCTACTAAAATAGATTGTGAGTTATCGCTGATGATTCATCCCAATTTTAAATTGCATTCTATAAATAGAAACTCTTAAGTGTTTTAATTTGTGTTTTTAAATTGGTTAACTTAATAATTGTAAAGAAATTTAAATACATTTTTTTTGAGTAAAACTCTGATTGCTACTTAGCGAAATGTCAGTAATATAACTCGAGAATAATTAACACCGCTTTAGCAGAATATTATTAAAGGTTTAGCATGAAACTACATTATTTAGAAATAGTAACGCATGATGTTGATTCGGTGTGTAGTGCATACGAAATGTTGCAAAATGTTCGCTTTAGTAATCCAGACGAAATGTTAGGAGGCGCTAGAACCACGATGTTATCCGATGGCTCAAGTGTTGGTGTTCGTGCGCCGTTACATGAAAAGGAGACTCCGGTAACTCGGCCTTATTGGCATGTGGAAGATATTGAAAAAGCAATTGCTGAGGTTGAACGGGATGGCGCAGAAGTTGCACTTCCTCCGTTAGATATTCCAGGAAAAGGTAAATTTGCAATATTTATCTTAGGTGCTGTTGAGCAAGGGTTTTGGCAAGGATAACTTGTTTAGATAGAAGTAAATCCTTTTCAGACTTATACCTAGCGAATTAATTGGGTAATTACTTGTTTTGTTTGTCCAATATATGGTTTTCTGCTTTTTCCATTTAAGCGAACAATGTATCTTTGTCAGAGAATCGTCGTTATATTGCCCTCTTTTAAGGATTAAATAATGTATAAATTACATCAACGCGCATTTATTCTGTTCGGGTTAATAGGTTTCTTATTAAGTGGTTGTGCTGCTTCAACGATGCATAAACAAACAAGGTTGCAAGAAACGGTGGCAGATTACTATGACACTTATAGCAAACGCACTGATTTTCAAAATTTTATGGCTTTTTATGATGAAAACGCCCAATTAAACGACATTATTTACGGTAACTCGCTAAATAATAAAAAAGATATTACCGCTTTCTTTGCATGGGATAATGGTCAATTTGAAGTGTTAGAGGGTAAACCGGTTTTAACAATTTCTAAGCAAGTAATTGATGGTAATACTGTTATAACAGAGGGGCACTTCAATCAATTTAAATATAATCAACAAGTATTAGGGCCTTGGTTATTTATTATGGTTCATCAGTTCAACGACAAGAATAAAATAATAAAACAAACCGATTGGATTAACTATACACCTCGAAATCAGTTTCTTGGTGGCAAGAGTATGAATCAACGATTACTCGAAAAGTAACAGGCAAGAACAACCCCTTTAATGGAGTTTAATTCATAAGTTAATAGTTGATTTGTTAAAACTGCCGTTTAATTGAACACTTTGTTTACCTAAATTACTTATTTTTTAGCTTGCGCAAATAATGAAATGCTTTCCAAGGGGGTGAGTACCTTTATGTAACACCCTTAAGATCATTTTGGTACAGTGGCTAATATCTGATTTTACAGTATAAATTAAATAAATTTAGACACTGCTTTAACAAGCAGCTAAGCGCTAAATTTCGGACTTTTGGGTATTTATTTTTACAAGATCGCTAGTAAGTTATTCTGAACATTTCAGAAATAAAAAGTACAACTACGACAATTGTGGCTACTTTTAGAGTTCCTGTATATTAGGATATGTAACCTATTGATTATTATAACCAGGCAATTACTGATAAATCGAAACTATAAGTATGATGCCTTTGGCAATGCGCTGGGGTAGTTAACTGGAGTGACTGAGTTGAGCTTTAGCCTTTGGCCGACTTTATATAAGTCTCCTCATTGGACGTTGAATCCAACTG
>NZ_JBFKMX010000078.1:0-17400 GCF_041629635.1 Pseudoalteromonas sp. | reverse complement strand
GTCTGATATTCAAACTAGTTTAAAAGTAGTTGATTTATCTCAGCAACAGCAAGGCAAAGCAGCGTAATAAAAGAGCTTCAATATGATAATGAAGCCCGTTAAACACACTATTCTTTCTCTATGGTGAGAATCACTTCGCCCACTTTAAAACCAAACTTAATGATGTCGGTGCGATTGATAAGGCGTTTCTCATTTATTAAAAACATCCAGTCATCTAAGGTTACTTCGAGCGGCCCACCTTGGTAGTTAATTTTCAATTGATAGCGCCAATAAAGTGCAGAGCCTTTAGCTGTGCCCATCGCAGTACCTACCACATCATTTGCAGTGCCTTTATAATTGCCATTGCCAAGATTTTCTATGTACCACGTACGAGTTTGCTTTTCGCCATCGTCATAAACAAACCATTCATCCAGTTTTCCTTGATTGCCCTGCCATGAGCCAACTAAATCAACACTAAAACGTCGAGTAAGGGCACCGTTTCTGTCAAGTACAATACCGTGTGCACTCAGTTTGCCATCGAAAAACTCTTCTAGTTTGAGAGTAGGTGTGGTGTTTGCGTAATCGTTAATGTCTGGGCTTGAACATGCAACTAAGAAAATAGAAAAAATAACCCCTAACCATTGCTTCATTTTGCATCTCCAATCAGCTTTTCTCGCAATTTGGGGCGAGTGGTTTTGTTCGATAACCAAATATTTAAAAAGGCATCACCAAAGTCAGGATCTTTCACTGTACCCAACAACCCCTCATTATTGAAAAAGCTTGCGCTGTTGTCTTCATTGCGTGTCACAATCAGCATGTCATTTTTTTTAATGTTAGGCCAAATTGTAGCAAGCTCATCTAACCACATAGGTATATTTTGATGGGTAACACCAATGTGTTGCCATTGGTCTGCGGTTGCTTCAATTAAGTCGTTTTTATCAATATCGCGGTAGTAAGTAATTTTGAGCGCGAGCTGTTTGTCGTCAAATGAATAGGCGTTTTTACCACCAAATAACTCAGCTTTATAAAGCTCCCAAAAGAGCACTTTCATTTCGCCTTCACCGTATTTAACAAGTTGATTTGTTTGAATTGCAAACACACTTGGTACAAACAGCAGGCCAGCAAATACTAGTTGTTTTAACATGGCTAACGTCCAGCTAATTGTGTTTTGATTCTACGAATTTGCCTTGAAAAACGATCAGTGCCGGAAGTACAAATGCCCAGATAGTCGCGTATATTAAAAACAATGATGTTTGAGGTAGAGAGGTCGTAATCGCTGAAAATTTTAGTGCACCGAGATAACTAAGCGCACCGCCAAAGGCACCAATTATAGCGATTTGCCAATGCTTGCACTTATTCAACCAGCTAAGCGAGTGATTTACTGAAAGTACAAACATGACCCATAAACCGAGTAACCAAATTGGAAATTGCTGTGCTGTGAAATTAATAATCTCCAGTTGATAAAGCACAAAATCTATAGCACAGCCCAAAATGGCAAACGGCAGTAATTTTGCGTCATCACGTTTTGATGGCGATAAAAAAAAGTGAAGAGCAATAATCGGCGGGATCAGCCAGTTGGCATTTGCTGTGAGTAGCGCACAGCAAAACCAAGCTAGCTGAAATAAAACAAGGTTAGTAAGCCAGAACTTGTTGGTCATCTTTATCAAGATAATGAGGCTTACGCATTACCAGTTGATGTGTGCTGATTACGCGCTCAATAAACGCACCTTCGCAATAGCATAAATAAAAATGCCACAATCGCTTAAATTGTTCATCAAAACCAAATTGAGTTAGCTCAGACCAAGCATTATCGAACTTCATACGCCAATCATATAAGGTACGCGCATAATGTAGGCCAATGTCCTCAACATTATCGATCATCATATTGGTTTGTTCTGCAATATGTTGGTTCATTACGGCATTCGACGGTAAGCAACCTCCCGGGAATATATAACGTTGAATAAAATCAACATTATTGCGGTAGTGTTCGTAACGGGCATCTAAAATGGTGATCGCTTGGATCAGCATTAACCCTGACTCTTTAAGCAAGCTATTACACTTAGCAAAAAACTCTGCCATAAATTTATGGCCAACCGCTTCAATCATTTCAATGGAGACCAGTTTGTCGTACTTGCCTTCTAGTAAGCGATAATCTTTTTTAAGCAAGGTTATTTTATCTTCTAAACCTTCTTCTTTAACTCGCTCAACGGCATATTCGTACTGTGCATCAGAAATGGTTGTGGTTGTGACTTTGCAGCCATAATTTTTTGCAGCAAAAATAGCAAGGCCACCCCAGCCCGTACCTATTTCAATCAGGTGGTCACTAGGGGAAAGCTTAAGTTTGTCACAAATGGTTTTTAGTTTGTTAAGCTGCGCCGAATGTAAGTCGGTTGCTTGATTTGAATAAATAGCACTTGAATACATCATGGTGCTGTCTAAAAAGCGGGTGTAGAGCTCGTTGCCTAAATCATAGTGAGCAAGAATGTTTTTCTTTGAACCTGATTGGGTGTTGGCATTACCCCAGTGGAACAGAAAGTTTTTAATTTTAGTTAAGAATGATTTATTAGCTTCAACTTGATCAAGTGTGTTACTGCAGCGCGCAAAAACGCGAATTAATTCAGTTAAATTAGGTGATGTCCATTTTTTTGCGAGATAAGCTTCAGCAGCGGCAATACTGCCACCTTTTACAAAATCTACATAAAGGCTTGGGTCTAATACAATCAATTTGCCACGTAGTTCGCTTTTATCATTGCCAAGAAATGTAATTTGCCCGTTTTCTTCAATTTCTAAACCGGCATTGTCTATTTTATTAAGTGCATCTAAAACGAGTGAACGACAACGTGATGTGAACCACGATAATTCGCTTTCCTGAGTGAGACTCGCTGAGCTGGTACTTTGCTGCTCCATAATTATCCTCTCGCGTTTGGGTGCGCAATAAATGGGATGCGTTTGGCAAACAGTTTAAGGGCTTGCCAATAAATACCTGCAATTACTTTTAAGGTCATTGCAGGTGTGTTTAACCACGTTTTAAGCATATTAGAACGATTAAATTCACAACGTGATAGTGCCACTGTGGCATCGAACACTTTTTCAGCTTTATGATTTTCGATATGAATAAGTACTTTGTCATTTGGCGCTTTAACACGCCAAGCGTACTGCATATCTAAATCCATAAAGGGTGAAACATGAAACGTTTTATCCGTTCTTTGCTGTTGGGTTATATCTACTAAGTAATAATGACGTTCTAACCAAGGTGTGTTTGAAACCTCAACCAGCATGATGTTGCATTCATCATTACTGTCGTAACAAAAGAAGAAATTTGCAGGGCTAAAATAAATACCAAAATTTCGGCATTGCCCCATAAACATCACTTTTGTGCCATCCCAGTTACCACCTAACTGTGTAACTTTAGTAGCAATACGTTGCTTTAAGTTGCCCGGTTCACCTTTTACATAATCGCTTTCAAAAAAACTGATCGGAGCAAATTTTTTTAAGCTAAACAAAGCACTGCTATTGGCAACTAAGTCTAGCTCATTTAAATCAAGTGCAAGCATATACATGTTGTAGCTAAATGCATGTTGCTTTGGTGAAAAGCGACGATGCCTAACTTGACCACGGTAAATGCCACTGTTCATAGTTATAGCTCGCAGCCGAATCGTTTAGCGACATCAAGCGCACTGCGTACACCATCTTCATGAAAGCCGTTATACCAGTAAGCACCGCAAAAGTGGGTGTTGTTCTGGCCGCAAATAGTATCTCGCTGCTGCTGCGCAGCCATACTTTGTTTATTAAACACTGGGTGGTGATAGACAAAGGTGCGTAAAATTTTGCTTTGGTCAATTTGGTCTGTTTGATTGAGTGTGACACAGAAGGTGGTGTCTGTTTTAAGGCCCTGCAAAATGTTCATATTATAAGTTACCGCAGCAGGGCGTGGGTTGTTGCTATCTAAACGATAGTTCCAGCTAGCCCATGCTAGTTGTCTTTTCGGTAACATATTGATGTCGGTATGTAGCACTACTTCGTTTTCGCTGTAAGGTATGCTACCGAGCACCGCTTTTTCTTGCTCATTTGCGTCAGTTAATAACGCAAGAGCTTGATCTGAGTGACATGCAAAAATAACGTCATCAAATTGTTGTGTTGTACCATCGGCAAATTCTACTGAAATACCAGTATCGCTTCGAGATACCTGCTTAATATCAGTATTAAGTTTAATTTTGTCAGCAAAGTTGCGGATTAGAGGTTTCACATATTCCCGTGAGCCGCCTTTAATAACATGCCATTGTGGCCTGTCGCTGATATTTAAAAGCCCATGATTATAAAAAAAGCGAACAAAAAACTTTAACTCAAAATCACGCATTTCTTGCAGGCTGGTGGACCAAATTGCCGCACCCATTGGTAAAATGTAATGCTGACAAAAAAAGTCATTAAAAGCGTGCTTATCTAAAAAATCACCAAGGGTAAGGGCTGGATCAATATCGGTTTGATGTAGCTGTTTACACAGTTTATTGAAACGTAAAATATCTTTAATTAATAACCAAAAGCGTGGTTTGAAGATGTTTGAGCGCTGTGCAAAAAGTGAATTTAGGCCATGGCCATTATATTCCATTTGGCTTTGCACATTGTGCACACTAAAGCTCATTTCAGTGTCTTTGTAGGCAACACCTATTTGCGATAAAAGCTTTAAAAAATTTGGGTAAGTTTTGTTGTTACACACGATAAAACCGGTATCAATCGCATGTTTTTCGCCATTGTGTTCAATATCAACTGTAGCAGTGTGACCACCGATATAATCGTTTTTTTCAAATAGTGTAATATCGTACTTTTTTGATAATAAATAAGCGCAGGTAAGGCCCGAGATACCGCTGCCAATAATGGCTATTCTTTTCATTATTTTATCATCCTTATTGCGAGTTTGCGCCATATAAAAAAAGGTAAAAGTGCGAATGTTTTAAGCACTAAGGTAAAACGTTTTGGAAAATGAATATCGTAACGTTTTTGTTTCATACCAAGGTAAATCGCTTTTGCTGCTTGTTCACTGGTTATGCGACTAGGCATAGGAAAATCATTTTTGTTTGTTAACGGGGTTTCAACAAACCCAGGATGAATTGTGCTCACACCAATATTACTGCTTGCCAAATCTATACTCAGGGTTTTAGCAAGGTAACTTACTCCAGCCTTTGATGTTCCGTAAGCTTCTGCACGGGTAAGTGGTACATATACCGCACTTGAACTAATTAACCCTAATTGACCACCTGAGTTTAACTGAGGTAACCACGCTTCTAAACAATAACCTACTGAAATAAGGTTAGTATTAATTACGCGAGCAAACAAATCGCCATCAAATTGTTTTGCATTGTCGATATATTCACAGGTTCCTGCATTAAGAATGATGTGATCAAGCTTAATGTTTTTATCTAAAGCGCTAAAAATTGCTGTTTTGTTATTTAAATCGAAAGTAAGAGGGGTAATTTGGTTAAATTCATTACATAAAGCATCTAATTTTTGTTGGTTTCTTCCACATGCAAATACCTTGAAACCTTGCTGTGCATAGTACTTTGCGAGTGATTCGCCGATGCCTGACGATGCACCTGTAATTAATACTGTTTTCATGCAGTTGCACGCTTTTTAACGAGGTTAATTAATCCACCAAGTACAGGGATATGTTGGTAAAGCATGTCGGCTGCATTGAAGTAGTCGCGGTGAAAAATCACTTTGCCATCTTGATATTCTAGGTAGCTGTTTCCGTCAAATGACACTTCTTTACCTGCTTTGATTTTGCTGTGAGAAAAATACATTGTCCAATAAAGACTTACTGTATTTTCTTGCTCTAGAACCTTGGTTACTTCAAATCGACCAGCATCGAGATTCTCGTATAAATTAGAGAAGTATTTGGTGAGCGCGGGTAATCCATCAATTCTATGTAGAGGATCAATAAACACAACATCTTGATGATAAATTTCAGTTAGCAAAGCTAAGTTGGCGCGATCCAACTTGTTGTACATAGCTAAAAAGTCATCAATATGTTGTGTGTTACTCATCTGTGTTTAACTCTTTCAGGTAGTAATCTAACGCTTGTAAACGTGCTTCTTTCAAATCTACAAGTTGTGGCCAATAAGATTTATCGCCAATAGAATCTAAATATGTTTGGGGCTGATGAATGTACTTTAATGGTACATTCGCAAGCTCTGGTAAGTACTTACGGATAAAGCTACCGTCAGGATCAAACTTTTCGCTTTGTGCAATCGGGTTAAAAATTCTGAAATAAGGTTGAGCGTCACACCCTGTGCCTGCGGCCCATTGCCAGCCACCACTGTTAGCCGCTAAATCGCCATCAATCAGGTGTTGCATAAAAAAGGCTTCACCTAAACGCCAATCAACGAGTAAATGCTTTGTTAGGAAGCTTGCCACAATCATCCTTAAGCGATTGTGCATCCAACCCGTTTGTTTAAGTTGTCGCATTGCTGCATCAACAATCGGAAAGCCAGTTTGTGCATTGCACCAAGCGTTGAATTTTTCATGGTGATCCGGCCAATCGAATTTTTTAAACTTAGTTTGGAAATCATGCAATTTATTTAAATTTGGAAACGACAGTAGCAAGTTGCGATAAAACTCGCGCCAAATCAGCTCGTTTAACCAAGTAAAAATTGGCGCTTTCATATCCTCTAAAATATGCGGATAATAAGAAGTTAAATCATAAATAACCCGTTTAGGGCTAATTGCGCCAATGGTTAGGTAAGGTGAAATACCACTTGTGCCCTTAATAGCAGGGAAATCCCGATCATTTGCATAATCAGTCACTTTGTCAGTTAAAAAGCGCGGCAGTACATGTTGCATAAATTCATGGGCTAACGGCCATTTGCTGGAATCTTGCTTTTGGTAGTTGAAGGCAAACTGACTTTGCTGAGTTACCTCGTTATTTGATGGAGTAATTGCTGCAAGGTATGTTTGCTCAAAGCCTTGTTGTTTTAATACATTCAACCAAGCTTTTTTATAAGGGGTAAACACCTTAAACATTTCGCTTTGTTTATTTAGCACAGAACCATAAGGTAAAATCGTATCTGCATCGTAAAGCGTGAGGTTGATTGTTTGTGCTAGTTTGGTGTCGCGCACTTTTTCGCGTAGCTCAGGCTCACTATTTGCTAACACGGAAGAGGCCCCAATGGACTGACAAAATTGTGTTAGCTTTTCTCGCTGCTCATCAAAAGTATTGCATTCAATTACAGTGACTTTAATGCCTAACTTTGCAAGCTCGTCACTAAACCAATTTAAATGGCGCTCAATAAAATCAATTTGAATACCTGAGTGATTATGTGTACGCCAAGTATCATATGCGGTTATAAATACAGCATGTTGGCAGTTTTGTTGTATCGCATAAAATAAAGCGGGATTATCGTCTAAACGAAAATCCCGTCGAATCCAGTAAAGTGTACTCATTTATAATCCGTATCTGAGCCTTAAATCTTTCGGATAAGGGTCTAGGTAAGCCTGATTAGCTAAGTAATCATTGGGATAGTTTTGTAAGTGATGATTAATCAAGGTTAAAGGCACCATGAGCGGTACTAAACCCTCATTGTAAGCCATGATATTTTCACTAAGCTCTTGTTTATTTTGCTTGGTAAGATGCTTTTTAAAATACCCCTGTAGATGTTGTAGGGTATTCGTATGATTTTTCCGAGATGCTGGCTTTTTAAGCGCTTGCATCAACATTGAAATGTACTTATCCGCCAACTCTTCAACCGGTAAATCATGCTTTTCACCAAGTAAGTTACCAAGTGCTTTGTAAGCGGCCACATTATGACTCATTACTAGATACTTTTGCTGGCTATGAAAGGTAATTAGTTTATGTTTTGAAAGCCCTGAAGCTACTAAGTTTTGCCACTTTTTGTAAGTGAATACACGCAATACAAAGTTTTCACGTAGGTGAATATCGTTTAAGCGTCCATTTTCTTCACAAGGTAAATTTGGATTAAGTGCCATAACCTGTTTTGCAAATAACCCTACGCCGTCGTGCTCACAACCTTTACCGTGTTCGTAATATACTTTAACACGCTCCATGCCACAGCTTGGACTGCCTTTCATAAATACAAAACCGCTTAGATTTGCCATTTTACTCGCTGCTTTGAATGCGTATTCGTTCATTTCGTGAGTAACATCCATAGTTCCATCAGGGCGTGAAACGTGGATCATATCTTCGCGTTTTATTTGTCTAATGGTTGGCCTTGGTACTGGCAATCCAACGGCAACCTCGGGGCAAAACTTTTGATACTCCACGAATTTGCCCAGTTGGTTCACGCAAAAGTCAGACTTTTTATGGCTTTTATCAAAACGCACTTGCTCCCCTGTTAAACAGGCGCTAATGCCAATAATAATTTTATCCTTATCTGCAACCATACAACCTCCTAGTAAATAAATTTACCGATAGGATTTAGCAATTTGCTTAAGCCCTGCGTAAAGTGCAAGGAGTCGCTTGAAACGGTTAAACATAGGCAACCATGCTCAGTGATTGGGTTGTGAGTGTGTTTACCATCCAACCAAATAAAGTCGCCTTTGGTGTATTCGCCCATTTCGTCTTTAAAACTACCTTCTAATAATAGTGTAATTTCAAAACCATTGTGCGTATGTTCTGGAACAGAGCCATCGGCATCAATGTGCAATAAGCTAGTGTGAAGATTGGCGTCTTCTAAAGTCACGCGAGAGCGCGATAATTTACCTAAACTTGCCCAGCTGCTTAGCTCAAGATTGCGAAGTACTTGAGGCAAATAAAATGTATTTTGATTGAGCGATAACTCGATTGGCTGAGCCACTTTAATTTCGTCGATGCCATCGTCTAAAGTGATATCGTCAATCATGCTAGCAAAGTCAATTTCAGCAAATTGGCTTTGCTCGGCTTCATCTTCAATATAAGCGTAAGTGAATGTGTCTTTAGCAGCCTTTGCAGTAAGCGCTTCAACTTGTTGCTGGCAATGTGGGCAAAGCTCAATGTGCGCAGCAATAATCACAGAAATAGAGGCTGGTAGTTCACCTGCACAATAGGTTTTGAGCAGGGAAAGTTGTGGGTGATGCTTAATCATTATCTGCTCCTATGTGCTGTCTCAATTTAGTAAGTGCTAAACGCAAACGGGACTTAACTGTTCCGAGTGGGATATTTAAATTTTTAGCGAGTTGCTCTTGCGATAAATCTTGAAAATATACGCCTTGCACAATCTGTTTTTGATTGTCAGGTAGTTGATTTAAATACTGCGCTATTTGCTTGTCCATTAAATGGTCTGCAAAAACATGCTCATCAGAGTTTTGTGCTTCTGCAAGTGGCCAGATATCATCACTAAGGGTATCTTCGTGGTTGGCTTGCATTTTACGTAACATGTCAAAGCTTATGTTGCGCATTACAGTGTAAACCCAAGTGGTTGCGGCGCCTTTTTCGCTGTTGTATAGATGTGCTTTACGCCACACATTCGTCATTGTTTCTTGTAACAATTCGGATGCAAGTGCAGGGTTATTAAACTGCTTGCGGCCGAAGCCGATAATTTTTGGTGAAAACCATTTAAATATGCTCGCAAATGCGCGTTTATCACGCTTTTCAGCTATATCATTTAGCCAGCCTGACAAGGTCTTGCTGTCAATTTCTTGCCCATCTAAACTTGCGTTTTGCTTCATCGAAGATCGGTAGTTATTGGTTGTTGTTGATATCATCATAGCGCTCTGACAATAAAATCGATAGTAGCCATTACGGTAGGGGCGATAAAAGCGATCAATTTATTGACCTAAAATAATCGTTTTTAAAAAATCATCTGCCTTTGCAAAGCTATCTGCTTTTGTAAACAGTTGTTTTTTCTCAAACGACAGTGGCAAAATTTCTAAAAAACGGGCACAGACCCAATTTATATCGTCAAAATTTGGTTCAGGATAAAGTGCCCCTTGATCTGGATATTCTTCAAACACGTGCTGTAGTTTTGTAGCTAATTGCGCGTGATGTGGTTGCTTGTGCTGTGTTGGCCAATGGGGGATCTCAAAACAATCGGCGAAACGTAATTGATCTTCATCCATGGTAATGTTTTCCAGACTAACTAAACTCTTAGCTTTGATATCAATATGTAACAGTTCACCTTCTTGGCTAAAGTTAATAATATCAACCCATGCTCCCCACGGTGGCGTGTTCAGCTCAGCCTTGTGATCATAAACGCATAACACAAAACCATTTTGTTGACAGGCAATTGACACCATTTTTAGATAACGCGGTTCGAATATACGTAACCGTGTAACCCCATTTGGTAACAAAAAAATTGGCAATGGAAATACAGGTAGATTCATAAGTAGCTTATTTTGAACAACATAATAAGCTTATACGTAATGTTGCTAAAAAAGATCCATCCCTTAGGAGATATACTTTGTCTTGGTTGTTTTTGTTGTTAGCAAGTTTGGCGTGGGTGCTGTTTGATATTTGCCGTAAACATTTAGTTGAAACACATCATCCTCTGCTTGTTGGGGCGGTTTTTAGTGTAGTAACACTGCCTATTTATCTGCTCTATTGGCTTATTTCGGGTGCTGTCTTACCAGTTGCACAGGCTTATTATGGTTTGGCGAGTATTAGTGGAGTTTTAGCTGCTATTGGCGCGGTGTCGTTTATTGCAGCCTTAGGTCGCGGGCGATTTTCAGTTTTATTACCGGTACTGTCGCTCACTCCGCTCGTGGCTGCTTTGATTAATGTACTGTTTTTCTCTGTGATCTTGCCTTGGTTGGCGTATGTGGTTATTGCGATCTGTGTTTTTGCTACCTTCAGGTTGTTAGGCGATGGCTTTAAAGTAAGTGAGCCAGGCTCCGGTTTTATGTTATTGGCAACCTTCAGTTGGGGGGCCTGCATCTGTGTAGACCAGTATGTACTGCAATTTTCCCACGTTAGCTTTCATGCGCTTTGGGTCAATGTGATTATGGTGTGCGTTTTATTAATTGCGCTCTTATTTAATCGTTCCGCTATTACTTTCTCAAAAATGCATAACCGTTTTTGGTTGCTTGGTTTAATCGGCTTTTCTGCCGCTGTGTTATTGCAATTTAATGCACTGCGTTATTTGGATGCCAGCACAGTTGAAGCAGTTAAGCGTGCAATTGGTATTATTTCAGCCATGGTGATTGGACGTGTGTTTTTACACGAACAGCTTGAACGTCATCATTACTTGTATGGTGTAGTTATCATTTTTTCAGTGCTTGCATTTAGCCAAATAAATTAGCTACTTAAAAACATTTTTAAAATTAATTTAGATTTTTTTGAACTAAGTTTTATCAGGCAAGTCTACTCAATTACAAGAATTAGTTTTCTTGTTAGATATTTCCCTGAAGCATTAGTTGTTGATGATGCACTTTCGGCTCACATCCCTGTGAGCCTTTTTTATGTCTAAATAGTTTTAACTATGCCGTGTTCGCTGTATATAGCAATAATTTATACAAAAAATCGGCAAATTTCTGTTTTATTTCCTATAGTTGAAAGTACTAATTTTAGCGTAAAAGATCTCTATGGATAGAATCAGAAAAGTTCCTGAAATAAAGTGCTTTGTAACAGTTGCAACTATCGTTGCGCAACTGGAAGTAATTTTGCTTGAAGCAAAAAGTTTATCCTTGACCTCTAAAAATGCGCGCGTGGTTGCGATTCGTGCTGGCGAGGCCGCATTGGGTTTCAAATCGATCACCAATTTTATTAATGAATTCTCTGGCCGTACAATTCAAACCACAGAACATATTAATTTGCATGCAAGTCAATTGTTTAAGTTGGCACTGCAGCATTTGCGTGCAAGTCAGTTTGAACAGCATTTAGCAAAAAGTCTAACAATATTAGGCCATTCGGAAAGTAAAAAGTTATATGGAGTGGCAACAAGCCACGTCAAAGATACCATGCTTGCACTTAAGCATGAATTACAAAACCTACAATGGCAATTTGAAGAAATTGAGCAGCAAATGCGCGCGGCAGAATATATCGCTGTGACATCGAGGGTTGAAGCTTCTCAAGCGGGCGAGTTTTGCGCGAGTTTAGAGTCAGTTTCAGACTATATCAGCTCCGCAGCGATGCGTATAAAAGGTGCAATTGACACTAATCTTCATACACTCGATGAATTAGAAAGGGTATTTAAATGAAATCGACGGATTTGTATCAGGGTAAACATCACAAATGGATCGTATTTGGCCGCGATCAGGATAAGTCCGAAAAAATAATAGATACTAACCAGTACATGATTAATACCAATCAGCAAACTATGTTGTTAGATCCTGGTGGTATTGAACTATTTTCAGCAATGTTAGCTGGTATATTGAGCCATACTGAACTTGAAAAAGTGACCACTTTATTTGCATCACACCAAGACCCTGACATTATTTCCTCCTTGGGGTTGTGGGATAAAACCGTACCAAATGCAAAATTATATGCACCTTGGCTTTGGGAGGGGTTTATACGCCATTTCGGCATGGATAACATTGAATACAAAGCTATTCCTGATGAAGGACAAGAGCTACGCTTGGATTCAGTGACTTTTCGATTTATTCCGGCTCATTTTTTACATTCATCAGGTAATTTTCATGTTTATGATCCTGAGGCTAAAATCTTAATGAGTGGTGATGTTGGTGCTGCATTAGAAGAGCCCGGAGCTCCGATGTTTGTTGAAGACTTCGCACGTCATGCCGATAAAATGCGCTATTTTCATCAGCGTTGGATGCCCTCTAACAGTGCCAAGAAAAACTGGATTGCACGCGTGCGTGAGTTAGAAATTGATATGATGGCACCTCAGCATGGACGAATTTTTAAAGGCGAGGCGGTGCAGGAGTTTCTTGAGTGGTTTGATAATTTAGAAGTTGGTATAGTGAATTCGTAACGTGTTAATAAAGGAAAAGTTATGTTACTGAAATTACTTTGCCGTGTAGTGCTTTTCACGCCGTTGGCGTTAGTTGCAACTGAACAGGGTAAACAACAAGCGTTATATGACTTTGACCATAAAATTCACTATCGCCAAACACAGTTAGCAGCAAACAAATATAAGTTGTCTATTCGGGAGGGCAGTTATCAAGAGTTTGCAAAACAATCGGTCTTTTTATTACGTCATAGCGCGCAGCTTTGTAAAAGCGATGAATTTAATTTGAAGTTATTATCTGGCGTGCAAGAGTTTGAGAAGTTTCCAACTGAGCCTAGAGCAAATCCAGGCCCTTTAGTTGCTGAGCTAACCTGTTAGGCTTAGTCTTTATAGCCCCATGGCGCCGCTGGTGGAGTTATGGGGTTTGTTAAATCAAAATCGACTCTAAACTCACGTCCTTCTCTTACTAAACGATAAGTGTATTTTTCAGGGTAGATATAAATCTGCCAAGTATTGCCGATTGACTGTGGAATACCTTGTTTCACAAATAGCTCTTTTGAATATTGATCCGCAGGGAAAGACTGCACATGCTGCCAGCCAGCATCGATAGTGTGACCGCCATACATGGTAGATACATCATACTCACCATTTTTCATGCGGTGGTCGTGTTTCAAACTTAAACCTGAACCAGTTTTAGTGATAATCCAAGTGCGAGACGCATCTTCGCCCACATGAAATGGAATTTGTAATTCAGTATCAATGCATTTACGCACATGCATTACCAATTTTTTGCCACTAAATCCCCCATTATCTTGGTTATCAACGGTAACCTTACCTTGATATGCTTTTCCGCAATGTGCTTTGAGGCGATTAAAAAATGCATCATGGCTTGCAATGCTCACTTTAGGTGCGGGTTTAACGACATCTGGTCCAAGATTTTGTGAACTACTTGCTGCATTAACTGCAAAAGGAAACATAGTTGCCATCAGCGCAGCGGCAAAAAATGTGCTTTTCATAGTAAAACTCCATATAACGAGTTGAAGGCCTAGGGAAGTGTGACTGTATTAGCTCATCAAGTTTGTGAGATGAGGATTAAAGCAATCCAGAATCGATATTTATTATTGTATTTCTCAAGCAGCATATCACTAATTACTTAAATATTCAGTGCCTTGCGATTGAAACCGGATGAAAGCGAATAAAATGTTGTTATTGAGACCTCAGATATCACTTGAATATTGTTGCATATGCGACATATCTTACTGAGAGTAAAGTATTTTTTCTAAATCGTGTTGTTTTGTATCTTTTTTGGGTATTAAATAGGTGTTACCAGGAAAAGCTTAATAATTTCCTAAAGTTATTGGGCCAATTGTCGAAAACATACATGCATTAGAACAATAAATCGTCTAATCAGGTCTTATACAATTCCCCCACCGTCAAAGAAGTAAAGAGGTATAAATGTTTCAAGCCATCAAAATCAAAACTAAGTTGCAAATCCTAATTGGAGTTGCGGTGGTTTCAATGGCTGCTCTCACGTTATTAAATGTTTACATTGCAGGGAAGAAGCAAGTATTAGTGGATGCTACAGAAGATTTAATTGCTACTGAGCGGGCTGTCGCAGATACATTGCGTATTGAGGTTAAGTTTTTAGAAAAACCAGCACCTGAGTTCCGACAAGAATTGGTCTATCGTGTCGGTGAGGCCAAAATTGCACTCAATAAATTACAACAAAAATTAGCAAGCTTTGCTGTTAATTCTAATGCGCTTAATGATACGCAACGAAATTTGACTGCTTTACAGCAAGATTTCGTTAAATTAGACGAATTGTATAAAGAGTATGGTTATAACCAAAACGCAGGCTTTCGAAAAGAGTTGCGAGGCGCGGTTCACAAGTTAGAGGAAGAAGCAAAGCAAATCAATCGCCTTGATGTAAGCGTGATGATATTGCAGCTTCGTCGCAGTGAGAAAGACTTTATTATGCGTGGTGATAAAAAATATATTACGCGCATCAATAAAACGGTTGATGAACTGGAGAAACTCTTATTTGCAAGTAATGAGAGAGGGTTAATAACTTTACTAAAACAGTATCAAAATGCATTTTTGAAAGCATCGGAACGTTACTTAGCGATCGGCTTTAATCAACCCACAGGTTTAAAGAGCGATGTTTCTGAAACCGAAGACAAATTGAAGCAAACATTACAATTACTTGGCGAAGAATTAACAGCCATTCAAGAAGATGTGTATTCAGATGCTAAAATACAACAAATTGCATCAAGCCTAATATTGGCATTTGCACTAGTTGGCTTCTTATTTACGATTATTCGTTCAATAACGACTTCCATTGATAGTGTGATTAGAGATATTGATCGTATTGCACACTCAGGCGATCTCTCAATTAAAGTGCGAAAGCATGGTCAAGATGAGTTGGCAATGTTAGCTGATAGTGTAAATGGGTTAATGGGGAAATTCTTATCTGTCCTGCAAACTATCCAACTTTCGGTTGAGATTGTGAATACGGAGTCAACACGTGTTGCTCAAGTTGTTGAATCAAGTGGTCAGCAATTAATGAAGCAAAAATCAGAAGTAGAAACAGTTGCTAGTGCCGTTACAGAGATGGGGGCAGTAGCACATGATATTGCTATTAACGCGGAAACGACATCAAACCGTGTTGATACGGTTTCACAAAACGCGACAAATGGGCAAGGGCAAATTGAAGCGACCGTTGAACAAATGACTGTGCTTAGCAATCAGCTTGTTGAATCGGCTGAGCAAGTCAATTTACTGCGTGAAAAGAGCAATGCAATTAATGCGGTAATGGAAGTTATTCGCGGTATTGCTGAGCAAACTAACTTACTGGCATTAAATGCGGCAATTGAGGCTGCACGTGCAGGTGAACAAGGGCGAGGTTTTGCGGTAGTAGCTGATGAAGTGCGTTCACTCGCTGTCAAAACACAAGAATCGACTCAAGAAATTACCCAGATTATTACTGATCTACAGTCTAGCACTGCGAATATAGTAGAGAGTATTGAGCTGTGTAAATCTCAAGGGTTACAAACAGCAGAGCAAACCGATAAAGCCGGTCAAGCATTTGCTGAAATCATTGCCGATATTCAAGAGATTTCTGAAATGACATCAACGATAGCTGTTGCAGTTGAACAACAATCGACCGTGGCTCAAGAGATCAATCAAAATATCGTACAAATCAGTGATTATGCAGATGAGTTAGCTGATTGCTCTGTTGCCAATGCTGAAGCATCACACCAGGTATCGCATCAAGCCGACGAGCTTGATAACGCGATTAAGTGGTTTAAAATTTAATTACAAACAACCCCTTGAAACTAATGGCGAAGTTTTTGTATAACTTCGCTTTTTTTATTGCTATTTAAGCAAAGTTGGTTAACTTTAGAACAGCGAGTGTAAATAATAAGGAAACACACATGGCGAGTTACACCAAACATCAAGCCGGCACATTTTGTTGGACAGAATTATGCTCACAAGACTGGGCATCTGCTAAGGCATTTTATACTTCATTGTTTGATTGGACCTTTGACGATCAGCCAATTGGGGAAGATTTGTTTTATACTATGCTGCAGTTAAACGGTAAGGATATCGGTGCCATGTATCAAATGGAAAAAGAACGCATTGATAATAAGGTACCCAGCCATTGGTTAAACTACATTGCTGTTGACAGTGTTGATGAAACATTAGCAAAAGCAATACAAGCTGGTGCTGAAGTGATTGCAGGTCCCCATGATGTAATGGATGCAGGTCGCATGGCGATGTTCTTTGAACCAAATGGCGCAATGTTTGCGATATGGCAAAGCAATCAACATTGTGGTTCACAAATTAAAAATGAAGCGCGTAGCGTCTGTTGGAATGAACTTGCTTCAAAAGATGCTGCTGCAAGTCGCGAATTTTATTCATCCGTTTTTGGTTGGCAGTACAAGATTGAAGATATGGATGGCATGCCTTACACCATTTTTAATGTTGGTGATGAGCAAGTTGCGGGCATGCTTGAAATGAATGAGGAGTGGGGCGATATGCCGGCTCATTGGATGACGTATTTCCAAGTTGATAACTGCGATGCGACTTTAGCACGAGTTACTGAACTTGGTGGCACAGTATGTGTACCAGCAACTGATATTCCTAATGTCGGTCGTTTTAGTGTGATTACCGATCCCCAAGGGGGCTTTTTCTCTGTAATTGAGGTATAGCTAAGCAACAAAAATACTAAAGCTTGTATTTAATCAAAAAGATACCATTTCTATAGGGTCTGTTGATCTTTGTAGTTCAATTTTTGTTTTTTTGAGCGTGTTTTTATCGCGGCGCTCGATGTGTAGCCTAGTAATCTAAGCAAATATCGAGCAACAACGAGAAAAGCGCGCTCAAAAGAACCGTTCGGCAGCGCTTGATTGGCTTTCTACTGTGTTGCCCCGCAAGGATGTGGGGTAAGGTGACTTTGCAGGAGCACAAAGTCTTTGACGGCTGACTTACATAGAATACTATGCCACGCAGCCTCTGCCTTGTATAAAACCCAATCAAACTGCTGCAAAAAGGAACTTAAAAGTTCAACTGACCCTTCATCTTTTTTATTGGG
>NZ_JBFKMX010000077.1:0-17414 GCF_041629635.1 Pseudoalteromonas sp. | reverse complement strand
CGATCTGTCCTGAAGGAAAAAGTGGATACAATTATCCAGTAAATAAAGAATATTCCTCATGTGCAGGCCTGAAGTAAATGCATAGACTGTTTAAATTCAGCTTATTTTTACTGGCAATATATTTTTCTTTCCTCGGTGAAATATCATTTGGTTATGGGGCTGAGCCCGCAATAATTGAGGGGAAAATAGTTGATATTGCCGGTAATCCGTTGAAAAATGCTGAAGTGTACGTTTTTGACAGCCCTGATGTTAAAAGGCCGGCTGATTTCATATCAAACCGCAGTGCCGGAGATGGCCGCTACAGAGTACAATTGCCTTCCGGTAATTACTGGGCCGTGGCAATATTCAGGAAAAGCGGCAGCCGGTTCGGACCACTCGGTTCTAATGATAAACATTCGGGAGAACCGGTGGCCGTCACCATTAGTGCAGGCGATTCCCGTGTCTTGGATTTTGTGGTGATGAACCTTCGGGAAGCGGCCAGGAAACACCAGAAAAAAAGTTCGGATTTGATCAGAATCTCAGGCAGGATACTAGACGCAAAAGGCAATCCGGTTAGCATGGCATACGCCATGGCTCACAGCAACAAACAGTTCAAAGATATGCCTGAATATCTTTCTGCATGGACTGATGAATCGGGTTTCTACGAACTTTACCTTGAGCCGGGGAAGTATTTTCTCGGGGCTTCTGTTGGTTTTCCTCCTGGAAATGGTTATAATTTATATTTGGATCAACAGTTTACAGGGGATGCTGAACAAGTTGAACTGATAGCAGATTATGAGGAAAAATAGGTATAAGGTTCAAGGGTAAAAGAAAGAGTACTGAGTGCTGAGTACCGAGTGCTGAGATAATGTCTATTTAATTATTGAATTTTATTTGTAAAAAGTATTGCTACTTCAAATTATTCATTAAAATCTATTCCCTGAACCCTGAACCCTGAACCCTGAACCCTGAACCCTGAACCCTGAACCCTGAACCCTGAACCCTGAACCCTGAACCCTGAACCCTGAACCCTGAACCCTGAACCCTGAACCCTGAACCCTAAATTCTTTTAAAAATTCCATTTGCACTCTGCTATTAATGTGCGTAAAATGTGCGCTCTTTCGACCTAATAAACTTTGTTTTCCTTGCCTTAAACCGACTGGTCGAAACGGCAAAAGGCTAAATTAACCGTAAGGAATACCCATGCGTCATTACGAAATCGTATTCATGGTTCACCCAGACCAAAGTGAGCAAGTTCCAGGTATGATCGAGCGTTATACTGGTTCTATCACTGAAGCTGGTGGTCAAATTCACCGTTTAGAAGACTGGGGTCGTCGTCAACTGGCTTACCCAATCGAAAAGCTTCACAAAGCACACTATGTTCTAATGAACGTTGAAGCACCAACTGAAGTAATCAACGAGCTTGAAACTTCTTTCCGCTACAACGATGCAGTACTACGTAACTTAGTTATGCGTACTAAAAATGCTGTAACTGAAGCTTCTCCTCTTGCTAAAGAAGAGAAGAAAGAAGCTGCAGAAGCTTAATCGTTTTTGAGAATTGTATGACTGATAACCAGTTCGTTTTGTCTGGCACGGTTTGTAAAAAACCTAAATTCAGTCAAAGCCCAGCCGGAATACCACATTGCATTTTTGTGTTAGAACACAAATCTACGCAAATGGAAGCAGGACTTAATCGTAGTAGTTATGTTCGCATTCAAGTGGTTGCCAGTGGCGAAAGCTTAAAACAACAAACTCAAGATATTGATATGGGCACGCAACTTACTGTACGCGGTTTTCTAAACCGTCACGAAGGCCGAAATGGCGTGAGTCAGTTAGTGCTACATGCTCATCATATTGAAAGAATTACTATTGGAGATTTATCTCATGGCACGTTACTTCAGACGTCGTAAGTTCTGCCGCTTCAAAGCGGAAGGCGTACAACAAATCGATTATAAAGATCTAGCTACTCTTAAAAACTACATCACAGAAAGTGGCAAAATCGTACCTAGCCGTATCACAGGTACTAGCGCTAAATATCAGCGTCAACTAGCTGCAGCTATCAAGCGTGCACGCTACTTAGCCCTTCTTCCATACACTGACTTACATAAGTAAGCAGCGGTTTAACTAGTTTTTAAAAGGTGTAGAGACATGCAAGTTATTCTACTAGATAAAATCGGTAACCTTGGTGCGCTTGGCGACCAAGTTTCTGTTAAAGCAGGTTACGCACGTAACTTCCTTTTCCCTAAAGGTAAAGCAGTTCCAGCAACTAAAGCTAACATTGAATCTTTTGAAGCACGTCGTGCTGATTTAGAAGCTAAAGTAGCTGAGGAACTAGCAGCATCACAAGCTCGTGCAGAGAAACTAGAAGCGTTAGCTGAAGTTACTCTTGTATCTAAAGCTGGTGACGAAGGTAAGCTATTCGGCTCTATCGGTACTCGCGATATTGCAGACGCTATCACAGCTGTAGGCCTAGAAGTTGCTAAATCAGAAGTTCGCCTACCTAACGGTACTATCCGTGAAACAGGTGAGTTCGATGTAGCTATCCAGCTTCATTCAGAAGTAACAACTACTATTAAAGTAATTGTTATCGCTGAAGCTTAATCAAGTTTCTTGATTAGTAAAAACCGAGCTAAGGCTCGGTTTTTTTATGTCTGAAATTCGTGATTTTCGATCATTTCACTACCTCATTTTGCATAAGACAATAACTCAAATTCGCAAAAACAAATTAACATATAACTGAAAAGTATTGATTTGTATAAACATTGCGCGATAATGACAGCGTTGTCATATTTTTGTTTTCTATTAGGGATTGGAAATTGCGAGTTATCAATATAATAAAAATAAAAGGGTTCACTCTGATTGAAGTAATGATCACCGTGACCATTATCGGAATTTTATTAGCTGTAGCACTCCCAGCTTACGGTGATTATGTGAAAGATGGTCGTCGTGCCGAAGCGCAGCAATACCTTATGCAACAAGCTGGCATATTGGAGCGAAACTATACGCGCTTGGGTCGATACCCTAATGAACAAAATATCACATTTAAAGAATCAGATTATTATGCTTACAGTTATACACCTCAAAATAATACCGAATTCTCATTAACCGCTGCGCCAAAAGGTGCGCAGGTTGGCGATAAGTGCGGGTCACTCTCTATTAATCAGCAAGGTGTCACCTCAGCCAACATAGCATCGTGTTGGAAATAATATGAGGAGACAAAATGGTTTCACACTAATTGAAGTTATGACGGTTGTGGCTATCGTAGGTATTCTATCTGCTGTTGCCACGCCAAGTTTCATTAAATATATCAAGCAAGATCGCCTTATTAGTACGGCAAACGAATTAATGAGCACCTTTAAAATGGCGCGAAGTGAAGCCATTAAGCGTGAAAAAATTGTGACATTAACAGCGCAAGGTTCGAAATGGATAGCCAGTGTTGATAATCAAACATTTGTTATTTTTGATAACGATAAAACGGGAGTTTTAGTATCAGGAATAACAACACAAACAGTAACAGCATTAGGTGAGTTTCCAGTAACCAGTATTGAAATTAGTGATCGCGATGGTGATACAACGAATCGCTGTTTTCGTGTATATGCCAGTGGACAAAGCAAGATTGAAAAAGGGAGTTGTTAATGATCAAAACAGAAAAATACACTAAACAAGCCGGATTTTCGCTTGTAGAGGTAATGGTTGCGCTCGTTGTTTCTAGTTTTGCTTTATTAGGTATGGCTGCAGGGCAATTACAATCTTTAAAATATGCATCAAACTCATTTGATTACACGTTATCACTGCTGCAAGCAAATAATGCCGTTGAACAAACGTGGGCAAACTTGTGTGATTTACAAAAGGGCACAGTTGCCTTTGCTGATGTAACGCCTACAGCGCAATTTAATAAATACACAATCGATTTTGAAAATAATTTTAACAGCGATAATTTTCGCGTTGGCGTAAGTTGGTCAGATAAACGTATGACTGACAATCTAGCAAATCGTGTTGAAATTGAAGCGAGTTTCCCTGATATTTCAGGAGGATGTTAGCAATGAAAAAGCTAATTCAAAGTGGTTTTACCCTGATTGAATTAATGGTTGCTTTGGCGGTTAGTAGCTTTCTCATGGCGGGCATTACATTTGTATATATTGCTTTAAGTGAATCGGTAGATACATCAAAAGAGCTTGAAAATGCGCAAGAAGTTTTAAGATACAGTTCTGAAGTGTTTACCCGAAGCTTAAAGCAAACAAAGTCATTACCCACTATCCCTAATGCGTCTAACTTAGTCGTACAGCAAGAAACAGAAGGTGCAACCGCGTGTAATAGCACCAAACCCGCGGTACCGTTTAGCGAAACATACACCTTGGTTGATAGTCAGTTGCGCTGCCAAGTTAATGCAGATTCTGAACAAGTATTGTTAACAGGATTACAAGATATTAGTTATCGTTTAAATGGTGATTTAATGGAAATCACACTCACGCCAGAAAGTTTAAATGTGGATATGCTCGCAAATGGATTTCGAATAGATATTGCTCTTAGTGGCAAGATACTAGAAGAGGCGTTGAACTGATGAATAAGCAAAAAGGTTTTACCTTACTTTCTGTAATGATATTAACCACAATGACGAGCATTATCGTAATGAGTTCATTGCGTGATAACTTTATTCAAGAACGTTTAACTGGCAACTATCAAAAGAAAATGAATGCCCGCTTAGTGTCTGAGAAAGGTATTTTTGACACCCATAAGCGAATTTTAGAAGAATTGGCTAGTAACCCTGTTACCACCCTTGAGCAATTGATTAATGATACTTTAGGGGATAATAATTACATCACAGGGCAAGCACAGACAGATGATATGTCCTATGCAACGAGACTGGGTGTAAATAGCGATGGGTTGTTGGAATTAAGCAGTGACGGTAAACGTTTTGAAGGAGCTAACAATACAGTTGCATTATTTAGACTAAGGAAGGGCGGCGCGGCATCTACATTCGGCTCAGCGATTATCGGCTGTGAAGGTGTTGGATTAGGCGCCAGTGGTCGAATTGATAGTTATAACTCAGATGAGGGTGAATATAATACCAGTACAGCGTCTGCGAACTCAGGGGTAACAACAATTCATCATGATTCTGATATCAACTTAACGGGGGCAGCCGATATTTGGGGCAGCATTGCAGCAACCGGTAGTATTAATTTAGGTGGTAGTGCAAAAATTTATGGTGATGCTCACGCCAACCACGGTGTTGTGATTGATGCAGGTCCAGGTTCGCCTGATCTACCTGAAGGTTTTGATAGCGATATCACAATTGGAGGTGATGTGCTTGCCATTGGCAATGTAGAGCTTATTCAAAATCAGGTTGGAGGTGTTATCCGTACTATGGGCGACTTATACTTGGGTAGTGGGTCTTCTACAAAAGTTCGTAACCAAGATAATAATGGCTTAGATGTGATGTACCGAGGTGAGTTAACTTATCGAGGTAGAGAATTGCCATTACAGTACTATCAAAATGATGTGCCCTACACTGATGCGTCATTCAACCAGTCGCCAAATGTGCCACGCGTGCCTGAGGTTGATCCAAACAATTTACCCGAAGATCATGACTACCAAGATCCTGCGTCAAACTGTGATCCTATTGGTATCAGCAATGTTGTCGATGAATTTAAAGATACGACTTCAAGTGACTTACTACTGACACGTGGGCAAACAGTTTATGAGGTCACTCCTCGTGGCGGTCAACTTGTATCTGGTTGGGAGTCGTGGATGGGAGAAGAGCCCGTAGCTTTATCGACTTACAGCGAAACGTTACCAAGTGGCGAATTAGTCGATATGATAAAAGTGAAAGGCTTTACGGTGAATGGTGGTGGCTTTAAAGTATCAGGTGGTGATGTTTATATGCTAGTGGATGGTGATTTCACCATTGGCACCAGCGGCACGACTGTTTTTGAAATTGAAGCAGGCTCAAGTTTTACGATTTATGTGACTGGTAAAACAACCATAAAAAAACCTGTTATATCAGGACAGGGCATATCAGGTGGTGGAGTGCCAGTTTTTTCAATTTACTCAGCTTACACAGGAAGCGATGGTGTTGTTATAGATGCAACAGGTAGCGTATATGCTGCTATTTATGCTCCAGCAACAGATGCAAATATAGAAGCAAGTGGAGGATTAATGGGATCAATCCGAGCGAAAACAGTAGCCTTATCTGGTGATACTAGTATTCACTATGATACGCGTTTAGGTGAGGTTGGTAATGTTACCACTTGCTGTGGCGCAACCTCATTAGAGTTTGTTGGTTGGCGCTATTTGTAAATTAATAATATAAATGTCTGTTTTAAAACGCCCTTTACTAGGGCGTTTTATTTTTTCTCAAAAAAATTTATTTTCATTTAAACCTTTCCAAACCCTTCTTACGTCTAATAAAGTAACCAACAAGATAACAACACAAAGGAAGTTGACGTGTTAATTGATGCAGAGCTGCGTTTTGTCAAAGAACAAGAAGCAAACTTTGATCTGCAGTTAATCGAAAAAGTAAATATGGGTGATAGGCAGGCGTTTCATGACTTGTATAACCGTCACTACAAACGCATTTTTGCTCTTACTTTACGTTTAACAGCAAATGAAAGTCTTGCTGAAGAAGCGCTTCAAGAAGTGTTTGTTCAGCTATGGCAAAAGCTTTCGAGTTTTGATGGCAAATCAAAGTTTACGACCTGGCTGCACAGTGTTGCCGCCAATATCACAATCAGCTATTTGCGAAAGCAAACTAATTGGTTGCAAAAAGTGGTGAGCTTTGAGCAAGCAGGTATGCCTGAACAAGAAGTGGAAATGTGTAATGACCTTAACGGGTTAGATAAATACATAGTGCGCTTACCTGAAAAAGCACGTCTGGTTTTTGTGTTGTTTGCGGTTGAAGGGTATCGCCATGAAGAAATTGCTGAGCAATTAAATATGGCGGTGGGGTCGTCAAAAGCTCAATACCATAGAGCACGAAGTTTATTAAAAGAGTGGATGAGTAATGAAACAGACTAATTTAGATCAAATGTTAGATGACGCAGTTGCTCAATTGCCAACTGAAATCAGCCCTAAGAAAGACCTATGGCAGGGTGTTGAAAATGCCATTGCTAAGCAGCCAACACAGATTGAAAAAAAGTCACATGTTTGGCAACAGGTAACCGCACTTGCAGCGTGTATGTGTTTGGGTTTATTAAGTTATCAAGTGTTCTTTAACCAGCAGAGTAATCAGTATGAAGCAGGTTTACAGGCGATGACCCAGACCTTTAAGCAAGAAAAACAGGCGTTATTAGTTAAATACAGTGATCAGAAAGCCCTTGCAGACAACTGGCAAGCGCAATTGGCGGAATTAGAAGATGCTGAAAAAGCGATTAAGTTAGCATTAGAAAATGAACCAGAAAACGCCACATTACTTAGAATGTTATCGCAAGTTTACCAGCAGCAACTTGATTTAATTAATAAAGTTCACAAGCCTAGCTGGCAACAAATTTAAGAGGAATCATTATGAAGTTATTAGCCATTGCATGTACAAGCTTACTTTCATTTTCATTACTGGCGGGCGAACTTGTTGAACAAACAATTGATGTGCCTGAAAACAACAAAATTTTTATCGAAAATGATCAAGGCAAAATTACCTTGAAAGGCTGGGATAAGCAGCAAATGCAAGTGTCTGGCACCATAGATGAGCGTGCTGAGGGATATATCTTCCGCAATAAAAGCGGTGGTCGCACAGAGTTTGTTGTTGAAATGCCACACCGCTATCAGAATAAAAATAGCAAAGGGTCAAACCTGACTATTTATGTACCAAAAAATAATTTGGTTAACATTGAAAGTGTAAATGCCGACATGGATATTGCAGCGCTAAGTTCAGGTATTGTTCTTGATACGGTAAATGGGGATATTGATATTCAAGATGTTGAGGGCCGCATCAGTTTAGATACAGTAAATGGTGATATTAAATCCGCTAATTTAAATGGGCGTATTCATATCGAAACCGTCAATGGTGATGTTAATGATACAAACTCACAAGGTGAAATTCGCTTTGAAGCTGTTAACGGTGATTTAAAAAGCACTACTAAGAGCCAAGATGTGCGTATTGAAACCGTAAATGGTGATGTTGAAATCAATGCTGAGACTATCAAAAATCTCGATATTACAACCGTAGGTGGTGAAGTTGAAGTGACAATGGAAGCACTTACTAGTGGTGCCAATATTCAAGCGGAAAGCGTAAATGGCGATATCGTGTTAAAGTTACCGCAAGATCTCTCAGCAGCAATTGAAATTAATGCGCATGCGGGTGGTAAAATTCGCAATGGCCTATCGAAAGATAAACCTAAAAAAGCAAAGTATGGTCCATCAAGTGCATTAGAGTTTCAACTTAAAGGCGGTGATGTTGATATTGAAATTGATACCGTTAATGGTCGCATTGAGCTGAAATATAACTAAACACAGTTTATCGACAATAAAGCCCAGCCCAACGCTGGGTTTTTTTATTGGTTCTGGTTAGAATAGCTAGATTCACTTCGAGTTAAATCTAATCATGGCTAAAGCAGATAAACAGTTAGATACCTTAAAAGTTCCTCCGCACTCAATTGAAGCGGAGCAATCCGTTTTAGGCGGACTTATGCTAGATAATGAAGCATGGGACCGTGTGGCAGAACGTGTTGTTGCACAAGATTTTTATACCCGCACGCATAAATTGATTTTCCAAGCAATGGAAAAGCTGGTTGAAAGCGGTCATCCTATTGATTTAATTACGATTTCTGAAACGCTGGAAAAAACCAACGAACTTGATTCGATAGGTGGTTTTGCGTATTTAGGTGAAATAGCCAAAAACACCCCAAGTGCTGCCAACATTAATGCGTATGCTGAAATTGTACGCGAGCGAGCAGTTGTACGTGAAATGATCCATGTTGCCAATGAAATCGCAGATGCAGGTTATAACCCTGAAGGGCGCGATAGCCACGATTTACTTGATTTAGCTGAAACCAAAGTTTTTAAAATTGCTGAGCAACGTACTAAAAGCTCAGATGGTCCGCAGAATATTCATAACATTCTAGAAAAAACCATTGATAAGATTGAAGAGTTATACCAATCACCACAAGATGGTGTAACTGGGGTAAGTACAGGTTACACCGACTTAGATAAAATGACAGCAGGTATGCAGCCATCTGACCTCATTATTGTTGCTGCACGTCCGTCAATGGGTAAAACCACCTTTGCAATGAACCTTGCTGAGCATGCGGCAATGACCCAAGATAAGCCAGTGCTTATCTTCTCGTTAGAGATGCCTTCAGAACAAATTATGATGAGGATGCTGGCATCCCTCGGTCGAATTAACCAAACAAAAGTACGTACAGGTCAGCTTGACGATGATGACTGGGCGCGTCTTTCATCGACCATGGGTTTACTTATCGAAAAAGGTAAAATGTATGTGGATGATTCATCTGGCCTAACGCCTACTGAGTTGCGTTCACGTGCACGCCGTATTGCGCGAGATAATGGCGGTATCAGCATGATTATGGTGGATTACCTGCAGCTTATGCGTGTACCTAGTTTACAAGATAATCGTACTTTGGAAATTGCTGAAATTTCTCGCTCACTTAAAGCGCTAGCAAAAGAGCTGGAATGCCCGGTAATCGCGCTTTCTCAGCTTAACCGTACGCTAGAGCAACGTGCCGATAAACGCCCAATTAACTCCGACTTACGTGAATCTGGCTCTATCGAGCAAGATGCCGACTTAATTATGTTTATTTACCGTGATGAAGTTTACAACGAAGATTCGACAGATAAAGGTGTGGCAGAAATCATTATCGGTAAACAACGTAATGGTCCAATTGGTAAAGTACGCTTAACTTTCCAAGGTCAATTCTCGCGCTTTGATAATTATGCGGGACCTGCTGTGGACGACGACTATTAATGCGATTAGCATGTGCCGAAATTAATTTAACAGCGCTTAATCGTAACCTTATACGTGTAAAACAGCTTGCGCCAAATGCTCGTATTATGGCGGTTTTAAAAGCTAATGCGTATGGCCATGGCTTAGTAACGATTGCGCAGCATCTTGCAGATGCCGATGCATTTGCGGTAGCACGCATTGATGAAGCATTGGCATTACGCGCGGGCGGTGTAATAAAGCCTATAGTGTTACTCGAAGGTGTGTTTCGTTCAGAAGATTTGGCCATTGCTGCAACCAGCAATTTTCATATTGTTGTACATGATGAAGCGCAGCTTTCTATGCTTGAAGAAGCGGCGCTTATTAGTCCAATCACCGTGTGGCTCAAACTTGATACGGGAATGCACCGACTAGGCATTGAACCAAGTTTATGTTGTGACTTTTATTCGCGATTAGATGCTAGCGAAAATGTTGCGCCAAATATCAAGCTAATGACGCACTTTGCTTGTGCCGATGATACTGAAAACAGTAAAACCAACGAGCAAATGGCGCAATTTTTCCAAAGTATTACTCCTTCAGATAATGAACTTTGCTTAGCTAACTCTGCAGGCATAGTAGGTTGGCCAAATAGCCACTGTGATTGGGTAAGACCAGGGCTTATGCTTTATGGTGTATCCCCTATGCTAGCCGCAATCGGCAAAGATCATCAACTTAATGCTGTGATGCGTTTAACATCGAGTATTATTGCAATCCGTAATGTTAAAGCGGGTGAAACTGTGGGTTATGGTAGCGCTTGGCGAGCAGCCAGTGATACTCGCATTGGTGTGATAGCAATGGGTTATGGTGATGGTTATCCAAGACATGCACCCAATGGCACGCCAGTCATCATTAATGGAAAGCGCTTTTCAATTGTTGGGCGCGTTTCTATGGATATGATCACGGTTGAGTTAGGTGACGACGATTCGATAGTACTTGGTGATGAAGTTGAGCTTTGGGGGCCAAATTTACCTGTGGAAGAAATTGCACAATTTGCCACGACTATTCCCTACGAACTACTCTGTAATATTACTCCGCGCGTAGAATATAAGTATATTCAAGAATAAACGCTCTCTACAAATAAAGGAGAGAGTTATAACAGCTCTCCTTGCAACGTCGCCACTAAAGTGCGAGCACCACTATAATCTCGGTGTTCGCCAAGGTAAACTCCCTGCCAAGTTCCAACATTTAATCTGCCATCGGTAATTGGGATGCTAATACTCGAGCCTAAAGTACTCGCTTTGATATGCGCAGGCATATCATCATCCCCTTCATAATCATGCTGATAATAGCTTTGCCTTTCTGGTACAAATTTATTGAAGTGACTTTCCATATCGATTCGCACTGTGGGATCGGCGTTCTCATTAATCGTTAAACTAGCTGAAGTGTGTTGAATGAATAAATGAAGAATACCAATGCGGTATTGGCTTATTTCCGGAAGGTGTTTAATTAACTCATTATCAATTAAATGAAAACCTCGCGAGCGAGGTTTTAGTTGAATACGTTTTTGTTGCCACATAATAGTTAAAGCTTGTCGAAACACACTTCAATATGAGCTGCTCCAAATTCGGAGGTAAATGGCATAATCAATTTTGGACCTTCACATTTGTGGGTGATGGTGTGATCTTTGCCTGAAACAACAACTGGTGTTGCCATGTCAAACTCGTAGCCTTTATCTCCCAACAAGTTTTTAGCACCACCTGCAACCATGTTAGTGATTTCGCCGACCATATCGGTTACTTCTTCATTTATTTTTTCAGGTCGCTCACCGAGCATTCGTTCCATTAACGTTAACGCTAGCTCACCATCAAAGGTGATTGAAAGGGACCCTTTTGTTTGTGGACCAACCATACCAATAAGGCCGGATACATCCCCAACGGCAACTTCTGTTTTCTTAATTTTTGGTTTGCCAGGCGTTAACTCAGTTTGTGCCATTGTTGATAACACATTGAGTAATGAAGAAATAAAAGGGTTAATGAATTCTACATTCATATTTTAGTCCAGTTCCGTATTCAAGCTTATATCATCTTTAATTCAAGAATGAAGTTGCACTTTTTGCAAACTAATTCTGATATTTATTGGCACTTTGTGCAAATTCCACGCGCTTCGATTGTTTGTGAAACGACTTTAAATCCTAATTCGCTTGCTTGATTATTTAATTCATGAGCGATTGCATGCGAGTGAAGTTCTTCCACATGACCACACTTTTCACAAATAAGCAGCTGCACAGGGTGTGTGTGTTCAAAATGATGGCACAGCATAAATGCATTGGTGCTTTCAATTTTGTGAATAAACCCCATCTCCGCTAAAAAATCGAGCGCTCTATAGATTGTGGCTGGCTTTGCATTTGGTTCAGTTTGTTTTAACTGCTCCAGCAAGTCATATGCGCCAACTCCAGCTTGGGTTTCAGCTAATAAGCGAAAAACTTTTTCGCGAATTGTGGTAAAGCGAACCCCTTTATCGTTACAAACGACTTTCGCTTTTTCTGTTAATGCTTCAACGGTCATAAAATTGTTCCTCGATATCAAAGTCATCTTACCACAATAAAATTAACTATTTGTAGTTAAGTCTTTATTTGCAAGCATGTTTATGAATATAAATTGAGCAAAGACCAAAAATCTAGTAGAATCGCGGCCCCATATTTACTGAGGTGTAGCGTGAATAGACGTTTTTCTGTAGCTCCAATGCTGGATTGGACTGATCGGCATTGTCGTACTTTTCATCGACAATTAACTAAACATTCAGTGTTATACACTGAAATGATAACAACTGGTGCCATTATTTTTGGTAAAGGTGATTACTTACAGTTTGGCCAACATGAACAACCGGTAGCGTTACAGTTAGGTGGCTCAGATCCGAAAGCGTTAGCTGAATGTGCAAAACGTGCTGACCAATATGGTTATCAAGAAGTTAACTTGAATGTAGGTTGCCCATCAGATCGCGTTCAAAATGGCCGCTTTGGTGCGTGCCTGATGGCTGAGCCACAGTTAGTTGCAGAGTGTATTGCAGCGATGAAAGCTGAAACCAATGTACCCATTACGGTAAAAACACGCATTGGTATAGATGAGCAAGACTCTTATGAGTTTCTTACAGCATTGATCGAAGCCAACTATAACGTGGGATGTCGTGATTTTATTATTCATGCTCGTAAAGCTTGGTTACAAGGGTTAAGCCCGAAAGAAAACAGAGAAATTCCGCCGCTTGATTATGAGCGCGTTTATCAACTAAAACGTGATTTCTCGGACTGCCATATTTCACTCAATGGTGGGGTGAAAACCATCGAAGAATGCTTAACACACTTACAGCATATCGATGGTGTGATGGTGGGTCGTGAGGCATATGCAAACCCTTATATGCTGGCAGAAGTTGATCGTACGATTTATGGTGATGAGCAAAGTGTCATACTATCTCGTCATCAAGTGGTGCGCAATATGTTTGATTATATCGAATCAGAAATGACGCAAGGCGCTAACTTTTGGCATGTTGTAAGACATATGCTAGGTATTTTCCAAGGTCAGCCAGGCGCTCGTTCTTATCGTAGGCATTTATCTGAAAATGGTCACAAAAAAGATGCGCAAATTTCGCTATTAGAAGAAGCGTTGGCATTTGTTCCTGAATAACACTATCCCGAAATAGGGAAAAGCAAATTCCGCTTTCGGGAAAAGAGAAGGCTAAATAGTGGTGAATTTAACCATTGTTTAGCCTTTTTTTATATTTGAACAATAGATTTGAGAGTTATTTCTATATAAATCAATTTGTTAAATATTTGGCACGCTCTTTGTTATGTATTAGGCAAGATATGAATTTTCGAAGCAGACGTTATGTTAGCCAAAATAGTTACTACAGCGTTGTTACTTATTAATTTACTGCTGCAAAGCCTTATCGCGACGCAAGCGGAAAAACAAACGCATATTGAACAAATATGTGAGCAAGTACCAAGTGTAGCGAGTATTTTGCATTTAACGTGTGAACAAGGAGCTTAAAATGTTGGATCTATTTGATTTATTTAGCTTATTTTTATTACCTGTTATTAGCTTACTTATCACTGTAGGTGTATGGCATGGCTTAATGGGACAGCGCAGCTTGTTACTATCAAAATAGTAACGAATGCGCTTTGATTTCTTCCTGCCTTTTGGCTTAGCGCCATACAAAAACTAAGTTTAATTAGTACACCTCTATTAAAAACTCCCATTCTTTGTTGTGACCTATTTTAACTATTTGTTTAAAACTCGTATTGGGATTTAAACTCGCTTCACACCTTTATTAAACTTGCCATTATTTCCTTCGCGATGTTATTTGATTCATTCAAAAAATCGTAAAGCTTTCGCTTTTAACTCTTGGCTTAAAATTTTAGTTAAAAACGCTAACTAGTTGGTTAAATTGACCAATGTGAAATGTGTTGAAGAATATATTTTATATTAAATGTTTGATATTTAATGTTTAATTGTTTTTGGCACAATGATTGGAACAGATAACTGTCAGAGAAAAATATCAGTCATCAACAGGAGAGAGTTATGAGCATTTTTACTCGTTTAACAGATATTATCCAAGCAAACGTTTCAGCAGCATTAGATCGCGCAGAAGACCCTGAAAAATTAGTACGTCTTATGGTGCAAGAAATGGAAGAAGCGCTAGTAGAGCTTCGTTCAACTTCAGCAAGTCTTATTGCTGAGAAGAAAACATTGCAACGTAAATTGGCTAAACACCAAGCATCAGCAGATTACTGGCATGCACAAGCTGAAAAAGCGCTACAAAAAGAGCGAGAGGATTTAGCAAAAGCGGCACTAATTGAAAAGCAAAAAGCGAATAAAGAAATTGATGCTATCGCACCAGAAATTACGCGCATTGATGAAGTGCTTGGCAAAGTCTCAGCAGACAGTCATTCACTGCATGAAAAGTTATCGCAAGCAAAAGCAAAATTAAAAGAGTATCAAATTCGCTCTCAATCAGCTGAAGTACGCGTGAAAGCTAAATCACAACTACACAGTGAGCAGATTGACAGAGCATTAGAGCGCTTTGCTGAAATTGAACACAAAGTGGATCGTATTGAAGCACAAATTGAATCGTATGAGGTAACACAAAGTTCAAGCTTAAAGCAGCAATTTGATGATCTAGAAAAAAATGATGCATTGGATGCTGAATTGGCGAGCTTAAAAGAACAAGTTGCTAAAAAAGCGGCTTAGGAGGCGATGATGAGTTATCAAGTTAATAATGGTAGTTTTTATAAAGACCGATTAAATAAAAAGGTATCAGGAGTGTGCGCCGGTTTAGCGCTTGGTAATAATTTGCCAATATGGAGTGTGAGACTCGGAGCGCTGGCTGCACTATTCGTTTTTCCGGTTGCAACACTACTTGCTTACTTTGTTGCCGCAATGGTACTTCCAGCAAGATATTATTAATTTTTTTGATTGTGGGGGCAAAGTCAATTAGCCCCTAACAATTTACAATAATTAATAATTTTCAGGTACTTTTTGCATCTTCCTCTGTAGTATACTGAGTTAAAACATAGAGGGATTAACATGTTAAAACGCTACCTATTTTTAGTTCTTTCACTTTTTTCTTTTTCATTAGCAGCTAATCAGGTTGTGGTATCTGATTTTACTGTGCGCGAATTTATTCCTGGTGCACCTTCAAGCGTAGGGTATTTTCAACTAGCTAATCATTCGGATAAAAGCTTAGTGCTAAGTTCTGTGTCAATTGAACAGCTTGGCCGCGTTGAAATTCATAATCATATTCAAAAAAATGGCATGATGAGTATGGTGAAGCTAGATAAATTGGCAATTGAGGCGCATTCGACTAAGGTGTTTCAGTCAGGTGGCTTGCATTTAATGCTTTTTTCACCTGAAGCGAAATTAATCAAAGGTGAAACGCTAAACGCACAATTTAATTTTGTTTCTGGCCTTACTATTAATGCTAAAGCAACTGTTGTTGGCATTAATGAAAGTATTGAGAATGAACATCAGCATCACCACCATTAGGAGGGGATATGCAACACAAAGGTAAAATAGCAGCTGCGGTTGCGTTTGTTTTTTTATTTTTTTACTTAATTTCGGTTTATTGGAGCATTGAACCTGAAGTATTTAATGTTCAACAGCGAGCGGAACAAGTTGCACAAGAGCAACAGCAACAAGTTGTCACAGGCTTTGTTACAACAACGGCTGTAATTGAGGTTGCTAGTGCATTACTCGATAAGCCAGGTGGTTACTTAACGAATGATGTTATGCCACCGTCTGTGCTTATGGATAATATGCCTTCATGGGAGTTTGGTGTTCTTGAAATGACCCGTGATATTACTCTGGCAATGCGCAAAGATTTTAGCCGCTCACAGTCTCAATCAACTGAACACCCAGAGCTAAAAACGGCCCAACCTCAGTTTAATATCAATTCAACCGCATGGTTATTACCAAGTGCAGAAGATGAATATCAAAAAGGCATCGACGCACTTATTCGCTACCGCAAAAATATTGCGAATCCTGTAGATTCAAGCGCGCAATTTTATGCACGCGCTGATAACTTACGCGCTTATTTAAAAGAAGTGGAAAAACGCTTAGGTAGCTTAAGCATGCGGTTAAGCAGCAGTGTAGGCCAAGATAAAGTAAATACTGACCTTGCAGGGGACCCAGCTGCGCAAAGAGCGAGCTATGCACCAGCCCATCAATTGGTAAAAACCCCTTGGCTTGAAATTGATAACGTATTTTATGAAGCGCGTGGCGCAAGTTGGGCGTTATTGCATTTCTTTTCAGCCATTGAAAAAGACTTTGCTGATGTGCTAGAAAAGAAAAATGCTCGAGTGAGTGTGCAGCAAATTATGCGCGAACTTGAAGCTACACAAGAAAGTATTTGGAGCCCAATGGTGTTAAACGGTAGTGGCTTTGGTTTTGTTGCAAATCATTCATTAGTAATGGCGAATTATTTATCGCGCGCTAATGCGGCAATAATCGAATTATCAGAATTACTCTCTCAGGGATAAAATAATGAAAAAAATAATGTTTGGTGCAGCACTAATGGCTGCAACCGTGGTACCACAAGTTAAAGCCGATACGCTACTAGGTTTATATGTGGGTGGCGATTATTGGTCTGCGCAATCATCAGGTGGTTTAGGTACATCAAGTGACCTGCAGAACTTTAATTTTGAAGATAAAGAATACGGAAGCTATTACGCAGCACTTGAACATCCAATCCCGTTAGTACCAAACGTAAAGCTAAAATACACCCAGCTTGAGTTGAATGCGGATGCGAATTTAAATACCTCATTTGGCTTTGGCGATAAAGTATTTAAAGTGAACTCAACAGTTACTGGTGATAGTGATTTAAGCCATGTTGATTACGTGCTTTATTATGAAATTTTTGACAATGATTTAGTATCTATTGATCTTGGCTTATCTGCAAAGCAGTTTGACGGTTACGTAGCTGTAAAAGGTGATGACCAAAGCCTAGGTATGAGCGAGGAATCTGTCGATTTCAACGGTTTTATTCCGATGGCTTATGGCGCAGTGCAATTTGGCTT
>NZ_JBFKMX010000076.1:0-17417 GCF_041629635.1 Pseudoalteromonas sp. | reverse complement strand
GCATGGCTTGAAAACTTGGGCGGTGCGCCGATGAAGTTAGGCCTAGATTTACGTGGTGGTGTTGAATTTACGATGGAAGTTGATATGCAAACAGCAATCAACAACCAACTTAAGCAAATGCAACAAGATTTCCGTTCTGATTTACGTGAGCAGAAAATCCGCTACCGCAGTATTCGCGAAGTCGCAAACTCTGACCGTGTTCAACTTGTTTTCCGTAATAACGAAGACAAAGATGCGGCTGAAAGCTTCCTACAAAAGAACAACCCAATGCTAGAGTTTCGCGATGACCGCGGCAATGACCTAGCATTCAACGTAAGACTTACAGAAGCTAAGTTGAAAGAAATTCGCGATTATGCGATTTCACAAAACTTAATCATTATTCGTAAGCGTATTAACCAAATTGGTGTAGCTGAGCCAAATGTTCAGCGCCAAGGTAAAGAGCGTATCTTAGTGCAATTACCGGGTATTCAAGACCCTGCACGTGCGAAAGAAATTTTAGGTTCAGCAGCAACACTTGAGCTACGCATGGTAGACCAAGATAACGACGTTCGCGATGCGTTAGCGGGTCGCATGCCGCCGGGTTCAGAAGTAATCAATGACCAATATGGTCGTCCAGTATTACTGAAAAAACGCGTAATGCTTGAAGGTTCTCATATTACCGGTGCACAAGCGGGTTATGACCAATATCAACGTCCGCAAGTTAGTTTGCAACTTGATAGTAAAGGTGGCTCAAAAATGGCTGCGTTTACTAAAGATGAAGTTGGTAACTTAATGGCGATTGTGTTCATCGAGTACCGTCCATCGGGCAAGGTTGATGAAAATGGTAAAGCATTACCACCAATCAAACATGAAGAAGTAATTAACCAGGCGACTATCAATGAGCGTTTAGGTCGTCGTTTCCAAATCACAGGTATTGATACACCAGCAAAAGCGCAGCATTTATCTGAAATGTTACGTGCAGGTGCGCTTGTAGCACCAATTCAAATTGTTGCTGAAAGTACCATTGGTCCAAGTATGGGTGCTGAAAACGTTGAAAAAGGGATTACTGCGGTAGTACTCGGTTTTGTTTTCGTACTGGTATTTATGCTGCTTTACTACAAAGGTTTTGGCTTGATTGCAAACATTGCGCTGGGATTAAACCTAGTGTTAATTGTTGGTGCTATGTCAGTACTTGCGGGTGCAACACTCACCTTACCAGGTATTGCCGGTATCGTACTTACCGTTGGTATGGCGGTTGATGCAAACGTACTTATTTTTGAACGTATTCGTGAAGAATTGGCTGACGGACGCAGTCCACAGCAAGCAATTCACCATGGTTACGATAGTGCATTTAGCACCATTTTCGATGCTAATATCACAACCTTAATCGCAGCTGTGATTTTGTACGCAATTGGTACAGGTCCTATTCAAGGATTCGCAATCACTCTTGCTATCGGTATTGTAACGTCAATGTTCACCGCTATTGTTGGTACGCGTGCAATTGTTAACGCGTTACTTGGTGGTAAGCGCATTGAGAAGTTATCTATCTAGGAGAGTGTGATGCAGTTATTAAAGTTAAACGAAACACTTAAGTTTATGTCATTGCGTAAAATCGCAATGACAATTTCAACACTGTTGATCCTTGCTTCTTTTGTGTCGTTTTTTACCAAAGGTATGAACTTTGGTTTGGATTTCACCGGTGGTACCACGGTAGAAGTTGGATTTGAGCAAGCAGCAGATCTTAAAGTTGTGCGTTCAGCGCTTCATGAAAATGGCTTCCCTGATGCGCAGGTCCAGCTGTTTGGCTCGAGTAAGGACGTAAAAATTCGCCTTGAACCACGTGAAGGTGAAAAGGCTGATATGATCAGTAACCAAGTACTCGATATTCTTGTTCAAGCGGGTCAAAAAGTTGAGATCCGCTCAATTGAGTTTGTTGGTCCAAGTGTTGGTGAAGATTTAAAAGAGCAGGGCGGCTTAGCAATGTTAACAGCGCTAATCTGTATTTTGCTTTACGTTGCTATGCGCTTTGAATGGCGTTTTGCGGTTGGCGCGGTAGCAGCGCTTGCGCACGATGTTCTGTTAACCGTAGGTCTTTTCTCTATTTTAGGCCTACCATTTGACTTAACCGTGCTTGCAGCGGTGCTTGCGGTTATAGGTTATTCACTCAACGATACGATTGTTGTATCTGACCGTATTCGTGAGAATTTCCGTAAAATTCGCATCGACGATACCATTGAAATTGTAGATATTTCACTTACACAAACACTTAACCGTACATTAGTAACATCAATTACCACGATTTTGGTACTTGTTGCGCTATTTGTATGGGGTGGCGAAACCATTCATGGTTTTGCAACAGCGCTACTGTTTGGTGTATTTATCGGTACTTACTCTTCTGTTTACGTAGCAAGTTCTGTTGCGGTAATGATGGGTATCAGCAAAGAAGACCTGATCCCTGAAGAAGTTGAGAAAGAAGGTGCTGAATTTGACAATATGCCTTAATTTGGCAGTGTTGTAATAATTTTGCAAAAGGCCAGTGTTAGTACTGGTCTTTTTTTGTGTGTTTAGTATGATACATGAAAATGATAAACATTCTCAAAGGCATTAAAATGACAAAGTTATCTGTTTTGGTTTCTTTAGCGGCAGTATCTCTTTTATCAGCGTGCGGTGAAAATCAAACAACCGCTGAAGTAGTGGCAGAAGCCCCTGTTATTAATCAAGATCTCGCAGTATATAAAGCAGGTGCAAAAGAACTCGTTAGTATGATTAAAACAGCAAAACCAGATGCTGATATTGCGCAAAAATCAGCTGAGCTTGTGGCGAGTTCTAAAGAGATTATTTCACAATTTATTGTTAAGCATCCAAAGTGTAATGAGTACCTAACTGCACTTAATAATGCAGCGGATATTATTCCTACCTTACCGCTTGAAGAAATTGAAGCGGGCTACCACGAAGATGGCAAATTACCAAAATTTGATGATCCTAACTGCTACCATGCTAAAGATTTACTGGTTCACCCTGCAACGGTACAAGCGATGGCATCAATGGGCATCAATAGCTCTGAAATGCGTGAAAGTGCAGAGCTTGAAATTATTGAAGTTATTGCACACTTCTCGCAAGTAGAAAAAGCATTAAACTAACCTAAATTTCAGAAGGTTGTCATTTTAAAATGAAATAATTGCAACCTTTTCTGATGCTTAATCACTGACATATTTTTGTCACTATCACTTGCTATATTCGCCATCCGTAAAGAGGTGAATTATGCAAAACTTGAAACAATCGAACAGCTTAAAAACAATCTTGTCAGAACGTTTGATTACTACGCTGTTTCAACCCATTCTTGATATTGAACAAGAAACGGTTTTAGGCTACGAAGCGCTATCACGAGGGCCTGAAAATTCAAGTTTATACAGTCCATTAGAACTCTTTGCTCAAGCAGAACAAGATGCTTGCCTATCCGAATTAGAATTACTTTGCCGTGAAAAAGCGATAGAAAACTTTGTAAAACAAGGTCTACCAGGCAAGTTATTTATTAATGTGAGCCCAACGACCTTATTACAAGCAACTCACCCTAAGGGTGAAACGCTTCATTTATTAGCGAAATACGGCTTGCCAACCTCTCGTGTCGTTATCGAAATCACCGAGCGAGAGCCACTTTGTGAAAGTGATTTATTATTTGAAGCAATAAAGCATTACCGCGATTTAGGATTGCATATTGCTATAGATGATTTTGGCTCAGGTTACAGTGGTTTAAAGCAGTGGTCTGAATTAAAACCTGATATCGTTAAGATTGACCGTTACTTTATTGATCATTGCGATAAAAGTGTGGTGAAAAAAGAGTTTTTACGTTCGATATTGGAACTTGCAAAAATCACTAACACCCGGGTTATCGCAGAAGGTATCGAGCGTACGCAAGAACTTGAACTATTAAAAAGCTTAGGCGTTGAATTAGCGCAGGGTTTTTTACTGGAGCGCCCCGCATTATCACCCTGTCAAAGCTTTGCTGAATGCATTGCTGCACAAAAACTCGTTGATATGCCACGTAACACACAAAACTATTCACGCTTTATTGGTAATTTACTGCTTAGTCAGCAATCGATTTTGGCTTCAACCAATTGTGGTATGGCGAAAAAGTATTTTGAGCAAGATAAGTCACTGCAAAGTTTAGTAGTATTAAATCAAGAGAGTCGCCCAGTTGGTATTTTACATCGAGATCAGCTGTCGGAATTATTCTCCTCAACCTATGGTGCGGCACTTCATGCAAAACACTCTGTGACTGAGATTATGGATAATCAGCCACTGGTTGTTGATAGATTGACAGCGCTGGACTCAGTAAGTCAAAAAATTACTGACTCAGACTTTGATATTCGTCGCTACATTATTGTTACACAAGAAGGTGCGTATTTAGGCGTAGTGCCCATTCGCGATATTTTAAAGCACATTACCGATGAGAAAATTAAAAACGCGCAACATGCAAATCCGTTAACTATGTTGCCGGGTAATGTGGCCATTAATGAAAATATCGAACGCAGATTAAATGCAAAGCATAATTTTGAATTGGCCTATATCGATTTAAATCACTTTAAACAGTTTAATGACCTTTATGGTTATGCCAGTGGTGATATGGTAATAAAACTACTGGCCGAAATATGTCGTCGTGTGTGCAATCGCAAAGACTGCTTTATCGGGCATATTGGTGGCGATGATTTTATGTTGGTTTGCTCAAGTGGTATTGGTGAGGCGTTGTGTCAACAAATTATTACTGAATTTGAAACTGCGGTAAAAGCCTATTTTACCCCAGAGCATGTCTCAGCAGGCGGTTACTGGGCGACAAATCGTGAAGGTGAGAAAAAATTTGTACCTTTACTTACGTTATCAATCGGCCTAGTTAATCCAGACATTGAACATTGTGAGAATAGTCATCAAGTAGCAGCACTTGCCACCGATGCAAAAAAAGAAGCGAAGCGTTTTGTGACTAGCCATTTGTTTATTTGCAAACGCCGACGACCGACAATGGCGATAGTCAGGTTACCTGTCGCAAAATAGTGAATTAGCTGTGATTGAAAAACAATCGCTTTACCTCATCAATAACTTGCTTTACCTCATCAATAACTTGCTTTACCTCATCAATAACTTGCTTTAACTTAAGATTACTCGAGCTATATTTGGGGCAAGTAATATGAGAATAAATGTACCATATTGTTTTATAGCACTTATTTCATTATCTATATGCTCAGCAGCGGCAACCGAAGTTGTTAAAGTAGCTAAAGAGCAGCGCAAGCTATATCCCAGAGATCATTATATTATTAGCTTGTTAGAGATGGCACTGGCAAATCACGCTTATCAATTAGAGCATGTCCCTGTGCACCCTCATCAGCAACGTACCTTGCTAAAACTGAGTAAAGGTGACGTGGATATTCATTGGGGCATGACAAGCCCTGATCGTGAAACCATAGCCACAGCCATTCCCATTCCTATTTTCAAGGGCTTAATAGGTAAACGCATTGCACTGATAAATCAGCAAAGGCAACCCGAATTCAGTGCCATCACCGACGATAAGTTTAAGTTGTTAACAGCAGTACAGGGGCACGATTGGCCTGATACGAAAATTTTGGCGCAAAATGGCTACCGTGTGAAACCATTTGCCCATTACCCTGCTATGTTTACGATGGTATCGCGTGGGCAAGTTGATTACTTCCCTCGTTCCGTAATTGAAATTCAAGATGAATTGGCGGAGTTTAATAAACTTGGTTTGGCTATTGAGCAGCAGCATCTACTCAGTTATCCCGCAGCGTTTTACTTTTTTGTAAATAAAAACAAAAGTGAACTGGCTACAGCACTGGAAAGTGGTTTGTTAGCAATGGTGAGCAATGGGCGATTTGATAAGTTATTTGATCACTACTTTGCAGATACGCTCGCAAAATTAAAACTGGATGAGCGCGTAGAGCACCAACTTGAGAATGATTATTTTCCGGATGCAGCAATATTAGACAATAAAGCGCTTTGGTATAAAAAATAAGGAAGCAAATTGCTTCCTTATTTATAAAACCTAGTAAAAGCTAGCAATTATTTAAGTAATGCATCGCTTAAGTGTGGGCGAAGCTCTTTTACAATTGCTTGTGCAAGTTTTGGCGCACCACATACAATATTGCCTGACTTATCTTGGTTGTTACCGCCAGCAAAGTCAGTTACTAAACCACCTGCTTCTTTAACAAGTAGTTGACCTGCCGCTGTATCCCAAGGCTTTAAGCCAATTTCAAAGAAACCATCAACACGACCAGCAGCAACATATGCTAAATCAAGTGCTGCAGAACCAGCGCGACGCATATCTGCAGTGTGAATAAATAACGCACTGAATGCATTCATATATTCTTCCATATGATGCTTATGCTTAAATGGGAAACCAGTTGCTAATACAGTGCCCGAAAGGTCTGTTGCTTTGTTAACGCGAATACGCTTGCTGTTAAGCTGTGCGCCTTGACCGCGAGTTGCAGTAAATAACTCGCCACGAATTGGATCGTAAACAACAGCTTGTTCTGTACGGCCTTTAACTTTTAATGCAATAGAAACCGCGAAGTGAGGAATGCCCTTAATGAAGTTTGTTGTACCATCAAGAGGATCGATAACCCAAAGGTAATCAGCGTCGCTGCCAAGTTGTTGACCTAGCTCTTCGCCTACAATGCTATGGTTAGGGTAAGACTTTAAAATAGTGTCGCGAATCATTGCTTCCGCGTCTTTGTCTACGTTAGTTACAAAGTCGTTGCTACCTTTTTGAAGTACTTCAACTTTATCACTCTCTTCAAATTTTTGAAGAATAACTTTACCTGCATTTCGCGCAGCGCGAACCGCAATGTTTAACATTGGATGCATAGCTTTACCTTTAGGTTTTAAAAGAACTCATTAACTACTGAGATTTGGTTAATTGGTACCACCGCTCAGTTCAGCCGCGCTATTTTAGCGACTTTTTTACTGATGTAAACCAAAATAATAAATTTAATCTCTGGTTAAGAATTGATCAAACTTGCCAACGAAAAAATCGTTATTCGCGGTGTAATAGTCGAAATTTAAAGATGAGTAGGCTAAAATCCGCGCCAGATAAAATTTAAGAGTTTAAGATCAACTAATGACGCTAGATAAAATTCGTATCGTACTCGTTAATACTTCTCATACAGGTAATATTGGTTCTGTTGCACGTGCAATGAAAACAATGGGCTTTAGTAAGCTCTATCTAGTAGACCCAGTAAACCCGGTCGACAGTCATGCAAGCGCACTCGCTGCAGGTGCAACGGATGTATTAGGTAATGCTGTTGTGGTAGATACACTACAAGAAGCAATTGCTGATTGTAATACGGTAATTGGCACTAGCGCACGTTCACGTACATTATCTTGGCCAATGGTTGACCCAGTTGAGTGTGGTGACAAGCTACTAACAGGCACAGAGCAAGAAGGTGATGTGGCATTAGTATTTGGTCGTGAAAATAGCGGTCTAACCAATGAAGAATTACAACTGTGTAATTACCATGTGTGCATCGCTGCTAATCCAGAATATTCATCGCTAAATTTAGCCATGGCAGTGCAAACACTATGTTACGAAACACGTATGCGCTATTTAGCTAAAGGTGAACAACCTATTGAGCAAGATGATACGGTATACCCAAGCTCAGAACAAATGGAACTATTTTATCAGCATTTAGAAAAAACCTTGTCTGATACCGGCTTTATTATTAAGCAGCACCCAGGTCAGGTAATGACAAAGTTACGCCGTTTATTTAATCGTGCTCGCCCAGAAGAACAAGAGCTTAACATTTTACGCGGCATTTTAACCTCTATTGATAAATCAGTCGTAAAAAAAGAGTGCGAATAGCATAAAGACAATACTTGACTAATTTACTCAGGTAATTAAAATAATACCTGAGTAAATTACTAGGTTATTAGTTGCGAAGACGAGAAACAACGCGACTAAAGAATAACCTAAGTGCGAACAATAAATACTTGACTATCTTAGTCAGGTAATTAAAATTCGCACTCTTATTGATTATGGGGGCTTAGCATGAAATTAACGTCGAAAGGTCGATATGCAGTTACTGCATTATTAGACGTGGCGCTTCATACTAAAATTGGCCCAGTTCCCCTTGCTGAAATTTCAGAAAGACAAGATATCTCACTTTCATACCTTGAACAGTTATTTTCGCGTTTGCGCAAGCAAGATTTAGTACGTTCTGTTCGCGGCCCGGGTGGTGGTTACTTACTAGGTAAAGAAGCATCTGAAATATCTGTGGGTGATATTATTTCTGCAGTCAATGAATCGGTAGATGCCACTCGTTGTGGTGGTGAAGGCGATTGCCAAAATGGTGTTCGCTGTTTAACACACTCGTTATGGAGTGAGCTAAGTCAGCGCATCGAAGAGTTTTTAAACAGTATTACGTTAGCTGAGCTCGTTGCCAAAAAAGATGTGCAACGTGTTGCTGACCGTCAAGATCAGGCAGTAGAAAAAGCCGTTGAGAAGTCACTCAGCCAACTCGAAAATATCAACATTAGTTGCCAAATGTAGCAATTCGGAGCAAGTAAATATGAAGTTACCAATTTATTTAGATTATGCCGCCACAACACCTGTCGACCCGCGTGTAGCTGATGCTATGATGCAGTGTCTAACAATGGATGGCAACTTTGGTAACCCAGCTTCTCGTTCACACCGTTTTGGTTGGCAGGCAGAAGAAGCGGTTGACCAAGCGCGTCATGATATCGCTGAATTAATCAACGCAGATCCACGTGAAATCGTATTTACTTCAGGTGCAACCGAATCAAATAACTTGGCAATTAAAGGTGCTGCAAACTTCTATGCGAAGAAAGGTAAGCACGTAATCACAGTTAAAACTGAGCATAAAGCAGTATTAGATACGTGTCGTGAACTTGAGCGTCAAGGTTTTGAAGTAACCTATATGGATGTTGAAGAAAACGGTTTACTCGATCTTAAAAAGCTAGAAGCAGCAATGCGTGATGACACCGTACTTGTGAGCGTAATGCACGTAAATAACGAGCTGGGTGTTGTACAAGATATCGCTACAATTGGCGAAATGTGTCGCGAACGTAAAATTATGTTCCATGTTGATGGTGCACAAAGTGCAGGTAAAGTAAAAATCGACATGCAAGCACTGAAAGTTGATTTTATGTCTTTCTCTGGTCACAAAGTATATGGCCCGAAAGGTATTGGTGCACTTTACGTACGTCGTAAGCCGCGTGCACGTTTAGAAGCTCAAATGCACGGTGGTGGTCATGAGCGTGGTATGCGTTCTGGTACACTTGCTACTCACCAAATCGTGGGTATGGGTCAAGCGTTCAAAATTGCAAAAGAAGACTTTGACAAAGACCACGCGCACATTTCAGCACTTCGTAAGCGCTTAATCGATGGCATTATGTCTGATATCGAAGAAGTTTACTTCAACGGTACGCCAGACCAATCTGTGCCAGGTATTGTGAACATTTCTTTCAACTATGTTGAAGGTGAATCACTGCTTATGGCGCTAAAAGATATCGCAGTATCTTCTGGTTCTGCCTGTACATCAGCAAGTTTAGAACCATCTTATGTGTTACGTGCTCTTGGACGTAACGACGAATTAGCACATAGCTCAATTCGTTTTAGTATTGGTCGTTTTACGACAGAAGAAGAGATTGACTACACTGTTCAGCTAATCAAAGACTCAATTGGCCGTTTACGCGAAATGTCTCCACTTTGGGAAATGTTTAAAGACGGTGTTGATTTAGAGTCAGTTGAGTGGACACACCACTAATTAAATGAATTGGGTATTGAGGTAACAAGCAATGGCATATAGTGACAAAGTAATTGACCATGTAGAGAATCCACGTAACGTAGGTTCTTTCGATAAGAATGACCCAAGCGTAGCAACGGGCATGGTTGGCGCACCAGCGTGTGGTGACGTAATGAAGTTGCAAATTAAAGTATCTGATGATGGTATTATCGAAGATGCGAAGTTCAAAACTTACGGGTGTGGTAGTGCAATTGCATCTTCTTCACTGGTAACTGAATGGGTTAAAGGTAAAAGCTTAGATGAAGCGGCGGAAATCAAAAACACTGATATCACTGCTGAGTTAGAATTACCACCAGTTAAAATTCACTGTTCAATTTTAGCGGAAGATGCAATCCAAGCAGCGATTGCTGATTACAAAAAAAAGCACGGTGAATAATTTATGGCAATTACTTTAACTGATGCAGCAGCAGATCGCGTACGTTCATTTTTAACCAATCGTGGTAAAGGTCTTGGCCTGCGTGTTGGTATTAAAACCACAGGCTGTTCAGGCCTTGCATATGTTTTAGAATTTGTTGATGAACTCGCAGATGGTGATGAAACTTTTGAGCACAATGGCGTAACCGTTATTGTTGATGCTAAAAGCCTTGTCTACATCGATGGTACTGAACTGGATTTTGTTAAAGAAGGCCTAAACGAAGGGTTTAAGTTTAACAACCCTAATCAAAATGGTGAGTGTGGCTGCGGCGAAAGCTTCACTGTTTAACACACCCTGTTTAATACCGTTTCTTAAGCCCTGCAATTGCGGGGCTTGTGTGCAATTAAGAGCGAGGATTTTTCGTTACTATGAAATACTTTGAGTTATTTGCAATCCCTGTTCAATTTGATGTTGACCTTATTATCGTTAATGCACGCTATCTCGAACTGCAAAAAATTCTTCACCCTGATCGTCATGCCAGCTTAAGTTCACAGCAACAACTACTTGCTGTGCAAAAAACCGCTGAGTTAAATGATGCATTGCAAGTACTAAAGCAACCACTTAAGCGCGCCGAATATATGCTTGCTGAAAAGCACATTGATATTCGTGCTGAGCAGCAAACCTTGCAAGACCCTGAATTTTTAATGCAACAAATGGAATTGCGTGAAGAGCTTAGCGAAATAGCTGGCGCAGCAGATCCTGAAGCGGCCATTGAACAATTTGAAAGCCATGTAAAAGCACTTCATCAAGACTATTATGCAGAGCTCAAAAAGTACATCGACAGTAACGAGCAGAGCGAACTTTTAATCGCTGCCGATATTGTACGCAAACTTAAGTTTATTTATAAATTACGAGAAGAATTAGAGCGCATCGAAGATTCGCTTTTCGATGACTAATTAGGACGCGAGAAACATGTTACTCCAAATAGCAGAACCAGGCCAAAGTGCATCTCCCCATGAGCACAAATTAGCAGTTGGCATTGACTTAGGAACCACGAACTCGCTGGTAGCAACGGTACAAAGTGGCCAGAGCAAAGTGCTGCCAGATTTAATGGGTAAAACAATTTTACCTTCAGCAGTGCATTACGGCGAAAACGACATTACCGTTGGTGAAAAAGCCAAGAAAGATGCGCCACTCGATGCTGCAAATACATTAATTTCAGTGAAGCGATTTCTTGGTAAATCATTCCAAGAAATCAGCGAAATTGCCGATAGCCTACCGTATCAATTTAGCAATGAAAACGACGTATTAGCAATTCAAACACGTCAAGGTCATATCAATCCTATTCAAGCATCAAGTGAAATCTTAAAAGCGTTAAAAGCGCGTGCAATGGATAGTTTTGGCGGTGAAGAAATTACCGGTGCGGTAATCACTGTACCTGCGTATTTTGATGATGCACAGCGCCAAGGTACCAAAGATGCTGCAGAGCTTGCAGGCTTAAAAGTATTGCGTTTACTCAACGAACCAACCGCAGCCGCAGTTGCCTATGGTTTGGATTCAGGCAAAGAAGGTGTTATCGCCGTTTACGACTTAGGTGGCGGTACCTTTGATGTGTCAATTCTTCGCTTAAATAAAGGTGTGTTTGAAGTACTGTCAACCGGTGGTGATTCAGCGCTTGGCGGCGATGACTTTGACGCACTGCTAGTAAGTTACTTTAAAGAACAAACCGGCATTGATACACCTAATGCAGATACGCTTCGCTTATTTATGGAAAAAGCGCGTGCGTGTAAAGAAGCACTTACTAGCTACAACCTTGTAAACGTTGGTTTAGATTTAGGTGACAAGCAGTTTACTATCGAAGTAACCAAAGATTTCTTCAACCAATTAGCAGAAAGCTTAGTTAAGAAAACACTTCGCGCTTCTCGTCGCGCACTAAAAGATGCGGGCGTTGAAAAAGAAGAGGTACTTGAAGTGGTTATGGTAGGTGGTTCTACACGCATGCCAATCGTGCGTGAGCAAGTGGGTGAATTTTTCGGCCAAGAACCATTAACCTCAATTGACCCAGACCAAGTTGTTGCAATCGGTGCTGCAATTCAAGCAGATATCTTAGTGGGAAATAAACCTGATTCAGATATGTTACTGCTTGATGTATTACCGCTGTCACTCGGTTTAGAGACTATGGGCGGCTTGGTTGAGAAAATTATTCCGCGTAACACCACTATTCCTGTGGCTCGCGCACAAGAATTCACTACCTTTAAAGATGGCCAAACGGCAATGTCTTTACACGTGTTACAAGGTGAGCGTGAACTGGTAGATGATTGTCGTTCGCTTGCTAAATTCAGCCTAAAAGGTATTCCGCCAATGGCTGCGGGGGCGGCACATATTCGTGTAACCTTTAAGGTGGATGCAGATGGCTTGTTAAGTGTTAGCGCTATGGAAAAATCAACAGGCGTGCAATCAGAAATTCAGGTTAAACCATCGTTTGGTTTATCAGATGACCAGGTTGCCGATATGATTAAATCATCAATGGTCAATGCTAAAGACGATATGCAAGCGCGCATGCTAAAAGAGCAGCAAGTTGAAGCACTGCGTGTAATTGAAGCACTGAATGCATCTATCGCACAAAGTGGTTACTTACTTTCAAGCGATGAGAAAAGTGAATTAGAAAGCGAAATCAGCAAACTTGCCGTTCTTCGCGAAACGGCGACAACGCCAGACCAATTAAAATCAGCCATCGAAGCAATTGATAAAGCAAGCAGTGAGTTTGCATCACGCCGTATGGACGATTCAATTAAACAGGCTTTAACTGGCCAGTCGGTAGATGAGGTTTAATATGCCACAAATTATTTTCTTACCACACGAAGAGCTTTGTCCTGAAGGTGCAGCAATCGAAGCGCCAACTGGCGAAACAGTACTAGATGTCGCACTTAAAAATGGCATTTCAATTCCACATGCGTGTGAAAAATCATGTGCATGTACAACGTGTCATATCATCGTGCGTGAAGGATTTGATTCGCTTGAAGAAAGCGATGAGCTGGAAGATGACATGCTTGATAAAGCCTGGGGTTTAGAGCCTGAATCGCGCCTTGGCTGTCAGGCAATTATCGCTGATGAGGACTTGGTGGTTGAAATTCCAAAGTACAATTTAAATATTGTTAATGAAGAGCACTAAACATCAATCATTAATCAATAAGTCTTTTAAAGCGCTGCTATAGCGCTTTTTTATTGTCTGAAAGTTGGCTAATATCAAAGTAGTGTTAGGCTGTTTTGTTTAATCTGAAAACATAATTGAGAGTAGGAAAGCAAATGAAACCACATGGTATTAGTATTGGCTTAAGTCGTGTAAAAAGTACGTTTTTTATTCATATTCGTGCATTCGGTAAGCTGCATCATGATGACTATCAGTATATGGTGCCCACCATTGAGTCAGCGTTAAGTGAGGTGAAGGAGCCAAAGCTGAATGTACTTATTGATATCACAGAGCTCGATGGTTGGACAATGAACGCCGCATGGGATGACTTTAAATTTGGTATGAAGCATCGCTGCGAATTTGATAAAGTTGCGGTTATTTGCTCTCAACGATGGCAAAAAGGAGTTGCACAAGTATCTAACTGGTTTATGCCGGGCGAAATAAAGTCTTTTGATAATCACCACGATGCCTTAGTTTGGCTGGAAGGAGCGTAAATGCAACTATTGCTGCGTTAAATTAGTTAATGCATTTGCTCAGAAAGCCTTGTAGAATTTAACGCTTGTTTAGTTTAATAATTCTGCAAAGTTTATGGTGCACGGAAGTTGTGGTAATAGCACATCAAGCGCAAAAATTAATCCATGCGATGTTAGTTTAGTTATTTTAGCGGGCGGTTTAGGCCGACGTTTTGGCGGAAATAAACAACTTGCTGAAGTGCCAGGTATTGGCAAAACCTTGCTTGAATTAAGCATTCAAGATGCATTCGATGCGGGCATTCGCCATTTAGTGTTAGTTGTGAATGCAACAATCAAAGAGACTGTTGAAGCACACATTTTACCCAGATTAAACCCAAACTTAAGCGTTGATTTGGCTATTCAGTCTATCTCAGATGTGCCGCCTCATTACCAACAAAAAAGCAGTGTTCGTGAAAAACCTTGGGGCACAGGACATGCGCTATTAACAGCTAAATCATTTGTGAAAACGTATTTTGTGGTTATTACTGCTGATGATTATTATGGAAAATCGGCTTTTTCAACCTTGCTTAATGATTGGCAAAATAACGGGTGTTGGCGTTTGTTAGGTTACCCATTGGTCAGTACGCTAACACATCAAGGCGGGGTTAATCGCGGTATTTGTGAGCTGAATGGCAGATTACTAAACAAAATCACAGAAGTATTAAATATTGATGCAGATCTTAACGGTGAAACACCTTCTGGTGATAAAGTGTCACTTTCATCAGAGGTATATGCATCAATGACCATTTGGGCACTTAGTTTTAAGATATTCACCCAGTTGGAAGATGGCTTCATCGACTTTTTGAAAATGGATGACAGCGCTATCAATGGTGAGTTTTTTTTACCGGACCAAATTCAGTATTTAATTGCTGAGCATGGGCAAATTGTTGAGTTACACCCTGCCAAGGAACAGTGGCTGGGTGTAACCTATAGCGATGATTTGCATCATGTTGCTGCGCAATTAAGTGAGTAAGTAAAAGCAGTTGCGAGAGATTACAATGACGTATCAAGAGCAAGCGTTAGTTTTGTCAGACCAATTTGGTTTAGGGCAGGACGATATATCAATAAAACCGATTGGCAGTGGCCACATCAATACAACATTACTGCTAAGTTCGCCGAGAAAGCATTTAGTAGTGCAAAAGTTAAATACCCAGGTATTTCCTGATTCTGAAGCGCTAGTATCGAATGCGCGTAAAATTGAGCAACACCTAACCAAAAAAGCAGCAAAAAATGCTTATGATCTTGATGTTATAAAACATGTAGCAACGCAAGATGATAGTCATTTAATTCGCTTTAATGGCGAAACGTGGCGTGCACTTGAGTTTATTGGCGGCAGCTACAGTGAAGATGTAGTTGAATCAAGTGAAAAAGCAAAAATTGCTGCTGGCGCATTTGGCCAGTTTGCAAAAGCACTTGATGATTTTGAAGCAGACAGTTTAAAAACTGTTATTCCAAATTTTCATAATTTAGCAATGCGTATTTCAGCACTTGATAAAGCAGTGACTGCAGACAAAGTTGCGCGAGTTGCTAAGTGTAGAGCTGAAATCGCATTTTGTCAGGAACAGGGTCAATTGCTTGAAGAGATTGATGAAGTTGTACCTGATTTACCCGTACGTGCTTGTCATAACGATACCAAAATCAACAATATGCTATTTTGTAAAAAGTCTGACCAAGCAAAAGCCGTTATTGATTTAGATACCTGTATGCCGGGTTACTGGATGTTTGACTTTGGCGATATGGTTCGCACTTTCTGCTCACCAGAAGCGGAAGATTCAACTAACTTAGATAAAGTAAAAGTGCGCGAAAATATCTTTGCTTCAATTGTTGAAGGTTATGTCGAGCCGCTCAAAAATGTCTTGTCAGATAAAGAAAAACAAAGCTTTTGGTTAGGCGCCAAAGTGATGATTTTTATGATTGGCGTGCGTTTTTTAACTGATTATCTCGATGGTGATAACTATTTTACCACTCACCGTGATAATCATAATCTTGACCGTGCACGCAACCAATTTGCGCTATATAAAGATTTACTAAAAAAAGAACAAACATTGAAAGCGATTTTGTTCAAATAAATAAAAGGTAGCGAAAGCTGCCTTTTTTGTTTTTAAAGTTATGTATTTAGTTGTTCCATTGTTCCCCCTGAAATAAGCAATGCGATCAAATAACAAAAAAGAAAAGTACGTTCAAAGGATACACAGATGAAAAATATGGATCGTCGCGGCTTTTTAAAAGCGGCAACTGTCACCGCAGCTGCGGGTTTAACCGCTGCTTGCGCAACGTCAAATAATCAATTTACACCAGCAAAACAGCAGGGCAAAAGTGTAATGGGCTTAATTGCACCAAAAATGGATGTGGTACGTGTTGGTTTTATTGGTGTGGGTCAACGCGGTTATGGCCATGTTAAACGCATGAGCCATATTGAAGGCGCTGAAATTGTCGCAATTTGTGATAACCACCAAGAAGTGCTTGAGCGCTCAGCAAAATTCTTAACAGATAATGGCCATAAACAACCTGCCTTGTACGGAAATAGTGAATACGCTTATCGCGATATGTTAAACCGTCAAGATATCGATATTGTTATTATTTCAACGCCTTGGAAGTGGCATGCGCCAATGGCCATTGAATCGATGGAAAGCGGTAAACACGCCTTTGTAGAAGTGCCGCTTGCTACCACCGTCGAAGAAATGTGGGACATTGTTAATACAGCCGAGCGCACGCAAAAGAACTGTATGATGATGGAAAACGTAAACTACGGCCGTGATGAGTTAATGGTACTCAACATGGTGCGCCAAGGTCTGTTTGGTGAGTTACTGCATGGCGAAGCGGCTTATATTCATGAGCTACGTTGGCAAATGAAAGAGCTTGAAACTAAAACGGGTTCGTGGCGAACAGGTTGGCATGCAAAACGTAATGGTAATTTATACCCCACTCATGGTTTAGGCCCTGTATCGCAATATATGAATATTAACCGTGGCGATCGTTTTGATTATTTAACCTCAATGAGTTCACCGGCACTTGGGCGTGCGCTTTATGCGCAAAAAGAATTTCCTGCTGACCATCAGCGCAATCAACTCAAATACATCAACGGTGATATGAGCACCACACTGATTAAAACAGTGAAAGGCCGCACTATTATGGTTCAGCACGATACTACAACGCCACGCCCGTATTCTCGTCATAATCTTATTCAAGGCACCAACGGTGTATTTGCAGGTTTCCCAAATCGCATTGCGTTAGAAGAGGGCGGCAGTGGTAATTTCCACGAGTGGGATTACGATATGCAATCTTGGTACGATAAATACGACCACCCACTATGGGTTAAAATGGGAAAAGAAGCCGAGCGCAATGGTGGCCATGGCGGCATGGATTTCTTAATGTTCTGGCGCATGATTTACTGCCTGCGTAATGGTGAGCCACTGGATCAAGATGTTTACGATGGCGCTGCGTGGTCGGTAATTAGCCCTCTAAGTGCTGAGTCATTGAATAATCGTGCGAAGTCAGTAGATATTCCTGACTTTACTCGTGGTGCATGGCAAAGTGCAGAGCCGTTAGGGATT
>NZ_JBFKMX010000075.1:0-17549 GCF_041629635.1 Pseudoalteromonas sp. | reverse complement strand
TTTTAACTGAGCCTGTTGATACTGCCCGTTATGGGTAAGCGTGGTGTTAATTTGCTGTGTCACCACCACCTTGGATGCGATTTGGTTTACGCGTGTAAACTGTGTGTCATTAAGCGCTTGTTTTTGACTTATCACCACATCAGCGCCTAATAGGCCATTTAGATTTTGCTCTAGATAGTTTTGAATGCTATTACTTGTCAGCGTTAAGGTAATAATAAACAACAACAATAAACTGTAGACCCAACGCAATAAACGCTGGTGGTTACTCTTGTAGTCTTGCCAATAAAATTGCCAAGCCAATTTTAAGTTTGTTAGTAACATGCCACAGCCTCCTGCTCTTCTGAAGAGACTTTCGGTAATGTGCCGTTTGCTAAATGATACACATGCTCTGCATACCCTGCTAACTCGAGACTGTGGGTTACTATTATTAAGCTTGCATTGTTTTCTTTGCAGCAATTAACTAGGTGTGTCGCAACCTCTTGTGCGCTTTTAGGATCTAAGTTGCCCGTTGGTTCATCGGCAAAAATAAATTTTGGTTCAAATACTAATGCTCGCGCAATTGCAACACGTTGTTGTTCACCACCACTTAACTGGCTGGGTTTGTGATCTTTGCGATGACTTAACCCAACTTTTTCAAGCCAATGGGCAGCTTTGCTCATTGCTTGTTTATCGCCTCGTAACTTTAATGGCAAAGCAACATTGTTAAGTGCGGTGAGCTCGGGCAGTAAATGAAATTGCTGAAAGATAAACCCCACCTGCTCTCTGATGGCATCTAATGAGATGCGCTTATCATTCTCAACATACTTCACAGCACCACTAGAGGGTATTTCGAGTCCAGATGCCAACATCAACAAGCTTGACTTACCAGCTCCAGAGGGACCAGTAATAGCGTAAGATCTTCCTTGTTGAATCGTCATATTTAACGATTCAAAAAGCGTGATTTTTTCATCATTTGTTTTAAATGACTGACTTAAATTTTTTAACTCAATGTAGTTATTCATAATTTGGCTCACAAAAATTGAATGTGAGACTAGCTTAAAGGGGCGGATGTGAAATAGATGTGAAGACGATTTAAAACATAAAAATCCTCTTCACAAAGCTTTCACATGGTGTTTGCTAGCGTATCTGTAAAATTACAAAACTTTGAGACTTGTTATGTTTAGAAAAATACTAATTGCGGTTATTACCTTATCCATTATAAAAGTAAATGCCGCGGCACATTCAACAACCGAACGTACGGATTACCAAGTATTAATAAATGACGCGATTACCCAATTTGAAAAAACACCGAGAGAACAATGGTCATATCAAGTAGCGCGTTATGAAAATGAAGAAGGCTATATCACCACCAGCCTCGAGCAATTTAATGCCAATAGCAAAACATGGCATTTGCTGAAAACCAATGAAAAAATACCGAGCGAAGCACAGCAAAAAGCGTTTTTACAAAAGAAAGAAAAGCAAAAAGAAGGCGTTAATATCTCAATACAATTACGCGAATTAATCAACCAAGAGTCGCTTAGTTTTCAAAATGAAGATAACGATTATCTTTATTTAAATTTTGATGTGAATTTAAAAAAGTTAGGTAAAAAAGCAAGTAACCAACTCGTCGGGAAGCTTTCATATAATAAAGGAAGCAAATACATAGAGTTAATTGAAATCGAAAATACTGCTCCGTTTTCACCGATATTTAGCGCCAAGATTACCGACTTCAATATTCAACTGGCATTTATTAAACGCGACATAAGTATTTTGCCAAAGCACAACACAATGACGATGAAAGGCACATTTGCCTTTTTTACTAAAATTGAGGAGCAATCAACAGATACCTTCTCGGATTACCAACGCTTGCAACCTTAACGTTTAGCGTAACATTTGTTGGTGCTTAAGTGGCGTAATGCCGCGCCACTTTTTAAAGGCATGAGTAAATGAAGATTGTTCTTGAAAACCAAGCTCAAAGGCTGTTTCTGCAATACTGTACTGAGTTAGTAAAAAATCGACTCGTGATTGACGCTCTAGAGTTAATAGCTCTGTAAATGAGGTGTCCTGCTGCTTTAACTTTCGCTGCAGCGTTCTTGGACTAATAAAAAGCGCTGCCGCGATCCGTGTTTGATCACATTGGCGTAAACTCGCTTTTGCTTTTAACAACAACGCCACTTGTTCTTTGATATTACTATGCGTATTACGCGCTTGTAGTTCGTTTTCTGATACTTCAATTAACGCCCTAAACATCGCTTTGTTTTCACTTGTAAAGGGGATTGACAGTAACGCTTTTGAAAAAATAATACTGTTCTTTGTAGCTCGAATGATCACCTTACAATTAAACCAATCGCTCAGAATCGTTAGCTCATCTGACGTTAGATCAAATGCAAAAGTGATTTCGTCGGGTTTATAGGTTTCACCTAAAATTTTTCGCACCGTTGCAATCCAGGCGGTGGTATTTCTCAGCACCATCTGTTTGCAATTGGTACTTTTGGGAACCCAATCAAGCTGTACTTGATTTTCTAAAGGGTGAACATGTGTTTCACCAATATCGGCCACCAGCGAGTCAAAGCGTATCAGTGCATCAATCGCTTGCGACAAGTTTTCACAACTTTCAACAAGGTAACCTAATACCCCATAATCTTTTGCCTGAATGCGTTTTCCCAGCTCAAAACCAAATAAATTTTGCCCACTTAACGCTTCACCTAAACTAAGCAAATCAATGTAATGATCCATCGCAATACGCTCTGCATTTTCATCACATCCCATTGCTGGTGGCGTTATTCCTAAGTCCGTTAAGTAGCTTATTACACTTTGCACATATGCAGTTGAAACCGATGCCATCACTTTGTCGTAAAATAACAAAAACTATGTCGTATTAGCGCAAGATATACAAGCAAAGTCAAATTATGCTGCTAAAAGTCGTGATTAGCACATAGCGTTTATGATTTCTGTTAACTATCAAAAAGCAATTAAGGCAACGCCAGATCAAATTTTTACTAAGTTGATTGATCACCCTAATTTGGATCAATTTTTTAATGCCAAATTTGCAGTGATTAAAGAGCAAGACGATGGTGAACCTTTAGGAGGTAAGGGCTGTATTAGGAAAATATCCATTTTTGGTGTGTCGTTTTTAGAAGAAATTATCGCAGCAAATGAAAAGGAAATTCGTTATCGCGTTTTAAATGACTTCCCCGTTAAGAATCATTTAGGGGTTATTTCTTTTCAGACTCAAAAGCATAACACCACTGTCAGCTATTGTATAACATGCCAATCACCTTGGTATTTACCGCGTTTTATATTGCGTAAAGTACTTGCTAAAGACATTCGTAATTGCCTAGATAATTTAGGAGCTATGTATGATCCCCGTTGAACTCATTCTATTGGGGTTAAGCCCCGTGTTTATTATCTGCGTTGTTTTGGAGTTTATTAAGGCACGTAAACATTACAATGTTAAAGACAGCATAAACAACACCGCACTTGCGCTTTTACACCAAGGGGCAGATGCGATTATTTTGCTGTTACTTTTGCCTATTTTTAACTGGCTTCATCAATTTGCAATGTTTGATATCAAACTTACAGTAACCTCATTGGTATTTGGTTTTATATTGCAAGACTTCTTGTATTACTGGTTTCATCGCGCATCACACAATATTCATTGGTTTTGGCTCGCCCATGTGGTGCACCACAGTTCAACGCATATGAACTTTACTACGGCATTTAGGCAAAGTGTGTTGTACCCAATTGTCGGTATGTGGTTATTCTGGTTGCCTATGATATTAATGGGCTTTTCACCCAGTTTAGTTTTTGCCATTGTAGCAATTAATTTAGCGTATCAATTTTTTGTGCACACACAAGTGATTGGTCATTTAGGCTGGTTTGAAAAAGTATTTAATACACCGACCCATCACCGTATTCATCATGCGACTAATAAACCTTATATTGATAAAAACTACGCAGGTGTACTGATTATTTGGGATAAGTTATTTGGCACGTTCGCGCCAGAAGATAAGTCGATTACCATCAAATACGGGATTATTGGTGAACTTCCAAAAGATAATCCACTAAGTACTAACTTTAGACAAGTATTTGTATTGAAGGAGAAATTAAAAACAGCAAACGGCTTTAAGCAAAAGCTAAGCGTGTTATTTGGCTACCCTAGCCATTAGTGGGATTAAGCTCATCTTTGCCATATAAACGGGTGTACTTATCAATAATTTTACTGATAACGCCTTGGCTATAGAGTTTATCAATAGCAGCATTTATACGCGGTAATAAATGCTGCTTTTGTTTATTTAAACGAATACGTAATAACCCTTGGGTATGTAGTTTTTGAAATTGAAGTTCCACGTCGTATTCTTTAGCCCAATAGTTTGCGGTGAGATCACCAATTAAAATACGAGAAACACGGGCTTTTTTAAGTGCCAATATTAGTTCTCGCTCTGAGCGAAAATCCACACGATTATAGTCACTGTCATCATAATAATAATAGCCTAAAACAGTACCAATATTATGATGATCTAAATGAGCGGTTTTACTCGAATCGGCTAACCCTACAAAATACTCTTTAATGGTAATTAAGGGTTTTGAAAGAACAAAATCTGCACCAACAAATTGGTTTGGAAACCATTCAGCACACACCGCATCGAAATCAATCTCACCCTCTTCTATTGCTTGGTTGCTTCTTTTTGGAGGCAACTTTACTTCAATGCCTGTAATATCAGCATGTTTTAAAATGAGTGGGATTAACTCTGGTAAGATCCCGGGCATTCCCTTATCTTGCATATAGTAAGGCACCCAATTACTTGAGCCTGAAAAGTTGTAACGTAAACTATTTTGCTCTGCAAAGAGTGGTATGCAAACCAAACTCAACAGCACGATAAAATACCCTTTCAAAAATGCCTCCCAGCATTAAAATTATAAGCAAAATGATTGCTCTGAAATGGCTACCTATAGTTTAGTTCAAATTAGGCAGTACATTTCAAATGTTACTCTGTTAATTAAATGAGAATAAAGGCAGTTACGATCTTCTAGACACAAAAAAAGGCCTATATGTAGGCCTTTTCATTTACCAATATTATTTGGTTTAGCGTTTATTTTCGCGCATCTTTAAGTAAATCTGCTACTAGGAAGCCAAGCTCTAATACTTGATCTGCATTTAAGCGCGGATCGCACTGCGTACGATAACGCTGTGCTAGATCTTCTTCACATAAACCATATGCACCACCTGTACACTCAGTTACGTGCTGGCCTGTCATCTCTAAGTGAATACCTCCTGGGTATGTACCTTCGGCTTTATGAACAGCAAAGAACTGGCTAATTTCGCGCATAATGTTATCAAAACTGCGTGTTTTATAACCATTACTCGCTTTTTCAGTATTGCCGTGCATTGGATCTGAACTCCAAATCACCTTACGACCTTCTTGTTGTACTTTTCGTACAAGCGCAGGCAATTTTTCAGGTAATACATCAGCACCCATACGTGTAATTAAGGTTAAACGACCTGGAATATTATCAGGGTTTACCGCATCAATTAAACGAATTAAATCATCCGGATCCATACCTGGGCCCACTTTTACGCCGATTGGGTTTTTAATACCACGGAAGAATTCAATGTGTGCATGATCAAGTTGACGCGTACGCTCACCAATCCACACAAAGTGTGCTGAACAGTCATACCAGTCGCCAGATAAATGGTCGCGACGCGTTAGCGCTTCTTCGTAACCAAGCAATAATGCTTCGTGCGACGTAAACAACTCTGTTTCACGAATGTTTGCAGAGTTACTCGACGTAATACCACACACTTCCATAAACTGCAGTGCATCTTGAATGCGATCCGCAAGTTCTTGGTATTTGTTTTTCAGTGGATTAGCCGCAACAAAGCTCATATTCCAACGGTTTACTTGGTGTAAATCCGCTAAACCACCTTGTGCAAATGCACGCAGTAGGTTAAGCGTTGCAGCACTATGATGGTATGCTTGCATTAAACGCTGTGGATCAGGAATTCGCGCTTCTTCAGTAAATTCAAAGCTATTTACAATATCACCACGATAAGACGGTAAACTCACGCCATCAATAGTTTCTAAATCAGCTGAACGTGGCTTAGCATATTGACCTGCAACACGTGCAATTTTAACAACAGGGCATTTACCACCATAAGTTAAAACCACAGCCATCTGCATTAGTGTTTTAAAGGTATCGCGAATGCTCGCCGCATTAAACTCAGAAAAGCTCTCTGCGCAATCACCACCTTGAAGTAAGAAGGCTTTACCTTCACACACATTTTCTAAATATTTAAATAAGCTACGTGTTTCTTCAGCAAACACTAAAGGCGGTGCTGAGTTAAGTTGTGCTTCTACGTTTGATAATTGTTCAGCGTCTCTGTAATTCGGCTGTTGTTGAATAGGGAAATCTCTCCAACTATTCGGGCTCCAAGGGTTCACTTCATTTTTCCTCATTCCAATATAACCTCAGTTCCGAATTTACAGGGCTAGAATTAAATTTCAAGTGATAATTTATCTAGTTCCATGATATTTGGTAATAAGCATTATTTTCATAACTTATTTGCGCCGAATTGAGCCCAAAACAATCAACAAGATGCGTATTTTTAATATCTCGCCCTGCTTTAAATTCGCCGATTAGCGAACCATTTTTCATTAATAAACAAGGGTTTTGCGATTTTAGTGCAAAATTCACTTCGTGATGGGATGCTAAAACACAAATTCGCTCACTTATTTGCTGTAAATAATTCACCAGCCACAAAGTATGTTTTATATCTAAGCCAGTAAACGGTTCATCCAATAATAAAAGTGACGCTTCTGGTTTTAATAGTTCATCACAGCCTAATAAAGCAACGCATAAATAACAGCGCTGCCTTTCACCACCAGATAAAAACTGCAGCGGTTTTTCCAGTAAGCTTTCCACTTCAAGTCCACTAATCACTGGATGGTGATTTAACGTTTTTTTCAGATGCTCTTTATCTCTATCAAAACAAATCGCCAGCATTTCATAACCGGTTATCGCAAAATGGGCTTGGTTTTGCTGCGTTAAATAAGCGCGGCGACGCGCTAATTGTTGTAAAGAAAGTGATGAATACACGTCATTTGCAATCGAAAGCGCATCATAAGTTTCGCAATAAAGGCCCGCGATACAATCGAGTAACGTTGATTTACCAGCGCCGTTAGCGCCAAGTAAATGATAAAACCCCGGCATTAATTGCAAATTAGCGATACCAACCGTAAAACCCAAATAAGGCGTTACGTTGAGATTTACAATGTTCAAACATACTTGCGCTGTCATTACATTTGCCCCCGATGGGCAAAATGTTTAAACAATACCCAAATAAAGAGTGGGCCACCAAGGCTTGCACTTACAAGCGCAAGCGGTAAGTTAGTACTAACAAATGAACGGGAAAGAAATTCAATAAACACCATTACTGCTGCGCCAACAAAACACAGCTTTGTAAGTAAGTACTTATTATTATTTCCAAACATCATTCGACAAGCATGCGGTACTAACAACCCAACAAAAGCAACAATGCCACCCAGCGATACTGCAATGGCCGTTAATAATGCAGCCACAGATAAGCACTCAATGCGAAGGCGTTTAACATTAACACCGTGTAACGTGGCAGTGCGATCGCCTAAATAAACAAAATTAAGTAAACGGCTGCGACGCTTTAAAAACCATGTAATTGTTAAGGTTGCTAGCAACATCACAACAGCACTTTTAACGGTAACGTGTTCAAAGCTACCTAACATCCAAACACTAAACACCCGCAACTGATCATTATTTGAATAAAAAATAAACCAACTTGATATCGCCGAGGTGATCGTTGTAATACAAATACCCGCTAAAATAATCGCTAAACTAGCGAAGCTACCTAATTTCTTTGCAATAAAGAAGATCAAACTTATCGCCAGTGCCGCACCGCACAGGGCAAATAAAAACATGTAAAACACACTAAAATCAAAGGATGCTGATATGAGCCCTGCAGCGCCGAGAATCACAGACAGCGACGCTATTCCCGAAATACCTAATAAACTAGGCTCTGCAAGGGGGTTTGCCAATAACAATTGAAAAAGATGACCCGCGATGGCTAAGCACATGCCAACGGTGATCGCGGTAATAATTTTAGGCATGCGTAAATCGAATAAGATAACTTTGTCTATCTCATTTAAATGCCAAGGAAGTATGTTTTTACCGCCATTAAGTCCCACAAAAAGACTCAATAAAACCACCAGTAATCCCATACCATAGGTAAAAATGGCCTGTTTGCTCATTTAACATGAAAACTAATTTGTAATAGTGTATTTATATCAGAAAATCAGCCATAAAGCTTGTTCTTGGCACCTGCTACCAATACTATCAATAGCATAGAAACCAAATTAACGTGCTTTTAATGAATAAACGCTTTCTATTGCGCGCCCATTTCGACACCTGTAACCAATTAGTTGCCGAGCTACAAGAGGCGTTGAAAAATGCTGATCTTGAGTTTTGCCACTATTACTTACTGCCAAAAATAAAAGAAGAAGCGCACCATAGCCCGCCAACGAATATTGAAGTGCAACCATTTAAAGAAATGGAAGCGCTCAACCTTTGTTTAAGCGCATATAATGATTGGTTTAAGCAACCACGTTTTAGTGGAAAATTACTGACGCGCCACCCTGCGGTAATTGGCATCAAAGGCGTTGATCAAAAAATAGAAGCGTTAATTTTAGCGATCAATGCAGAAAAACACGCTTCTAAGCAGATCGTACTGTCAGAAAAAACCAAAGATGCACGCTTTGAACTGGTGCACAGTGCTATTCCAAACTTAATTACCTTAGCGTTCTACAGACAGCTCTTTTTTGAGAAACGACCAGCATATTCGCTGCGTTTTACCTGGATGCATAAACATTCCATTCAGCATTTAAACGTAAAGCAAGCATTGGCATTTCTCCAAAATAATCAAAGCCAAAAGCCCTTAATAACTGAGGATAAAGCCGCTTGGAATGTGATGCTTGAAAAGGAAAAACAGCGAATTATCAACCTAAGCGATGATCACAAATTACGTATTCGTCGTCCAATTCGTGTATCTCCGCAAGTAAATGTGCGCTTTAGTGCAAGTGATCGCTACCATGTAAGCGCTGCGCTACCCTTTATTTTATTTAACGCAGAACAAACAGAAAAAGTCGGACAACTGAAAAATTACGCGAAAAAAGCAGACGCTAGGCAAAAAAAAAGCCGCTATTTAATTGAGCGACTTTTCTTAGAAACACCTTAGAAGAGATTAATCTTCAACAATTTGAACAATATCTTCTTCGTTATCAATCACAATGGCATCATCGGCTAAACGTTTACCACTTTGGATTTCTAAGCGTTTCTTTTGTTTATTCAAGCTAAGCATTTCTTCACAGAAATCATCTGTTGGGAACATTTCATAAACGTAATCGATGATCTTGCCTGTCTTATCTTCTTTCACATTATCGATGGTATAATCTGAAATTACGCCTTTACTGATAAGATCTTTCATCGTTGTCGTCATATCACGGCGCAACGCTTTCAGTTTATTTTCAGTAATTTCTTCATCACCCGTAATAGAACCGTATTTTTCCATAATTGAAAGTAAACGGAAGTGATGGGTTTTGCCAGGTGCTGCATAACGCCATAAATGATACAAACGCAGCATCATCCAACGTGATAAACCACGTTTTAATTCTTGCGCACGGTTGAAGTAATACCCTTTATATTCAAGGTTATCAATCATGTTATGTACAAAAGCATTTAAACAAGCAACACACTTTATGTTGCCGCCCTGCCCTTTCTTACCGCTAAAATGTAAAGACGATAAAAAGTTCATATTTGACTCATAGAACGAATCATCAACATCTGTATTTTTGGTGTCTTTTGCGGAGTATTTAAAGCTCAGTTTAGAGCCTTGAAGTGCTTCTAATGCTTCTTTAATTTGAGGGTAAGGCATTGATTGACCAACGCTTTTAAGCTCTTGCGCTAGTTCATTCATTGAAAATACAACCGCGTATTGAATACCCGATTTAAAATTGATCTTTACAATTTTACCTTTTGATGCCAAGCGGATCAGCGCACGCTCAACCTTCTCTTCGCGATCAGATGGCCAGACTAAAAATTCTTTTTCTTCACCTTGCTGCTTGGTACTTACAACAGCAGGCGTAATTTTCAGTTCACCTTCATATTGAATACCATCAATTCGCTCTGAAATACGGCGCGTTACAATGGTTCTTCCCGGCGCTTCTTCAACTGGCAGTTTTTTATGCCCAGAGCGCACAAAACGACCCCAAAGATCGTAATGGTTGAAAGTGTTAGAATAAGCGCGTAAATCGTGGCGAGCATTTTCAACAGGAACACGAACATCTTTATTATCGGTAAATAATGCCAAATTCTCATTATCAACAGCGCTTTCAACGCCGTGGATCTGACCACGTAAGGTATCTGGCAAATTCTCAACCGAGATATTTACTTTGTTAGACATTCAAGTTCCCATCTAAATTATTATTATCTGTTAATATCATCACAGATCATTACTAAAGTTAATTAAATTAGTTAGTAAAATTATGATCCGGCCTTTATTTTTTTGCCCAGATCAAATTTTTACCAACTTAAAATAAATAAAACGACATTTTCGCAATTGAATAGTGTAAAAAGTGTACTGACAAATCAGATTTTGACGTACTGAGATCAATTTTTTACTAACAAAGCGTTTTCAGAACGATATTTTACCAACTCAAAGGCCGATTTATTAGTATAAATCTCGTTTTTTTTACCAAAACAGCCCTTCAGTTAGTAAAAAATGGTTCTGAGCCAGTAAAAATAGGTGATCAAAAGACTGAATGTGGATAACTCAAGATCGAATTAGTACGGATCTGATCTCAACCAAGTTAGGATCCGATCTTAATTAACACGATCTTCGACACTTGTTAAAATTGTATTCAATTTCAATGGATTACCTTAGTAAAAAACTGATCTAAACGGTCTTTTTTGTGAATTGTGCTGTGCATAAACTGTACATTAACGGTGAATATAAAAAACACTCAGTAAAAGGCTGATCTCATAGTAGATATAAAACGGATCTTTACCAAGTATAAATGAGATCCAGAAAAAAATAATAAAATTATATTTTACAAGTAGTTAAATAGACTATTCACAGCTCTAACCTTAAATACCTTAGTATTTAACCACCTTTAAACTTATCTTTTATACCTTAGCAAAGTAATAATGTAATAAAAGGCTATTTTTTTCTTTTAATTAAATCGATGTCGTCATAGAATAGTGAAAACAGCAAATTTAATGGACATTTGCATAATAAACGTAAGTGTTAAGGTTTAGCTATGACAATCACTCAAAATGCGTTAAGCACCTATAAGCTTTTAAAAGCAACAGCAAAGGTAGCAGAAGAATCCTTAGAAGGACGTATTCAGCATTATCGCGCACATATAAAGTCAGATGAAAAAGAATTAAGAACATATACCCAAAAAGCAGCTGCAGATTTGCTTGGGTGTAATAACCGTACGCTTAAACGCCGTCATGACCAAGGAGACTTTGATCACCTCGATATTAAAAAAGGTGCAAATGGTCATTATGCTTACACATTAAGTAATATTTATCAGATGGCGGATATAATGGGCATTCCTGCCGATAACCGTGCACCAGATGATAAATTACAGGTAATTGTAGTTAATTCACTAAAAGGTGGTTGCGGTAAAACAACCAGTTTAGTAAATATTGCTGCTGCACTTGCAACAACTAATATCAAACGTTACCGCATTGGTATTATCGACCTTGACCCACAAGGATCATCAACAAGTTTCTTCCCACCAGCAGAGCCTGATCCAATTACTGTGGGTGATTTAATGCGTGATTGTATTGATTTAGAAGACGGTGAAACTTGGCAAGATGTGGTTTCAAGTGCATTTGTTACAACCCATATTCCAAATATTCGCTTTTTACCTTCAGGTATGGATGACTTTTATTTTGAGCACGAAACTGCAACACAGTTAAAAGAAGGTAAAGGATACGAAGTATCACAGCATTACCACAAACTGCTCGATAAAGTGATTAAGCCAGTAGAAGATCAATTTGATATTATTTTGATTGATACTGCACCATCTTTAAATTTCATGTTTTACAACGCATTAATGGCATCAACTGCAATGCTAATACCTGTACACCCTGAAGCAGTTGATTTTGATGCAAATAATAAATATTTAAAACGCCTAGGTGAAATTTACCATACGGTAGCTGCACTTGGTCATAATGGCTGGGACTTTATGCAGTTCTTGGTCACTAACTATGTGAAAGGTAACCACTCGCAGCGCGATATCGTAAAAGATGTGCGTAGCGCCTTTGGTCGTCAAGTTATGAGTTACCCAATTAATCACAGCTCTGCAATTACTGCGAGTTCTTCGTCTTTTAATACTATTTTCGATCAAAAAACATCCGATAGTTTAGCCAGTCGCGAGTCGCTTATTAAATCGCAAGAAAATATCAAGGATGTGGTCGATGAACTGGAAATGTTGATCCGTTCAAATTGGTCTTCAACACAATGTCAGTTAGAAACAGCTTAATTTAGGTTTAACAATGGCAAAAAAACGTAAAAATGATACTCGAATCGATCCCTTTGCAACGGCAGTGGAATCGAGCAGTTTAGATGCTTTATTAGAAAATGCGAAGGCCGGTGATCAGATCACCATGCCAGCACCTTCAGATCCTAATCGTGAAATTAAGCTTTACTGCAAACTTATTAAAAATCAGGAAATTGCACACACTACTAATGTGTACGGTAAAAACCGCCGTGTGCAAGCTCTGTTAAATGAAAAATCAGTGTCAGATATTATCACCAGCATTAAAAATGATGGTCGTAACCAACACCCTGCGCTTTGCTGGCAACAGGGCGATCAAGAAGTTGTTCTTGCTGGTTCTCGTCGTCGTAAAGCATGTATGATCGCAGGCAGTGACTATTTGGTATTAAGCTCACCAGATTTCACTGATGAAGATGCAAAAATCTTAGCAGTTTCATCGGATCAATACATTGCACCTAGTTTATGGGAGCTTGGTCAAGCGTATGCGCAAACTAAGCAAGATCTAATTGATCAAGGTCGCAAAGGCTCATACCGTGAACTTGCTGAAATTGAAGGTGTGTCACATACCGCGATTGCTGATGCATTAAAAGCATATGAAAAATTACCGCAAGAAGTTTTATCTCTTTACCCAACGGCAAATCATGTGGGCCGAGAAGTTGCTAAAAAGCTAATTGAAGCACGTGAGAAAGACGCGGAGCAATTTGCCGCAAAAGTAGATGACGTTAAACAGCGTTTAATAGAGCTTACTCTCGATACGGATGATAAAACGGCACTTGCGATTACCCGTGAACTTACTTACTCAGAGCCAACTCAAAGTGCAACTCGTCAAGTAATTGATATGGGTAACAGTTACATTAGCGCGCAAAAACATGAAAAAAGTGGTGATGTTGTTATCAAAATTGATAATCGCGTACTTACCGACAAGCGCATGGAGCAATTAACCAAGTTACTTGCTAACTTTAACTAGCACTTTCTCTTTAAAAGTGCATTTGCAGCCCAGTAAATGCGCTTTCTATTATCATTTTTTAACCACAGCCTAATCAATATCATAAATTCGTCATAAATCGCCAGAATTCGCTTTGCTGCCCGAGTAAATACCCATATACTGGCAGAATTATTGATTTTTTATAGCCCCGATATGTCACAGCGCTTGTCAAAAAACGATTTACTCGCATTGTTTGATGAAATTAAAAACGAAGAACAGACTAGTTTCCCTTTAACTGAGTCGTTCTTAAAACGTTTTTTTAAGCCAGCTGTGTTCACAAAAGCAAAAGACTACTTAAGTCATGAGCTAGTACTTTGGCGAGAAGCAAGTGAAGGCTTTAAATCGATTAATGGTGAAGTTGCCAATCAGCAAGGCGAAACCTTTTACCCGCAAGCAACGATTAAACAACGTAATGGCCAACCACAAGTAACTACCTCGTGTTCATGTCGGTTAGGACAAAAATGTGAGCATATTGCGGCGGTATTCTTGTCTCTTAAAACTGAGCACTCTGGCGAATTTGGCAAAAACTACTTGCTGCACGATTGGTTTACCCGCTTAGAAGCATTGAAATCTAAGTCTGAAAACCAAGCCGACAATGTTTTGCTGTTTAGTTTAGAGAAAAATGGTGATGACATTGCGTTATTGCCAAAAATTGCCCCTCGCAGTGAAAATAACTATGGGTTAGGTCGTGCATTAACTGCTAAGCAGTTGTCTTCACAAGTGACGCCAAAAGATCTCGACGAAAAAGACTTTCGTTTATTTAGTTGGATCCGTTCACAAAATACTTTAGGCAAACTTAATCTAACCGGGGAATGGGGCGCATTAGCGCTTGCTAAACTCGTTGAAACAAAACGATGTTTTTGGGGCGATGAGCGCACACCACTTAGTTTGATCCACAAAGAACCACTGGCGATTGACTGGCAAGAGAATGATCTTGGTGCCGAACTTAAACTCAGCATTAATGAGCACCATAATTGGGTATTAGTGCCAACCACACCGCCGTATTTTGTTGATCTTGAAACGAAACAAGTGGGTGAAATTGATACTAGCCTTGCCAGCGATGAAATGAGTTTATTGCTGACGATGCCTGCGGTTGAAAAAAGCAGTTATGCACAAGCACAAGATAAGCTCAATGGGTTATATGGCTTTGGATTTGTGCCGTATTTGGTCGATAGTGATAGTCAATCCACCACGCCACAGCCCTGTTTACGCTTTGAGTTAGTGGATGAATTACCTACTTTGGCACTGAGCTTTAATTATAAAACTACAGTGCACAATAGCGCATTTGAAAACACCTGCATTAATCAGCTTAATAACTATGGTTTGGAACTTATTTCCAGCGATGCCAATATTCGTTATTTCCGTTTTCCACCATCCAATGAAAACCAAGTGCAATGGCACTGGTTTATCAATGAAATATGCAACGAGCTTAAAAGTCATTTATGGAAAGTGAGTGAGCCAACTATGCAGTTGGAGATGCCAACGGATGCGAAATTAGTGGCGCATTTATCACGCGTGGCTAATAACAAACTGCAAGTAGATATAAATTTTTCAGTTGATCAGCTGGTATTAGATTTTAATTTATTACGTGAAAAAGCCGCGTTAATTAATAACAAGGCCAACAAAGGTTATTACATCAATTATCACCAAGATCGTTGGCTTGTGGTTAGTCGCGATGATGCGCTTAATTTAAAACATGTAATTGATCAATACTATGGTGAAAAGCGTTGGCCAAAACGCTTTACCTTGCCGCTGTCTGCACTAACTTTGCTACGCATGTGCGAAAGCACGCTATTTTCCATTGAAGATAAGCAATTAGCCGAGTTATTTTACTTAAAACACAGTGAAAATAGTTTAACGGCTAATTTACCTAAGGGCCTTAATGCTACGCTACGCGATTATCAGCTAAAAGGCTTGGCTTGGTTACAATTTTTAGAAAAACACGGTCTAGGTGGCATTCTGGCTGATGATATGGGCTTAGGTAAGACAATCCAGGTACTAAGCTTCTTGCTAAGCCAAAAAGAAGCGAAACGCAACGCTGGACCAAGCTTAATTATTTGCCCAACCAGTTTGGTTAATAACTGGCTGATAGAATCTGAAAAATTTACGCCTGATTTAAAATTGGTTGCGGTACAGGGAGCAAACCGTAAAAAGTTGTTGGCTAAAGCCGCCACTGCAGATGTGGTCATCACAAGCTTCCCATTACTGCTTCGCGATCACGAGCATTATATGCAAATGCACTTCGGTAATATTATTTTGGATGAAGCGCAAACCATTAAAAATTATCAATCTAAAGTGTCGCGATTTGCCAAAGCGCTGAAAGGTGATTTCCATTTATGCTTAAGTGGTACACCGGTGGAAAATAACCTCTCAGAGCTCAAATCACTGTTTGATTTTGCCATGCCTGGGTTACTTGGCAGTACGGCTTATTTTAAAAATCATTTTCAGCAACCAATTGAAAAAGAAAACAATGCGTATCGTGCTGAGCAATTGAACGATATTATTGCGGGTTATGTACTTAGGCGTACCAAAGCGGAAGTGGCAAAAGAATTACCAGCAAAATCTGAAATGGTTAAAGTAATTGAGCTGTGCGATAGCCAAAAAACCTTGTATCAAAAAGTCAGTGAACAAATTGAATCTAAGGTGAAGTCGATTTTTGAAGCGGGTGAACAACAAGCTAGTAAGTTACTGTTTTTAGAGTCACTGTTAAAACTTAGACAAATTTGTTGCGATCCGCGACTAATTAATAAGTCGACCGACCCTGAAGAAGCAATTAATAGCGCTAAGCTAAACTATTTAGCCGATACCTTGCCTGAAATGCTAAAAGAAGGGCGAAAAGTCATTATTTTTAGCCAATTTACCAGTATGTTGTCACTGATTGAGCAAAAACTTAATGAAATAGGCATAGGCTACAGCTTATTAACGGGGCAAACCCGTCATCGCCAAAAAGCCATTGATAAGTTTCAACAAGGTGAAGTCAGTGTATTTTTAATCAGCCTAAAAGCTGGCGGCACAGGGCTTAATTTAACAGCTGCTGACACCGTTATTCATTATGATCCTTGGTGGAACCCAGCAGTTGAGCGCCAAGCAACAGACAGAGCCTATCGCATTGGGCAAGATAAACCTGTATTTGTGTATAAGTTGATTTGTCAAAACAGCATTGAAGAAAAAGTGCAGCGTATGCAGCAAGAAAAGGCCGCGTTAGCTGAGCGCTTTTTTGATAGTCATAGCCATGGTTTCTCTGATTTTAGTGAGCAAGATCTGCTGCAATTAATAGGATCGTAAACTTTTTTAAAATAAATTTGAACTTAACTGAAAACGGCTAGTCTATTAATACAGATAACATGATGAATTGCTGTTGTTGTCTAAATCCATCCCTGGATTAGTAGATTTCCCGTTGATTACTAAGTTAGTAATTTTTTGGCCAGATACATTACATAATGTGTCTGGCTTTTTTCTTTTTAGCACGTCAAAATAACTGCAAATAATAAAAATTGCATTTGTAAGGCATATTCATGCGTTGGGAAGATATAAAACGCTATCAGGTAATTGAAGCATTGTTACTGTGGGAAGGTAAATTGAATGCCCGTCAATTAATGGATTATTTTGAAACAAGTCGTCCCACGGCGCAAAAGTATATATCAGAGTACAAGTTGCTCAATCCTACGGGGTTTGAATTTATTAGCCAGCAGCGTGCACATATTGCCAAGCCAAATTTCACACCACAATTTATTGATTTTGCGTTTTCAACCTACCATGCGCTCTTTAATTTACAATCAAACCAAGCGGTTACTTCACTAGTTGAAACCTTACCGCAAGTACATCGTAATATTAGCCCACAACTTGTAAGGCCAATTTTACAAGCGATCCGTTACCAATTACGTTTAGATATTGGTTATATTTCGCTGTCTAGCCCTGAGTTTGAAGACCGCATAATTCAACCTCATAGCTTAGTTTATGATGGTACGCGTTATCATGTACGTGCGTTT
>NZ_JBFKMX010000074.1:0-17807 GCF_041629635.1 Pseudoalteromonas sp. | reverse complement strand
TTGCTCTATTAAGGACAGATAATGAGTACAGAATTAATTTTAAATAGCGGCCAAATTTTATTTAAACAAGGTGATAAGGCTGAGCGTATGTATGTTGTTCGCTCAGGTAAAATTAAACTGATTAAGTCAAAAATGGGTCAATCGGTTGTACTGGGCTACTTTGGCACAGGTGAGTTTCTTGGCGAAATGGCGATTATTATTGGTTCGGCAAGAAGTTGTACCGCGATTGCTGCAGAAGATACTGTTTTGAAAGTGTATGAGCGCGAAAGCTTTGAAGAAATGCTTGCTAATAACTCAGGTGTAGCAGCGCGTATTATTGAAGGTTTAGCCGTTCGCCTCGAGAAAACAACCGATCGATTAATGGAGCCAGTAACGCTTCTTGAAGCTGAAAGCTAAAAATATTTAAAAGTAGAGAACTTCTTATTTAACGTTTTTGAATGGATGCCATTACCCATGTCTTTCTTTCGCAGCTTAACCTTAATTGGATTTTCAAGTTTTGCCGCTCTGAGCTATGCAGACGCTGCAAAAGTGATCTCGCAACAAGGTGATACACAATGGCGCCTTGGCTTGCAAAAAGCATGGCAAGCCACTCAAGTGGATTTAACCCTCAATAAGGGTAATCATGTTCAAACGGGTGCGCTAAGCAAACTGGCGTTATTGTTTCGTGATGACAGTCAGTTACGACTCAACCAAAACAGCTTTCTGATTGTAAAAGATGTTTTAGACGATAAAGGTAACTCGACACGTTTTCGGCTTAATAAAGGGCGCGCTTGGGTCAAGTCTAAAAATATCCCAGATAAGCTTATATTTGAAACACCGTCTGCCGTCGCTGCTATTCGTGGTACTGATTGGGACATTGAAGTGTCAGATGATGGTACGAGTAAGATTACTGTACTTCATGGTGAAATTTATTTTTCAAATGAGTTTGGTGCAGTATCTGTTAAAGCCAATGAACAAGCAATTGCAGAGGTGGGTAAAGCGCCCGTTAAACTCTTCTTCACTAACGCAAGCGAGCGCGTTCAATGGGTAAGCGAATATAGTTTTGATATCAAAAAATATTTGTCTCTTGCAACTACTGCCAATGAACTAGCAACTTTACAATCGAATCTTCATTCGCCAGTTCAATTACAACAAAAAATTAAAGCATTGCCACAATCGCCATTTAAACAAGCTATGCTTGCGGATATTGCTTTATACCTAGGTGATACAAAGCGAGCCATTAGCCTAATTAAGCAGATAGCGGATTACCAAGCAATACCAGAGCTCTATGTATTGTGGGGGCGTGCACATCTATTATTAGGTAAACCAAAAGTACTTGTTGGCGATAATATTGATGTCTTAGTACTAAATGCTGAAGTAGCACTCTTTAACGGCCAAGGCAATGAGGCAATCGGTTTTCTTAATCAAGTACTAGAACGTGAGTACGATAATTATGACGCGCTTTACCTGTTAGGGCGTATTTTCACTGAAAAAGAACATACCGATGTGGCTTTAAATTATTTAACCAAAGCAAAGCAAGCTAATATTCGGCGCTTTGAAGCGTATTCAGAACTAGCGACCTTGCATACCTTTAACAATCAATTCAATTTGGCGCGCTCTGAATTAGCAGATGCTGAAGCTAAAGGTGCGCATGGTGCTTTGGTAAATACAGCGCTCGGCATCTTAAGTTTAAAACAAGGCGAATTAGAGCATGCTAAACGCGCGTTTTTAACGGCAACAACGCTTGCGCCGAACTATGCGCGTGCCAATACCTATTTAGCGATAACCTATTATCAACAAGGCAAGCTTGAACTAGCCAATGACACGCTCACGTATGCCATTGAGCAAGATGACAATGACCCAATGCCGTATTTTATGCGGGCAATTTTCGAACGTGAATTAGCAAATCCCAAACAAAGCTTGGAAGCTGTTATAGCCGCTAATAAACGGTTACCATTCTTAAAATCACTTAATCAACTTGCTAACAATCTACAGGGCGGTACAGATTTAGGTGCAGCCTATACAGAGTACGGTTTAACTCAACGTGCTTTGTATACTGGACTCAGTAATTACGACCCAACTTGGGCCGGCAGTCAGTTATTTGTAAGTAGCCAGATTGAAAACAACCACAGTGCTAAACTCAGTGAATTATTTAAAGGTTTGCTAAATGACCCAACGGCGTTTGCGAGTAATTATGCAACTCAAAATATGGTTCAGCAGCCTGGCGTGAATGGTTTGATAAATTGGCAAACTACACAGTTTAGTGAATCTATTAAAAGCGAATATTCATCACCGCGTGTTCAACTTAATGGTTTCAATAATACGCTTTTTCCAATTGCATTTATGGCCGAGATTACTGAGCCACAATTTAATTGGCAGGAGCAAGTTGATGGTTTAGATTATAATTCTAAGAATGATGGTAGAAGTATTAAATGGGGTATAGGGTTAAAGCCTCACCATAAACTTAATATTATTGCATTCTCAAATCATGTTCAGCATAAAGCGAACGGGGATATTAAATCGTCTCATCTTAGTATGTTAGGCGCAACTAATACCTACAGTGATACAGATACAGATATTGAAGACGAATACTTTGGCGTGCAATACGCTTTCAATAAGTCGCATAGCGTTAATCTAGGGCTAATTAATATAGAACTTAATTCTAAGTTAACTAGTCAATCCTCATTTGAAGTTATAGTTGATGTTCCCCCTACATATGTTCAAGTAAATAGTCGGACTCTTTCAGAAAGTAATATGTCTCAATCTCAGACGACACAGTTTATAAGTTGGCAATATACTTATGACAGAGATATTCAAATATTACCTTACTGGGTACAATCTAAAACTCAGTTAGGGCATAAAAATTTCATATACTCAAGCTCTATATCTTCAACTTATTACAACAATGAACTTATATTTGAGGATGAATATGAAAGCTTCTTAGAGAGTAAGAGTGGTGAACAATTAGACTCTTCTCATTTTGGTTTTTACTTTAGGTCGTCATTAAGTAATAAGCATATTATCGACAGCTTTTGGCATACAAATGATTTAAAATTCAATACTACAAGCGCATCGCATCCAAGCGACAAACAATCCTTCTCGGATTTCGGATTCGGTACATTGTTAAGCGTGTCGGGTGAATTAGCCTTATCGGCCTACACAGCGAAAGTATTTTCTGCTAATACAGTTGTGTCACCCATGACAACAACACTTGGTGGCATGTTAATTGACAGGCAGTATATGCGCGTTGCTAGTCAATCAGAACAAGTAGCGACACGTTTGACTCATCAAAATAATCATAGTTTTGCTGCGGTTTCTTTTAATCATCAAAAAATTAATAACGATACTTTTAATGGATTATTGTTTGGTAACACAACAGACTTGTTATCTGATTTACGAGAGTTTAATTCGATATCAAACGACCTAACATCACGTTATCATTTTGATAGTGCATTTTATGGTGCGCCAAAGCACTTGATTGAAACCGCAAAAATAAATGATCTTTATATAGATGTTGAAAGTTTATTGGCTGACAGATTAGCAGTGACGTTAAACATGCGCTTAACAAACGCTGACATAACAAAAAAGAATGGTGAACAATCAGATTATATGGATAATTTTCCTAAATCGAGTTTTGCGCTAGGTGCTAATTATACGACTGATTTTTATGCAACCCCCTTTGTGAAGTTTACCTATTTTGATTTTGAATCTGGTCAGGAATTAACAGATGGGTTTGTAACGAATATTGGTTGGCAACAAGAGTTCATCAATAAACGATTGCAATTGATTGCACAATACATTCGCCAACATATCAATAACAGTGATGTGCTTTACCTTAACGCAGAGTGGCGTTTCTGATGGGGCAAAAGCAGCAAAAAAAATGGATCCAGTATGCAGTATTGTCATCGATTTTTAGCTTAAGCCTTGTTTTTCTACTTAATTTAACGAGTCTTTGGCAACAATTAGAAAATTACGCTTTTGATAGTCTATCCATAGTGGTAGCGCCTAAAATTACTGAAACCGACATTGTTATTGTCACGATAGATGAACAAAGTTTTGAGCATTTTCAAACGCAGTGGCCCTGGCCGCGAAAATTCCATAGTGACTTGCTAGCACGCCTTAATTCTGCAGGCGCAAAGGTAATATTCTTTGATTTGATTTTTGATTTACCTTCTAGTTTCGGTGCGTTTGATGATGTTCAATTTGCTGAAGCAATAATGGCCAGTGACGTGCCAGTTTACCTTGCTAAATACGCAAAAACAGAAGTGATAAGTGAAGGGGTATTACAGTCTCAGGTATTACCATTACCACTTTATTTGCAAGCGGGTGCGAATGCTAAAGCCATTGGCTTAAATTACGATCTTGATGGTGTGGTACGTGCTGTACCAAATGAAAACAGTAGTTTATGGTACGCCTTTGACAGCGAACCTAGTGACCTAGAAAAACGGATTCACTATATAGGCGATGCGAATAGTTTTCCTAAAGTTTCATACTATCGTGCGGCTGATATTAAGTTATTACCAAACTCGGTATTTAAGGACAAAATCGTGCTGGTGGGTTTGGATATCCTTGCTAATGCTGAGCTTGGTTTACACACAGATGACCGTTTCTTAACTCCCTATACGTGGTTAAATGGCAAAACCATGGCAGGGGTAGAAGTACACGCTAATTTAATTGAAAATATCAGACATGACCTTACGCTTAGCACTTTATTACCTTGGCAGGTAATGATTTTGACGCTGTTCATCGCGCTTGTTGCCAGTTATTTATTTACCGGTTTTACGATAAAAAAATCAGTACTTGGTTTGATCAAATTAATTGCGCTTGTTTTAGCGTTATCCCTAGTGTCATTTTACTTTCAGGTACATTTACCTACTGTCAGTTTAATTGCGGTTGCATTAACCTGTTATTTGTTCTATTTCGCCATTAGCTTTCGCAGTGAGCAAAAACAAAGGCGTTTTATTTCTGATGCATTTTCGCGCTATGTATCTGAAAACGTACTAAACGAATTAATGGATGAACCGGATAAATTAGAACTTGGCGGTGAACGTAAAAACTTAACTATATTGTTTGCCGATTTAGCGGGTTTTACGAAATTATCAGAGCAATTAGGTGCAGAGCAAGTAGCTGATATTTTGCACGAAATTCTAACTGCTCATAGTGAAATTATTGTTAAACATGGTGGCACCATAGATAAGTATCTTGGCGATGCGGTTATGGCATTTTGGGGAGCTCCAGTTGCCGATGAAAATCAAATTGAAAATGCTGTTGCTGCGGCTCTAGAGATGAATGCTGAATGTGCCAAACTTACAGATAAATTGAATCAAAGAGGCTCAACTGCAGTGAAACTAAGAATCGGCATTAATTTTGGCGAAGCGATAGTGGGACACTTGGGCTCAGAAGTATTGTTTGATTACACCTGTATTGGTGACTCTGTCAATCAAGCTGCACGGTTAGAAAGCGCAAACAGGCTATACGGCACAGATGTGCTTATTAGTGAATCGGTATTTTCAGCACTTCAAAATAATGACTCATTTGTATTGGTAGATAAAGTGATACTTAAAGGAAAGTCGGAAACCACTCGAGTATATGGCTATTTTCCAAATACGTTATTGACAGATAAACTCAATTTGGCATTTTCAGCATTCTGTTCCCAAGATTGGCAGTGTGCCAAGCAGCTCTACAATGAGCTAAAAGAAAGTGATGAGTTTAAAATACTAGCCGAACTGTTTTTGCAACGTATCTCTCACAATGAATTGAGTATGCTCAGTGATGATTGGCAAGGTGAAACTCATTTAAAAAACAAATAGTTTGCTAAGCTTAAAAACATAATTCATTTTTATTTTAAGCTATGACTTTTCAGCACAGCCAGAAGTTACACACTGTTTCAACCTGTGTTTTTGCGTTTATTATCTGGCTAATTATTTATTTTTTTGAGCTTTTTTTTACATTAGATAATGCGTTCTTTGATTTACGAGAACGAAGTGAAGCTTATCAACGCATACCATCTGAAGAATTAATTGTTATCACTATTGATGATAAGTCGATTGAATTTATGAAAAGCATAGCAGGACGTTGGCCTTGGCCTCGAAGCGTTCATGCCGAAGTCATCGAAGGGTTAAATAGTTACTCACCAAGTGTCATTGCCTTTGATGTACTGTTTAATGAACCTGATATCTACCGTCCTGATGATGATCTGTATTTTGAACAAGTGTTGAATGAGGCAAACAATGTTTATTTAGCCTTGCTTGGTTTGGAAACTTCAAATCAACCAAAGCAAAGCGAATATCGTTTGGCACTTTTTCCTTTTGCCAAGCAACTAGGCGAGAATAAAATAGGCAGTGTTAATGTCTACAGGCAAAACGATGCTGTAGTAAGGCAATATTTATCTAAAATAAGGGTGAATGACAATGCCTATTTATCACTCGGTGCACTCATAGCGAGTGCATCATCAACAAGTTTAATGTCAAGCAATTCAATTAAACTTAAATGGCAACACAAAGATACATTTAAACAGTATAGTTATTTTGATATTTACAATGCGGTAGTGAATGAAAACAGCACTTTCTTAAAGCAGTTTAAAAACAAGAAAATTCTAATTGGCGCTACGGCGGCAGGATTGTTCGATGAAGTTGCAACACCGATTTCAAATAGTGAGCCAGGCGTGTTCGTTATTGCTAATGCAGTGTCTAATTATTTAAAAAATGAATATTACAATCAGCTAAGCAGTGTAGTTGTTATCTCTTCGGCATGTGTGCTGATGATACTGGTAAGCTGCGCTTATATATTTAAATTATCATTAGTTAGGCAATTTTGTTTATCGACAGTGGTGTTAGCACTCCTTTTTGTACTGCTCTGGCAAGGCTATTGTTATTTAGCAAAAACAAATAGTGATTTACCTCTTGGCACGTTAATTTGCGCTGTTGGGCTTGCCTATATTTCACAATTTCTAATGCACAGTTATGTTCAATACCTTGAAAAACAATATGCCAATAAATTGTTTGGTAGATTTTTAGACCCGAATGTGGTCAAAAATATATTAGAGCATCAAAATATCGCACAGTATGGCAGTAGCGATATCGTTGAAGTGACTGTTCTTTTTAGTGATATTCGTAATTTCACCTCACTATCTGAAAAACATGATGTAACTGAAATTGTTTCACTTTTAAATGATTACCTGTCGATGCAAGTGGCAACCATATTTAAACATAATGGCACACTTGATAAATTTATCGGTGATGCAGTAATGGCTTTTTGGGGGGCGCCCTTAAAATCTGAAAATCATGCAGAACAAGCGATTTTAGCGGCACTTGAAATGGAGCAAAACTTACTAAAGTTTAGAGCCAGTTTAGCGAAGAAATATCAGTTTTTAGACATTGGTATTGGGATCCATAGTGGCAAAGTAATGTGTGGATTTATCGGCACCGATCAGCGATTAGACTATACTGTGCTTGGTGACACAGTTAATTTAGCCAGTCGTATTGAAGGGTTAACCAAGGCTAGTAATCGTATTTTAGTGTCAAAACAAACCGCACAAAGGACGAAACTCAACTTTCAGTATGTTGACAAAGTAACCGTAAAAGGACGTGAAAAACCTGTGGAACTACTAACGCCGGAGCGATAGTAAAATGAAACCAATAACTTTCTTGTTGATGTTAATTCTCTTTCCTTTGTTATGTATTGCAAAAACAGAAACAACTTTTCAAAGTAAAACTGCAATTGTAGCGATGGCAACAAACCTTTATACAGAGCCTTCAATTAAAAGTGATGTGGTCGCATCGAAAGAAGCTGGCGATACATTACAAATCGGCAAACGTCACCGTGCTTGGTATTTTGTTGAAGAACAAACACAGCCCAATGCTTGGATCAAAATGCTTGCTGTGCAACTGGCTACGCAGCCAAGGAGGAGTGGGAATTTGGGTGTAGTGTCGTTAATAGAGTCAATGAATTCAAAGCCTACCGCGTCAACCGCTGTAAGAGGGTTTGACAAGCATGCATTTGACAATATCACGCCAAATAAAGCACTTTTGAAACCGATCGATTCATTTAAACCCAATACGCGCGATTTAAATGTGTTTATTGAAAATGGCAAACTAACACACGCCGAGGTACCAAATGATTAAACACCAATTTTTAATTGTTATTTGTGCATTGCTAGTTGTGAGTTGTAATGCAACAGGTGTGAAAATAGCCGGCGTAGATGTTGGTGCGCTGGTAAATCAAGGGGTTAATGTTTATGAAAGTCAAATCTTTGATGAAAGGAAAGAGCAGCAATTAGGGGAAAACTTAGCATCTGTATTGGTATCGGTTGCGCCAATTCATCAAGATAAACAGATAAACAAATACGTGAACAAAGTCGGTCGCCATTTAGCAAATCATTCGAGTCGCCCGACGCTTAACTGGCAATTTGCTGTGCTAGATAGCGATGACATAAATGCATTTGCAGCACCTGCGGGGTTTGTGTTTATAACCTCCGGTGCTTTACTTCAGTTAGACAGTGAAGCAGAACTTGCTGCGATGCTTGCACATGAGATAATTCATATCACAAAACAACATCATGTTGAGAAAATTAAAGAGCTAAGTTTACAGAGCGCCTTAACTGAGATGGTATTTATATCAGCAGATGCCTATCAAACACAAAACGACTCGGATAGATCATCTCGTAATTTAACTCAATGGGCAAGGGCGCTTAGCTCGATGGCAACGGAGCTTTATAGTAAAGGGCTAGATAGAGACGACGAAATCGAAGCGGATATTGAAGCTGTTAGCTTAATGAGCAAAGCTGGCTATGATGTTTTCGCAATGGCTTCGGTGCTGCAGAGAATAGCATCAATAACACCCACCGACAGTGCACTTGCGAGTCTTTATAGTACGCATCCACAACCCGAAGAACGGCTTGATGAAATAGCTTCAACACTTGATGCTTTTGATAAATTTGAAGGTCCAAATTTACAGGAACGCTATCAAAAGAATATTTTTAAATAGCACTTTTTACTGGTTTTAAATCTTGTTTAAAAAATAATCTTGTCAAGTTGAGGTGCTTTCTTTATGTTCATTTAAAAAAGGAGGCTTGCTATGTCAAATATGGCTGAACATGCATTATTTTACTGTCAACAAACAGAGCATGTACAAATTGATACGGACGTGAGTTGTTTTGAATGTACCAAGTGTTTCAATATCAGTACACAATGTTTAATTGACGTTTGTCCTCATTGTGGCGAAGCATTAAAAGAGCGTAACTTGCGTCCAAGTGAATTACTTGATACTAAGGAAACGCATTGCAGCCGCTCGGTATCGAAAGACGATGGTACCGTGTTTTACGATGATTCTAAAATTGCTTAGTATTCAGTTGTAAACAGTCTGCCATGGACTTTAATGGCGTACTCATCGGTCATCGAAGAAATATAATCACATAATTGGCGATATCCTGTTTCGCCTTGTTCTACTGCATTTTGATAAATACTTTGTCGCGTATGCGGTAATAATCTCAGTGGGTCGCTTGCAAATGCGGCAAACAGATCCGAAATAATTTTTTGTCCTTTAAACTCAATTTGTTGCATCTCAGGATGACGGATCACATTTTTAAAAACAAATTGCTTTAATCCTTCAAGTAAAAGTGTTAAATCTTCTTCAAGATACACTTTGTGATCTAACAATGGGCTTTCAAATATACCTAATTGCTTAATGCGTGCTTGGGTAATAAATAAGTTAACCAGCTCACCAATTACATCTTTTAAATCGGCTTCATCGTGTGAAAATAACTGTGCAGAAATACGCGGTAAATTGGTTTTAAGCCAGCCCGTGTTTAACTTACCTAAATGACATTCAACAAATTCTTGCCATTGATGGACTGTTACCATGCCTGTTGCAATTGCATCTTCTAAATCGTGAACACCATAAGCAATATCATCTGCTAGTTCCATAATGGAGCAATCAAGCGACTTATAAACGGTGCGTGAAATACCATTATTATTTTTAGCAAACTGGGTAAATGTGTTTTTATCCTGGTTAGAAAGTGGTGATAAAATCCAATCAAATACTGAGGACTCTTCGCAGTATAAACCTTTTGCTGGTAACCAACGAGTCGAATTGATAAATCTATCTTGTCCGGTATCTGTGGGGATTTGCCATAAATGCTTTATAAGTTGCGGATATTTGATAAAACCAAGTAATGTTCGGCGTGTAAGGTTCATACCAAAGCCCTTACTGTAAGGTTCTAGTTTTGCAACAATCCTTAAGGTTTGGGCATTACCTTCAAAGCCACCATGCCCACGCATCATATAATTAAGCGCTGTTTCACCACCATGACCAAAAGGAGGGTGACCAATATCGTGCGCTAAAGAAAGCGTTTCAATTAAACTTCGGCACGGTAAAAATGATCCCAAGTTATTATTGGTTTGATTCGCTCTTAATTGACCTAAAATACCACTGGCAATTTGAGCAACTTCAAGTGAATGTGTCAGGCGAGTACGGTAAAAATCATTGACACCAATACTCATAATTTGAGTTTTAGCCTGCAAGCGTCTAAAAGCTGCCGCATGAATAATACGTGAGCGGTCTTTTTGATATGGTGAACGTTTGTCATCTGGGCGATGCTTGTTTTCTTGATACCGTCTTGCTAACCATTCTTCAGTCATTAATTACCTAGTTAATTTATTAAAATCACAAAGTTATTTTAGACATAAATTGCAACAACTTAAAACACTATTAAGCGATATAATGTGCCATAGTTAACTTAACACAGTTTTGGAGATGTAATTATGCCATTACCATTATTACTCGGTGTTTCCGCAGTGGCAGTATTTGCAAATTCAATGTATCACAATGAGTTAAAAGAACAGGATAAACGCCGCCGTTATGGGATACTAACTAACGATGCGATAGGGCGTTATCCCTGTGATAGTTTGCCAAGTGATAAAAGTGTATCTTTAGAAAAAGGCAATATTGTATGTTGCGGTGTTTACAATGGCTTTATTCATACAGGTTTAGTGATTGACGATAATCTGATATTGGAACTTCATGGTTCTGGACTCTCGAGAGCTTTGAGCTATAAACGGTTTTTATCTGAGCGCAGCGGCCTTAATATTTTTGTTGCCAGTGATCAAGCTGGTCACTCATTTAAATTTACATTTGAGGATGAACATGCTGCCTCTCAGTTATTTGCATATCACCCTTATCATGTGATTAAGCGAAACTGCTACTCACATACGTGGTTTTGCCTAACTGGCGAGATGAAACCTTTTGCTAGCTTTGAACTTTTTAATGAATCACTTCGTAAAAAAGTAAAGTCAAGCCTTTATTGGGATAGGGCTGAAAATTAAAAAGCTTACGTCTACATACGGGTTGGTGTAGAATTTTTCCTTTTTCAGACATTTCTAAATATTAAAATTTTTTATGAAGTTATTGTTAAAAGTAATCCTATTTTGTTTATTTGGATATATGTTGGTATCGCCCTGGTTAGACAAATCAGCTCAATCACTTGTATCTGACAAAGAAGAAACATTACCTAAGCCAATTGTGAAAGAAAAGCCACTTCACAATGTTAAGTTGCCAGATTTTGTCAATATGAGAAACGTGCAAAAGCGTAAAAAGGCTTTTTTTGATTTATTAAGACCCTATATAGTTGCTGAAAATAAACGAATTTTGAAACAACGAGAGCAGGTAGATCTGGCCTTAACTGAGTTAGAGCTTGGCTTTGCTATCCCTAAATATCAAATAAATGCTCTAAAGGATATTTTCGCTAAATATAAAATTGACGATGAAATTAATGAAGAAAGTTTAACCGTTGCACTTAATCGTGTTGATAGTATTCCAATCGCTATGGTGTTGACACAGGCGGCCAATGAATCTGGTTGGGGCACCTCTCGATTTGCCCGAATTGGTTTGAATTTTTTTGGTTTATGGTGTTTCAGAGAAGGTTGTGGCATGGTTCCAAATCAGCGTAACGAAGGGCGCAATCATGAGGTTGCTGCGTTTAAATCGTTAGAGCAAAGTGTAAAAGCTTATTTTAGAAATATAAATACACACCCTGCCTATCAACAACTTCGTGATCTAAGGCAAAGCAATCGCTACGATGAACAGATTATACTTGCTGAGAAATTGTTATACGGTCTTGGTAGCTATTCAGAGCGTGGCCATGCGTATATTGAAGAGTTGAATCAAATGTTGGTAACAAATCAAAGGTATTTCAGTGAATAAAAAAATATTATCTGCAAGTCTGCTTCTGACATCAGTTTCTCTTGGCGCATATGCTGCTGAATTTGTTGTGTCTTATGATGGCTTTTATGACCGCTTAAAGGTGATGTCAAAAGGTGATTACGCAAGTGCTGATGTAGGTTTTTATTTGATCAATCAACATACCAAGCCATGCGCTATTGAAAGTGGCAGTATCATCACCAAAACCAATGAATACTCTTTAAATTATACGGATGACAGTAAACTTCTGTTGCCTTTTGATGAAACGCTTGATAAAGATAAAGCTTTAATTGTGGTGCAACCAAAAGGCACAGAACAATGTCAGCTTAAAATGCAAATGGAATCTAGCCAAGAATATGGTGACAGTGTCTCAATAAAGGAAATGGCAGTGCTTTATGACGAGTTTGATGATTTGATGGGACGTTTATCGGGCTTTTTTATGCGTACCTTGTTTTCGTTTATGATGCCTGAAGTAAAAGGGGTGACGCTTGTATTTGATGGCCAAGCATCTAAGCCTATGGGGGCAGATGAATTTATTAGCTGCAAAGACAATCGCTGCACTATCCAAATACCAAATACCTTAGATGAAAATAAAAGGTTGACCTTTTCACAACCAATTAAACAAGTTATCCCGTATATTGCTAAGTAATTACAAGATTATAAAACAAAAAAACCAGTTCATTTGAACTGGTTTTTTTATATCAATTACGTATTAATCTACAGTAACTAATTTTAGCGTGTTGGTTGCGCCCACTGTTTCCATCGCATCACCATGCGTCAGAATAACTTTATCACCAGATTTTAAGTAACCTTTATTAACTAACGTTGCTAAAGCTTGTTTAACGAGTGAACCTGAATCGTAATCTGTTGAATCAAAATACACAGGGTAAACACCGCGATAAAGCGCAGTTTGACCAAGTGTACGTCGGTGACGTGATAATGAGTAAATTGGTAAACCAGAGCTGATACGCGACATTAGTTTTGCTGTGCTACCTGATTCTGTAAGGGCAACAAGTGCTTTAACGGAATCTAAATGGTTGGCTGCGTACATAGCAGAAAGTGCGATGGTTTCAGATGTATTTTCAAACATTGAATCAAGTCGATGTTTAGAAATTGCAGTTTGAGGTTGTGATTCTGCACCTAAACATACACGCGCCATTGTTTCTACCGTGATAGCAGGATAGTCACCAGCTGCTGTTTCAGCTGAAAGCATTACTGCATCTGTACCATCAAGTACGGCATTTGCAACGTCCATAACCTCAGCTCGTGTTGGCATTGGGTTATCAATCATCGATTCCATCATTTGTGTTGCAGTGATAACGGTACGGTTAAGAGTACGAGCACGGCTGATAATTGCTTTTTGTTTACCAACAAGTGCAGCATCACCGATTTCAACACCTAAGTCACCACGAGCAACCATTACAGCATCCGATGCAAGTACGATGTCATCAATTGCTTCTTCTGACTCTACTGCTTCAGCACGTTCAATTTTAGCTAGTAACTGGGCTTTTGAGCCAGCTGCTTCTGCGAGTGAACGCACGTAACGCATATCGTCACCCGAGCGAGGGAATGATACTGCGATGTAATCTACTTCGATTTCTGTTGCTGTGATAAGGTCTTCTTTGTCCTTATCAGTAAACGCAGGTGCTGTTAGACCACCCCCTAAACGGTTAATGCCTTTATTGTTTGACAGTACACCGCCAACAGTTACCGTTGTATGTACTTTCTTGCCAACAACTTCATCAACGGTTAATTGGATAAGTCCGTCATTTAAAAGTAATAAGTCACCTGATGATACATCTTGTGGCAGTTCTTTGTAGTCGATACCTACACCATTTATATCACCTTCACCTTTTTCCATTTCAGCATCAAGGATAAATTTTGCACCAACTGCAAGCTCAACTTTACCTTCTTTAAAGGTTGATACACGGATTTTGGGACCTTGAAGGTCAGCAAGAATGGCAATATGTGTATCTAATTTCTTTGCGATTTCACGTACTTTTGCCGCACGATCTTTGTGATCCTGTGCTACGCCATGAGAGAAGTTTAGGCGAACAACATTCGCACCTGCTTTAATTATTTTTTCTAAATTGTCATCTCTATCTGTAGCAGGACCGAGTGTGGCAACGATTTTGGTACGTCTTGGCATTTAGTAGCTCCCATTAGCTATTATAAATATTCTATGCGTTTCACATTATTAAGCTAGTAATGCTAGCTTAATATACTTGCTATTTGTGTGTTTAGTAGATTATGACACCGGTGTCATGTTGGCGTCAACATGTCATACACTAGAATTCGTATGAATAATATTTATGTAAATTTTATTATACGCCATTTAAATTATCTTATCAGCCACAAAAAAGGACATAAGTCCGCTGGAAACGGCCGTTAGGAGATTGATATTCAGTATAGAATTAAACAAAACGAGTAAAATTAAGGCTTCGCAAAGAAATTATAATCTATAATTTTTTTAATAATAAAATTGCATGCTGGTCGAAAAGCCATATAATGCGCGCCATTACCGCTTAACTAATTTCAACTTTCAGTGTAAACAATGCACTGTTTTAGTTGATATTAGCAATGATTTCACACCTAACAGTTAGGAGAATTTATATGCAAGTCGCATTAGTTGGCTTAGGCGTTATGGGTAAGAACCTTGCCTTAAACTTGATTGAGAAAGGTTTAAACCTAGTAGCCTATGACAAAAACCCAGACGCAGGCGAAGATTTACTTAGCCTTGCAAAAAAAGAAGGGTTTGCTGAACGACTGCATATTGTTAGCGATTTAGCGGATATGGTTCGACGCCTAGAAACGCCACGTTCTATTCTGCTTTTAGTACCAGCCGGTGAATTAGTAGACCGTGTATGTTCAGAGCTTATTGAAGCGGGCGTTGAAATTAACGATATTATCGTTGATTGCGGTAACAGTAATTATAAAGACGGCATCGCGCGTAAACTTAAGTATCAAAATAAGTTTGAATTTGCCACTATGGGGATCTCTGGTGGTGCGGAAGGTGCACGCCATGGCCCGGCAATGATGGCGTCTGGTTCTGAAGGCGGTTGGGAACGTATTATTCCTTTCTTCGAAAAGGTTGCTGCGAGCCATAATGGCGAATCATGCTTTGCGCGTGTAGGCCAGTCAGCATCAGGCCATTTTGTTAAAATGGTACATAACGGCATTGAATATGCGTTAATGCAATTAATTGCAGAAATTTACCACTTACTTCGTTTAGGTTGTGGTAAAACTAACGACGAAATAGCCGCGCTTTTTGATACTTGGTCAGAAGGTGAACTTAATAGCTATTTACTATCAATTTCTAGCCACATTTTAAAATTAAAGTCTGATGACGAAACTGCAATTGTTGATTTGATTGATAATAAAGTAGGTGCAAAAGGCACTGGACTTTGGACTGCGCAAAACGCACTAGAGTTAGGTATTGCCGTACCTTCATTAGTGGCTGCGGTTCAAGCTCGTCATTTAACGAATACGCAAGACACGCATGCAGCATTAGAAATGACGTATGTGGCAAAACAGCCAGCTAAAGTTGATATTGATCTTGAAGAGCTGCGTAAAGCATTCCATTTAGCGAGCCTTCTGTGCTACCGTCAAGGCTTAGCCTTAATTAAAGGCGCATCGCGTTCGCACCAGTGGAAAGTAGACTTATCTAAAACACTGCAAACATGGCGCGCTGGCTGTATTATTCGTGCAGACTACCTTGACCAAATTGCAGAAGGCAACGGTTTTATTGATGGTCTAAATGACGAAGTAGTAGCACTTAGAAATATTGCTGCTGATGCTGTGAAATCGGGTTTAGCATTTCCGGTACTTGCCGCTACGCAAACCTATTATGCAACACTTACAACACCTAGTAACGGTCATTTAGTGCAAGCTCAACGCGATTATTTTGGTGAACATGGTATTAAAACTCACGAAGGTGAAACATGTCATTTAACTGATTTAACGCATATTGACGCGAAAGTAAGATAATGGATAAAAAATGGCAAACACACCTTAACGACGCACAAAAACATGTGTGCGTTGATGGGGGCACTGAATACCCATTTACAGGTGAATATAACGATTTTTTTGAATCGGGTGATTATTATTGTGTTTGCTGTAATGCGCTTTTGTTTAAATCGGAAGATAAATTTCAGTCTGGTTGTGGCTGGCCAGCCTTTAGCTTTAGTGAAAAAGAGAGCATTCGTTATCTGCGTGACAGCTCTCATGGCATGGAGCGCATTGAAGTGCGTTGTAAACAGTGTGATGCACATCTTGGTCATGTATTTAATGATGGGCCGCCTCCAACGGGAACCCGTTACTGCATAAATTCGGTATGTTTAGACTTTAAACCGAAGTGAAGAAATAAAAAGAGCGCTAAATTTAGCGCTCTTTTTCATCTTACACCTTAGATTACCGCGTTAACTCACCTTTTAAGTTATCTTGCATAAGATGGCGAATTGTTTCAGTTTCTAAATTTTGGCTAAGTAAATAGTGTAATTTAGTGAGGCAGGCTTCTAGCGTCATGTCATAACCGCTAATCACACCCGCATTTAAAAGTGCGTTACCAGTAGCATAACCGCCCATATTAACACTGCCTTGTAAGCACTGAGTTAAATTTACAATCACTAAACCTGATTGTGTCGCATTATTGAATAACTCCAACATTTCCTTGTTCTGCGGAGCATTTCCTACGCCAAAACTTAACAGAACCAGTGCTTTTAAGCTGTCAGTCATCATACTTTTTATTAGCTCAACAGAAATACCCGGGTAAAGGTGAACCACCGCGATTTGTTGAGGCGTAATTTGCGTGACACCTAGTTTATTACTTATGCTTGGGCTAAGTTGGCCAGCAACAAGCTCAATATTGATGCCAACTTTAGCTAGCGGTACCATATTTGGTGAGCCGAATGCAGCAAAACCATCAGCGTGCATTTTTGTTGCGCGATTACCTCGGTAAAGTTGGTTATTGAAATATAGGCTTACTTCGCCAATAGGATAGTTTGCTGCAAGGTACATTGCATTGAGTAAATTAACCTGACCATCAGAGCGCAATTGAGATAGTGGAATTTGCGAACCGGTAACAATAACAGGCTTCGTAAGATCTTCGAGCATAAACGAAAGCGCTGAAGCGGTATATGCCATTGTGTCTGTGCCATGTAGGACAACAAAGCCATCATAGTCAGCGTATTTTTGTTTAATATCATCAGCGATTAGTTGCCAATGAAGCGGGCTCATATCTGACGAATCAATGAGAGGGCAGTATTCGTGAATATCAAATAACGGCATTTCTTCACGATTAAATTCAGCACTGGCTTTAACTGTTTGGGTAAGAAAACCTTCTGCAGGAATGTAACCTTTGCTCGATTTCTTCATCCCGATCGTACCGCCAGTATAGGCGATGTATATTTTTTTTCTTTTCATAAAAATAGCCCAGTGAAAACACTGGGCTATTATAGTTTAAAAGTGATTGTTTAAGTAGCGTTTAATAGCTCACTGTACACACTAGACACTTAGCATACACTCCATTTGGATCGTTAAATTGCTCTAAGCTAGATACTTGCTGTTTAATGCCTTGTGCAGTTTGCATAATGCTGTTTTTAACAGGCGCGTAATCGTCTTTGGCAAAATAAGCG
>NZ_JBFKMX010000073.1:0-18304 GCF_041629635.1 Pseudoalteromonas sp. | reverse complement strand
TGAAGCTGGTTTTACTGAAACAGGCATTGCTTCATGGTATGGCCGTAAATTTCATGGCCACGATACGTCTAACGGTGAGCCTTACGATATGTTTGCTATGACGGCTGCACATAAGACCTTACCTTTACCCAGTTTTGTTCGTGTAACAAATTTAGAAAATGGCAATACTGCTATTGTCCGGGTGAACGATCGTGGTCCATTTCATGATGATCGTATTATTGATTTATCGTATGCTGCAGCCTATAAACTTGGTTATCACCGTCAAGGCACAGCAAAAGTAAAAATTGAAGCTCTGCTTCCTGAGACAAATCATCACAATGCCTATATTCAAATTGCAGCTGCACAAAGTGTGGAGCAATTAGGTGTGCTCGCGAAAGAGTTAACCTATGAATATCAGGTAGACAGTAAAATTGTGAAAAAAGATGGAATTTATCGCCTGCGACTTGGTCCAATCGACAACGCACAAGTAGCCAAAGAATTACTCGATAAAATTAAAGCTAACAGTCATCGAAACGCATTCATGCTTTACAGTGACTGATTGCTTTAGGATAATTAACTTAAAATACCCAAAACTAATACAATTGACCCAAAAAGCCAATGAATCGAATTAAAAAAACAGTTATTGCTGCGATTGCAGCAGCGTCGTGCTTTTCTCTGCAAGCACAAATCATCCCTGCTCCGCCTCAAATTAATGCCAAGGGTTATTTCTTAGTAGACTTTACGACAGGTAAAGTCATTGCCGAAGGTGAAGCAGATACTAAATTAGCACCAGCCAGTTTAACCAAAATGATGACAAGTTATGTTATCGGCCTTGAAGTTGAAAACGGCAATATTTCACTCGATGATCAAGTAACCATCAGTGAAAAAGCATGGGCTAAAAATTTTCCTGATTCATCAAAAATGTTTATTGAAGTGGGTAAACAAGTATCTGTTGAAGATTTAAACCGCGGTATTATCGTTCAATCAGGTAATGATGCGTGTGTTGCTATGGCTGAACACATTGCAGGTAGCGAAGCCGCATTTGCTGATTTGATGAACGCCCATGCGCAAAAGCTAGGCATGACAAATACGCACTTTATTAATAGTCACGGTTTAGATACCACTGAGCATTATACAACTCCGCGAGATATGGCAACTTTGGGTGTAGCGCTTATCCGTGATGTACCTGCAGAATATGCGCTGTATGCTGAAAAATCATTTACCTATAATGGCATAAAACAGTATAACCGTAACTCATTGTTATGGGATGAGAATTTAAATGTTGATGGCATTAAAACAGGCCACACCAGCGAAGCAGGCTATAGCCTTGTAACCTCAGCTAAAAAAGGCAATATGCGTTTAGTATCAGTGGTTATGGGCACAAAAAGCGAGCGTTCTCGTGCAACAGAAAGCCGCAAGCTACTTAACTATGGCTTCCGTTTCTTCGAAACTGTAACACCGTATAAAGCAGGCGATAGCTTTGCTGAACAACGCATTTGGATGGGCCATAAAGAAACGGTTTCACTTGGTATTTTAGAAGATACGCCAATCACTATTCCGCGCGGTCAGATGAAAAACCTTAAAGCAAATTTTGAACTTGACCAGACACTAGAAGCACCTTTAGCTAAAGGCGTTAAAGTAGGTACCCTTTTCCTACAACTTGACGGTGAAGATATTGCACAGTATCCGCTTGTAACACTTGAAGAAATTAATGAAGGTAGTTTCTTCAGCAAGATTTACGACTATATTCGTCTGCAAATCAGCAATTAGTCGTTAACAAGTTTTAAAAAAGCGCCAAGTGGCGCTTTTTTTGTGAATTCTAGCAACAGCTTTTCATGGTCTAAAATACCTACAAAGATTAACAAGTGCTTAAACACAGATAAACATTATTAATAAGCGTTTTTTTGAATTTATGTTAGACTAGCGGGCATTTTCTTATGACCAGCTAAATGGTCGTAATAACCCTATAGTTACTGAGGTGAAATGTGGTTAATCCAGTTAAAAATACAAAATTTGACGAGTTTTTAGAGTTTCCTTGTCCATTTACTTTTAAGGTAATGGGTCTGGCAAACGTCGACTTAACTTCGCAAGTTTTAGCTGTGATGCAAAAATTAGCCCCTGGCGACTACGCTCCAAAAACCAAAGCGAGCAGTAAAGGAAACTATGAGTCGGTAAGTCTGGTTGCAACCGTCACTAGCAAAGAACACATCGAATCAATTTATACTGAGCTTGGCTCAATTGCAGACGTACGCTACGTACTATAAGGCCAACACACATGCCTAAATTGATCGTTCGCCAGCTTAATCGTCAAGATTACGAACCTGTATGGCAAGCAATGCAACACTACACAGATACCCGTGACGATGACGCTGCTGATGAAATTTGGTTAGTGGAGCACAATCCAGTGTTTACACAAGGCCAAGCAGGTAAAGAAGAACACTTATTAATGACCGGCGATATTCCGGTGGTTAAAGTTGATCGTGGTGGACAAGTTACCTATCACGGCCCCGGTCAACAAGTACTGTATGTACTGTTTAATTTGCGTCGGCTGAAAATTGGCGTGCGTGAATTAGTTACGTGGCTTGAAGAAACAGTAATCGATACACTGAAAGACTTTGGTATAAATGCCTATGCGAAAGCCGATGCACCAGGCGTTTATGTGGATGATAAGAAAATCGCTTCACTAGGCCTTCGTGTTAGACGCGGCTGTTCTTTTCACGGTCTTGCATTGAATATTGATATGGATATGGAGCCGTTTTTACGTATAAATCCATGTGGCTATGCCGGCATGGAAATGCTCCAGACCAAACAAATAAATGGTCCACAAACGCTTGCAGAAGCGTCAGACGGACTGGTTAAGCACTTAGTCAAACGACTAGGTAACACTGAATATGAGCAAGTAGTAGGTTTTTAATCGATGACTAAACCTGTAAAAATGCAACCGGGTGTAAAACTCCGTGATGCTGAAAAAATGGCACTTATCCCCGTCAAGGTTATGCCAACTGAAAAAGAAGAAATGCTTCGTAAGCCAGAATGGCTAAAGATCCGTTTACCAAAATCAAGTGAGCGCATCGATGGTATTAAAAGCGCAATGCGTAAGCATGGCCTTCACTCAGTATGTGAAGAAGCATCTTGTCCAAATTTATCAGAGTGCTTTAACCACGGCACAGCCACCTTTATGATTTTAGGCGCGATTTGTACTCGTCGTTGCCCGTTCTGTGATGTTGCACATGGTCGTCCTTTAAAGCCTGATGCCGAGGAGCCTGAAAAACTAGCGCTTACTATCAAAGATATGAAGCTTAGCTACGTTGTAATTACCTCAGTAGACCGTGATGACTTACGTGACGGTGGTGCCCAGCATTTTGCCGATTGTATTCGTGAAATTCGCAAGCACAACCCAGGTATTACGATTGAAATTTTAGTGCCGGACTTCCGTGGTCGTATGGAAAAAGCCCTTGAGATTTTAATTGATACACCACCTGATGTGTTCAATCACAATCTAGAAACGGCGCCTCGCCTGTATAAACTTGCGCGCCCTGGTGCAGATTATAAGTGGTCTCTTGAGTTACTTCGCCGCTTTAAAGAAGCGCATCCAAATGTGAAAACTAAGTCAGGTTTAATGGTTGGTTTAGGTGAAGAGATCAGCGAAATTGAAGCTGTGCTGCGCGATTTACGCGAGCACAACGTGGATATGTTAACCGTTGGTCAGTATTTGCAACCGTCAAAGCACCACTTACCAGTTAAACGTTACGTGCCACCAGCAGAATTTGATGCACTTAAAGACTATGCCGATGAAATTGGTTTTAGTCACGCAGCATGTGGCCCATTTGTTCGCTCAAGCTACCACGCGGATTTACAAGCCGCAGGTAAAGAAGTGAAATAAAAATTATAAAAAAAGCCAGCGACTCGCTGGCTTTTATATTTTCCCTTGTCGTAATGCACTTCGAATACAAAGTGGCGCAATCACCCGATGAAATGGCTTAATTAATGTCATATAAATACGTGCTTGCCAAGTCCGTAATTCAACTCGAGTCGCTATGACGAAAGAGTTTTCCTCAACACGCTTTACTGATAACCACATCGCCATATTACGCTCTTCACAAAAACTCACGACTTCAACTTCACTTACATGCATATACTCTAAAAAGCCGACTTTCTGCCCTACCCGCATATTGTCTAAACTACCAGCCATGGTGCTTTCGCTTGTTTTGAAGCCAAAGTAGCGAACAATTTTGTTTCTAAACCTCAAAAGTAGTGTTACTCCTTTTGGTAACTCGGCAAATATGGCGAAATAAACCTGCGCTGCACTAAGAGACTGTTTTGTTGTAGTAACTAAAAAAGCATCTTGATAACACGGAAAGTGACTTTTACACGGTATATTCAAGTCAGTTGAAAATTCTGCTGATTTAACCTTCATTTACTTTCGCTTCTGATTTAAAAGCATTTATTAATACTAAAAACCCCTCTTTATACCCCAGAATAAGCAACAGTGATGCAACTCCTCCGGGGATCAACACAGCCATAAGTAAAGGCCCCACAATAAAGCTATAACAGCCAATAAAAGGTATAAATATTAAAACACCAAGTATTCTTTTTAACGTATCCATACATTCCCTTAATTTTTTGAGCGCGCTCATTTTACATTTGAGCGCGCTCAAAAATCAACTCGAAATTTTATTGCGTTAAATTCTGAAGCTGTTTTAATAAGCGCAAAGCAAGGAGTAACGTGTGTCGAAAAAAGAACAAACTAAACAACTTATATTAGAAACAGCATGGCAACTTTTTCAAAAACAGGGTTATCAAGATACCAGCACACGCGATATAGCAACCCACGCGAAGGTTGCCAATGGCACTGTTTTTAGTCATTTCAAAAGTAAAATAGACATTTTAAGAGCGGGGTTTGAAGCACAATTAGAAAATGTGCTGCTTGAAGCTAGTAAAACCGATATAAGTAAAACAGCCGCTGGCCGAATGTGTCATTATGCCAATAGCCTTTACCCTTTTTACTTATCACAACGAGAGTTTAGCCGCGAATTACTTGCTACCATTATGTGGCAACAAGATGAACTCGCCCCACAATTAGCGCGTTTTAAAGCATTGCTTATCCATGATAACAATGCCAATGAAATGCAAGCAGATATAATCATCGATCTTTATTTTATGACCTTACTGCATGGACTCAATCAAATAGACAGTACAAGTAGTACACTGATTTTCTTATTAACATCAAAATTAGCGAATTTAAAATTACCTAATTAAGAAACAACTAGATGCATTTGATTTAAATTAAGCGTAAGTTAATAAAAGCAAAGTAGAATAGCCATAAATGCAACTATTTTTGCAATCACTCAAAATAAAGGAACTACTATGAATCGCTTTGCTAAACCATTGCTTTTATGTTCACTCATTGTTACTGGCTCAATGACCTTAGCAGGTTGTCAATCAGCACCCGAAGTTGAGGAAAAGTTAATGAACAGTCTACAAACTGAAGTTTACTATTTAGATCGCAGCATGCTGCCGCCTAATTCAGAATTAACTGTAACCCTTGAAGATGTTTCAAAAATGGATGTTGCATCTACCTTGATTAGCAGTAAATTAGTCACCCTGAATAACGCACCGCCTTATCAAGTTTCACTAGATTATGATAACGCCTTAATTAAAGAAAATATGCGCTACAATGTGCGCGCGCAAATTCGTAAAGACGGTAAATTGCTTTATACCTCAACACAATCAAATAACCCATTTGCATCCGACGAACCATTAAGAATTCGTGTGGAAAAGGTGGCACCACCCGTAATACCCAACGTGTCTCTTATAAATACTTACTGGAAAGCAATTGAACTTCAAGGCGAAAAGATAAAGACCCTTGAGGATAATCGTGAGCTTTTTGTTCAGCTGAAAAAAGATGGTAGTGTGAACGGCTTTGCTGGCTGTAATAACTTTATGGGCAGTTATGTTGCGAAAGAGTTTGGCCTTCGTTTTAAGGGCCTAGCATCTACAATGATGATGTGTCAGGGCAGTGCAAATCAATTAGATACAAGTATGCATCAAGTACTGCAAGATACCTTTGAGTTTAAAATCAAAGGTGAAACACTTACCTTATTTAATGAATCAAAAGAAAAGATTGCACAATTTAACGCTGTTTATTTTTAATAGTAAAGCGCTCAAACTAAGCACATAAAAAAAGCCGCTGTTCAAGCGGCTTCTTTTATTCTTCGACCAATTGTTCGCTGCGGTAAAAACCACCATCATCGGATAACAAGGAAACAAGTTCAGGTAAACACTTATCCATTGTTTGTTTGAGTGTCCAAGGCGGATTAATCACTATCATACCCGACGCTGTCATGCCTAACTCGTCAGAGTCTGCGCTAGTGGCTAATTCAAATAATTGAATATTACGAATACCTGAATTTATTAAGCCCGTTTCCATAATGTCAATGCGCTCTCGAGAAACCACAGGGTACCAAATCATGATGGTGCCGCTATTAAATTTCTCATAGGCTTTTTTAACCGTTTTAACAACTTGCTCGTAATCCGATTTAATTTCATAAGGCGGATCTATCAACACACAGCCGCGTTTTGCTTGAGGAGGTAATAAGCCTAGTAAGCCTTGAAAACCATTTTCTTTTCGCACAAATGTTTGTTTACGACGATTGCTTAACTCTGCCATATTGCTTTTGAGACTTTCGCTGTCTTTCGGATGAAGCTCAAACAACCAGCGCTTATCATGTTCACGCAATAAGCTATCAGCAACCAATGGCGACCCAGGATACACTTCAAGTTCATCTTGATTAAACTGTTTTACCTTGGCGACGTAATTAGCTATTGCCTCATTTTCACCTTGGTATTGCCACAACTTTGCTATGCCATCTAAATACTCTTGCGTTTTTTGCGCCTCAGCAGTTGCTAAACGGTAAACCCCCACGCCTGAGTGCGTATCGATGTATTCGAGAGTTTTATCTTTTTTAGTTAAATAAGAAAGCGTTTCAATTAACACTAAATGTTTAATAACATCCGCAGGATTTCCCGCATGAAACGAGTGGCGATAGCTCAGCATAAACAGCCCTAAATGTATTTTTAAGCCATTATACCCCTTTTCTTAACTCAGTATGGGTAGATTTTGTTCGGTTGAATCGAAATTAGCAAAATAACCTGAACTAAGCCTTGGTATTGTCATCAAAAACCCATATTTATGTCATATCTATTCTTTTTTAAGGCGTGCTATTATGAGCGACAATTTATACTCTACGCTACATACGTTAGTTGATCAGCTAATTTCCCAAAACCAAACTCTCAAGGAAGAAAACATTCACCTTGAGCAAGCATTATCAAAAACCAAAGATGAGCTTGAAACCACTCAGCTTGAACTAATGGAGTTAGAAGAATCTGCAAACTCCCAACATGCATCGTTAAATGAACTTGTCTCTAAGCTTAACCAAGCGGCAAGCTAATTTATGACTCAAGGTGATAATCGCGGACTCGCAATTACCCTACTCGGCAAACAACATATGGTTGCTTGTCCAAAAGGCAAAGAAGATGATTTGCTGGCAGCGGCACAAAGATTAAATACTGAGTTAAATGAATTTAAACTACGTGCACACACTAAAAGTGACGATAAAGTGTTATTGATGGTGGCATTAAACCTCTGCCATCAGCTGCTTAGCGCTGAATCAACGCATTCAGAGCAATTAAATGGACTGGTGAGTAAGTTATTACTCGCAATTAAATAGCATTTCATTTTTATCTACTACACATCTCACTACACGTTTACTTATTTTTAGTTTCATTGCTAGTTCAAAAGGGTAAACGTGTTTTCTTTTTTAAAACCACGAGATGTCTTAGTTTGCTCAAACGATTACCCCAAACAAATTTATGTGTTTATTTTACGTAAAGATTTTTCTGGAAATTATTAGCCCATTACGATATTAATGTGACACTTTCAATTTGTTGAAACTTTATTAACTATGCAAACATCACAACTATTTGGCATAAAACTACTCGTTATTAGTTTGGTGTTCTTTGCCGTTTTGATTGTCGATGCAGTATTAATAAGCCAACTACTAAATACCAATAACTCAATAAGCGTACTGCAAGTTCAATTATGGGGAAGCTGTTTTGTTGCTGGTGGTATTGTCGCAGGGATTTCCCTTTTACAGCTAAAAAAGATCAGCGCATTTCGTGTTTCTAGCTACCTAATTATGGCCTTGATTTTTATAGCCTTACCCTTTGTATTTGCAACAAGCCCTTATTCTTTAACGAGTTTTTTTAACTTCTTTTAAATCTTAAAGTTATAAACTTTTTTCAACTCTGCCATTTCTGATACTTTTTTCTTGTCTACACTTAGTTTCATAAAGGTTAATTAAGCAAGATAAAGGGCTCATTTTTATGTCGCGGCAATGTGTTTTAAATCTATACTATATGATGTTTTTCGTCATTATTGGTATTACCTCTGTCAATGCGGCTGCTTCAAAAAATAATCTTTGGCTCACAATTTCGAACAACCAACAGCTACCTAATCCAAAACACCCTTTAATAGATGAAAAACTTAGGTGGTACTTGCAGCAATCCTTCTATGCTAATGATATTTCTCTGAGGGCTAAACCTTATTTATATTATATTGTTGACGAGCTAAGAAAACGAAATATGCCGCTTGAACTAGCACTTTTGCCAATAGTAGAGAGTCAATATAGAATGACCGTCTCACATCGAGGCGCGGCTGGAATTTGGCAATTAATGCCTGTTATTGCAGAGTATTACAATGTACCAATCAATGAACACTATGACGGACGCTATGATTTAAAGCTATCAACCCAAGCTGCTCTCAGTTACCTACAAGACTTGTATGCTAAATTTGGGAATGATTGGTTATTAGCGATTGCAGCATATAATGCTGGTGAAGGTAAAATTAAAAGCGCAATCGCTAATAACAAGCGAAGCAAAAAACCAGCCAATTTTTGGCACTTAACCTTACCTAAAGAAACCCGCGAGTATGTACCTAAACTATTAGCACTCGATAAACTTCTTAAAACCAAACCAGGTTTTTTTACCGCGATCGAAAATAAGCCCGTTACCCGAATGATCGATATTGAACGACCTTTTTCAATATTAGTCATCGCTGAATTATTAAAAATCCCTAACACAGAACTTCTGAAACTAAACAATGCTTATATTGCGGATAAAAGTGCGCCACAAGGCCCTTATCATTTACTTTTACCGAACGAATTGGCAACCACCCTTGAGCAAATACTGCTGTTTAGCCAAATTGAAGTAGAAAAAGGGTATCGTGTTAAAAAAGGGGATTCATTGTATCGCTTAGCTAAATTAACCAATACCTCAATTGCTAAACTTAAATCTCTCAATCGCTTAACGTCTGATAAGCTGCTACTTGGGCAGGAGCTTATACTACCGGCGAGCAGTAAAACCATGCCTAACCTAGTGCGTGAGTACGCTATTAGCCGCTACATTAAGCGGGTAAAACCCGAAGTAGAAATTCTTGAGGTTAATTATGTTGTAAAACCAAGTGATTCGCTTTGGCATATTGCGACTCTTTTTGATGTTACTGTAAAACAACTACGTAAGTGGAACCAACTCAATAGTACGAGCATTATAAAACCTGGCCAAACATTGAGTATCAAGATAACTCAAACAAAAAAAATACCCATAGATAAAGATGTTACAACCGATATTGCACAGCAAATTCCCTTTTTAGGTGTAACCAATACTGCCCCATTAAACAATTGATTTTAGCGTCTTTAATCGATTTCATATATACTGCGACAAATAGTTAAAGTTAGGATTGTTATGCAAATCGCAAAAGATACTGTTGTAGAATTTCACTACACCGTTTTTGAAGGTGAAAACCAATTAGAATCAAGCAAAGATGGTGCACCATTAGCGTACCTTCACGGCCATGAAGGCATGTTACCAGGCTTAGAAAAAGCACTTGAAGATAAGTCTGCAGACGATAAATTTAGCGTTGAACTTGAAGCTAAAGATGCATATGGTCCGCGTCATGATAATGCGGTGCAACGCATTCCACTTAAGCACCTACAAGGCGCTAAAGTATGGAAACCTGGTATGACTGCATTAGTGCATACAGATCAAGGTCAACGTCAAGTAACGATTATCAAAGTGGGTCGATTTAATGCTGATTGTGATTTAAACCACCCATTTGCTGGTAAAGACCTAAAATTCGATATTGAAGTTGTATCAGTACGTGCAGCTACAAGCGAAGAGTTATCGCATGGCCATGTGCATGGTGCGGGCGGCTGCGGTCACTAATCAATGAGTAAAGTTGCAATCGTAACAGGTGGAAGTAAAGGCATTGGCGAAGCGACTGTGGCGCGGCTAATAGCTGATGAGTATATCGTTTATAACTTGGATATTACTCCATCAGAAACTGGTCAACATATTCTTTGTGATGTAAGCGATGTTGATGATGTTGCCAATGCGGTAACCACAATTGGTCAAAAACATGGGCAAATTGACGCGTTAGTTTCAAATGCGGGTCGTCACCTTTCTGCTACTATTGAAGACACCTCAGAACAGATGTTTGATGACCTCTTTGCACTTAACGTAAAAGGTGCTTATAGCCTGATTAAACATGCATTACCGTTTATGAAAACGCACGGTGGTGCAATTGTGTTGGTTGCTTCTGATCAAGCGCTAATTGGCAAAAAGAATTCCTTTGCTTATAACTTAACAAAGGCATCTCTTGCCTCAATGGCGCGCACAACAGCGCTTGATTATGCAAAGCACAACATTCGTGCTAACGCGGTCTGCCCAGGTACGATTGAAACACCACTTTATCATAATGCAATAGACAGCTATTGCGAAAAAAGCGGTGCCAATAAAGCTGAAATTCATGCTGAAGAAGCGGCTTTACAACCATTAAACCGATTAGGTCAAGCGACTGAAGTTGCTGACTACATAGGTTTTTTAGTGAGTGATAAAGCAAGTTTTATTACAGGTAGCTTACAGGTCATTGACGGTGGCTACACAGCACAGTAACGCTATTTTTGACCCTCACCTTCATCTTTTTTATTTAGATGAAGGTGATTATTTTTGGCTCAAGAATGCCCTTCCCCCATGGCCTCAACTTGCCATGCTGCAAAAAGACTTTTCAGTCAAAGACCTTATCTTAAATAGTGATTATACACTCAGTAATTTTGTACATATTGAGGCTGGATTTAATAACCAACAGCCTGAAAAGGAAATCGCGTTTCTTGAAAGCGCTATTGGTAAGTTACACAAGGCCATTGGGTATGCCCAAATAGATCTCGCGCCAAGTTCATTTGAAGAGCAAATAAAAACCTTACAAAAATTCAGCTCGTTTGTGGGTATTAGGGATATCACTGAAGATAACGATGCAATACGTTTACACGCAGATAACGTTAATCACAACTTTGCCTTATTAGCGAAAAATAAACTTATTTTTGAAGCACAATTTGAAATCAGTGAATTGCAACACACAAAACGTTTATGTGAGCTTGCCAAAGCAAACCCTAATCTAAATATCGTGCTCAATCACGCAGGCCTTGTCACACCACAAAATTATGAAAATTGGTTAACCGCGATTGTATTGCTGGCAAAAATTCCGAATATTTACATTAAATATTCAGGCTTTGAAATGCAGCAAATGACGCTTTCAAACACGTTTCGTAGGCAAATTTTTAAGGAAATAACAGAGAATTTCGCACTTGAGCGCGTTATGTTTGCCAGTAATTTCCCTATTTGCTTAATGACATCAAGCTATTTATCACTGTGGCAACATTATAAACAGCTCTGTGCTAACGAAGCGATATGGCAAAAACTAAGTTATGACAATGCATCACAGCTTTATAAATTTTAAAGATGCTTAAGCAATAAGTTTGAGTGCTTTTTCTACCTGATGCCAAGCATAATCATGTAATTTCCAATGCCCCGGTGACCAACCATCTAAAAACCGTGAAAAATCAGCCCATGCGATGGGATAAAGCGCTAACCAAGAATCAATAACATGATTTGCAATGGTCACAGAAAAACCTTCACATGCTTCAAGAAACGCTTGTTTATAGTATTGCAGCAACTCTTCTTCATATTTAAAACACTGCTCACTGGTAAACGCACTGCTTAGCAGTAACATCACATCGATAATGCCAATCCCACCACCAACATACTGAAAGTCGTAACCAACAATACAGTTACCTGCTTGCATAAAATTAGCAATTTTTGCATCACCATGAATAAGCGTTTGGTACTCACATGATTGCAGTATTATATCTAGCTCTAAAGCAGACTCTTTTAAAGCAATGTGTGACATTGCATTAAATTCATTTGGTCGCGTTGCCAAATGCCAATAACTTCCTTGATGCCATAAGCCCTCGGGGCATTTACCAAAATTTTGCGCATGAAAGTTTGCAAGCCAAAGTAAAATTTGTTTTACAGAGAAAACACTCTGCTCTGCAATTTCATGAAAACCCTCTTGTGCTAAATCACTTAATAACAAGTACTGTGTGTTTTCATTTTCAATAAATCCTAGGAAGCGGGGTGTTTTAACATTCAAATGCATCGCATATTGCCGATAAAACGCTTGCTCTACACGGTACGATTTAAGTTTACGCTTCGATGCAAAGTCACTGCTCCACCCTTTGGGGTGGTTAATTTGATTAGGCATAGAAATAGATTTTACAACAATGCTTTTTTGCTCTGGGCCAAATGACATGCGCTGTAAACTGCCAAAGCCGCTCCAAACTGTTTTGAAGGATTCAACGTTACAAATATGACGCTCACCTAGAACATCACAAATTTTATTTTGTATTTGCTTGTTTAGCATATCTAACCCTGTAAAACCAACTGTACTAGCTTAACATAATTAGATTTAGAGCAAAAAAAAGAGCAGCACTAGCTGCTCTTAGCATCAACGAATAACAATTAGAAATTCTGTTTAGTCGCTTTGTAGCTCAGAGTAACATTTGCATATGGCAAGATCCCGCGCAGACGGAAATACCATTTTCCTTCAGCTGGCTTGTCTAATGTACATGTCTCATTGCTACCCCATAAGTACGGGCGACAATCGTATTTAAAGAAGTTAGGCTGTTTGCCATGGCGTACATATAAATCAGCTTCACCATCACCTTCTATCGTTACTTCTAACGTATCAAAGCCTGCTGGTAACTCTATAGTACGGTGATCCCACCAGAACCAACCAGATAAGTTTTCAAATTTTCCTTCAAAGATTGTTGGCTCAGGACGTGTATCAAAGTCAATTACAATAGGGTCATGATCTGATGCACGGTATGGCGTATCAGCATATAAGCTAGCTAGGTGCTTTTCAGACTTATATTCCATGTTGTAATCAAGCGATACTGGTTCATCAGCGTTAATATGCCAATCTTGAATACCCACAACTTTATCGTACATACTGCTTGATGCAAAAGCGTGATCTAAGCTACCAATACGACCTTGATAAACATACGAATAATCACGTGTATGGCCAAAGCGTTGTTTCTTAATGTTAACAAAACCATTATTCACAAATGCGTAGATTGGATCTTCTTCACCATAGGCATTCATATCGCCCAGAATAACCATATCCTCATCGGCAACCGTTGTTGGATTTGTTGCAAGCCATTCGTTTAACTTATTTACTGCATTAACACGTGTTTGGTTCCAACAACCTTGGCCATCTTTCTGATCAGAATCTAAGCCTTCTGCCTTGCTACAACTACCCTTTGAACGTAAGTGAGTAATCACAACAGAAAAGGTTTCTTTGGTTAGTTTGTCAGTAAACGTTTGCATTACTGGTGGGCGGTTACCATAGTCAAAAGGTTCAGCTTCAGTAAATGCCGCAGTGCCCACTTCTTCAACTTTGTTGCTGCGATAGATGATTGCAGACATAATTGCGTCACCACCGACCTGCTCTGTGCCTAAATTAACAAACGCATAAGTATCATTTGCTTGCGCAGCATTTAGAGATGCAACTAAATCCGCAATCGCACTTAAATCAGAAAAACCATCGTTTTCCATTTCAAGCAAACCAATCACGTCAGCATTTAACGCTAAAATTGCATTTACCGTTTTTGCTTTTTGACGCTCAAATTCTTCAGCAGTATCTGCGCCACGTGCAGTTGGGAAACCACCACCTTGGCCGTCACCATTAAAGTAGTTAAGCACGTTAAAGCTTGCGATACGTACATAGCTGTTTTCAACATTCTCTGGCGCTTCTGTGCGCAGGTTTTCTTGAATAAAGTTTGGCGTGACAGTTGGATGAATACGGAATTGACTGTAACCATAACCCATTACACCAGTAAGACCTGTCACTTTATCACCAAGACGAAGGGTATTGTACGCGTCAAGTTCAGGCGTAGGATAAGGGATCACTTCAGGGTTTTGTGAACTTGAGCCGTCATCTAATGTGATAGATTTAAGCTTATTTTCAACTTCTACTGCATTTGCTGCATCGCCAGGAAGGGCAACTTGCGTGCTTTGGAATAAACGCTCGGTACCAAGCTTTAGTTCACCATAACGTGAAAGACCATAAGTATCATTTACGACTAATTCATTTGATACAGTTACCAGCATGCCTTCATAAGCTTCTAGGCCATTATCAGCAGGCAGTGACACTTCAACAGGTGCAAAGCTCTCTGTACCACATACTTTTAAATCACTAACAAAATTAAGCTGCGTTTGCCCGTACTTTTCTTCTACCTTAGCGCGTAATTTAACAACATCGCCTTCAGCTACTGGTTGTTTGTTGTAATAAACAAAAATACCTTCTGAAGTCATTACATCACTGTCTTGATCAAATGACTCTTCTTGTAAGAAGAAACCTTTTAACTGATCATCGCCTTGTAATGAGGATGTAACAACGGCTTGTACTTCAACTGTTTCCCCGTTCAGTAAACTTGCATCACCATTGCCCTGAATTGCGCTAATGAGTGTTGCATCTCCACCACACTCAACAGGATCTGGCTCTTCGGTTTGCTGGTTATGACTACCTACATTTGAAAAATCATCTTTTGGCAACGCCATCCATTCAAGTTCACCGTCAAACTCAGCAAAAGCATCTACACGACCAGACTTTACAGACTCTAAACGCACTAAAGAGCGATCTTGCGTACGTACATCGCCACTAACCCATGCCGAACCAGGATCAACACCGATTTGACCTAAGCTATCGATTACAACGTCGCTATTGGTTAATGTAACTGCGTCATCACCATTAAACCAACTACCATCAGTATCAAGTTGCGCTTTCGCTTTTAACTCTTCAGCCGCACGCGAGTGCGCTACAACGTATGTCGTATTAGGTGCAAGTTCACCTGATAAAGTAATGGTGCGACCGACTTCAGTTTTACCATTAAAGTAGAAGTTAAGTGCGTAAGTTGATAAATCAACAGCCGTGTCACCTGTGTTATAAATTTCAACTGCTTTATTGTAGCTGCCGCCTTCAACGTATTCTGAAATAATAACGTTTGCGTTTGCACTTGCTGTCGCAAGCGTGATCGCACTCGCCAAAAGTGTTTTTCTCAACATTTTCTTGTTCCCGATTTTGTTTTACCCGACTAAGGAGCATCGTATGCTAGGCATATAAAGTGACAAATCAATTACAAATTAGCCTTTATTTACAGTGATTTACGATTAATTTAACATCTTAGAAACACCTTGAAATAGAAGGACGAATGTCCGGTGTTTTTACTATTTTTAGGAATAAGAGTTTTAAATTAATCCGATTATGGAATTAACAGAACGAATTTTTAATTCCTTTAGGACATATGACCTTGTTGCCTAGATACTTTAGCAAACGGAAATCGATTACATATCGCCACATGCCATAAATGAAGAGCAAACATTAAATTACCCAACTTGCACACACGTATTTAATGTGGCCTTTTAAATAAGTAATAAAACGAGTAAATGCGAAAAATTTAAGAGCACAAACTTGTAGGTGTTTTAGCGGAAAAAATAATAGTGCAGAGGGAGGGATAAACGTAAATACATCCATGTATTTACTCACTTCGCGGCGCCTTCGCGGTTCAAATTATTACCATAATTTGTCGAACCCAAATCGAGGACCTCACCCTGCTTAGAAACTGCGGGCATAAAAAACGCCTGAGCGATGCTCAAGCGTTTTCTTTAACTCTAGAATGACGGAGAGGGAGGGATAAACTTAAATACATCCCTGTATTTACCCGCTTCGCGGTTCAAATTATTCCCGATAATTTGTCGAACCCGAATCGAGGGTCTCATCTTCCATAGAAAGTGTAGGCATAAAAAACGTCTGAGTGATGCTCAAGCGTTTTCTTTAAATCTATAATGGTCCAGAGGGAGGGATAAACTTAAAGACATCCCTGTATTTACCCGCTTCGTGGCGCCTTCGCGGTTCAAATTATTCCCGATAATTTGTCGAACCCAAATCGAGGGCCTCACCCTGCTTAGAAACTGCGGGCATAAAAAAACGCCTGAGTGATGCTCAAGCGTTTTCTTTAAATCGATAATGGCGGAGAGGGAGGGATTCGAACCCTCGATAGGGGTTAGCCTATACACGAGTTCCAGTCGTGCGCCTTCAGCCACTCAGCCACCTCTCCGCAGTACATTGCGCTTTGCAATGTGGGGCGTATCTTATGCAATGCATTGATTGTAAGCAAGTACTTTTTAGAACACTGAATGTGAGCGACTAAAATTACAACAAATTAAGTTAAGTATTGTTTGTAGTTGCCAACTTTAACGATGCCGAAAAATCTAACATGCGATTAAGCGAGCGTAGTGCGCCTTCACGCAGTTCCATATCTACAAAGACTTCTTTGCCACTTGCATCTAGTAACGCTTCTTCAATCGCTTTAAGGCCATTCATTGCCATCCAAGGGCAATGTGCACAGCTGCGGCAAGTTGCGCCTTCGCCTTGAGTAGGAGCTTCAAAGAACTCTTTTTCAGGACACAATTGCTGCATTTTATAAAAAATACCGCGATCCGTTGCCACGATGAACTTTTGGTTGTCCATCTCTTGCGCTGCTTTAATAAGCTGGCTCGTTGAACCTACTGCATCAGCAAGGTCAACAATTTCTGCTGGTGACTCTGGGTGTACAAGTACTGCCGCGTCTGGGTGCAGAGCTTTCATGTCTTTAAGCGCTTTGGTTTTGAACTCATCGTGAACAATACATGCGCCATTCCACATGATCATGTCAGCACCAGTTTGCTTTTGAATGTAAGAACCTAAATGCTTATCTGGGCCCCAAATAATTTTATCGCCCTGCTCATCGAGGTGTTCAACTATTTCAAGTGCACAGCTTGAGGTAACAATCCAGTCTGCACGTGCTTTTACTGCTGTTGATGTATTAGCGTAAACCACTACTTTACGATCAGGATGCTGGTCACAAAACGCTGAGAATTCATCAATTGGGCAACCCACATCAAGTGAACACGTTGCTTCTAGGGTTGGCATCACAACTGTTTTTTCAGGTGTTAAAATTTTGGCTGTTTCACCCATAAAACGTACACCCGCGACAACAATCGTTTTTGCTGAATGTTTACTACCAAAACGCGCCATCTCTAACGAGTCAGCAACACAACCACCGGTTTCTTCTGCCAGTGCTTGGATTTCCGGATCGGTATAGTAGTGTGCAACTAATACCGCATCCTTTTCTTTTAAAAGCGATTTGATACGTTCTTTATAAGCCAGTTTTTCATCATCTGATAATGGTGCTGGCTTTGGAGGAAAGATGTAATCCTCTGGCATAATTTGTTCAGCTAAGCTCATTTCTCTCGACCGTGAAATGCTATGGGAAATTGCCGCGAATTATACTGAAAATGGTAGGTGAATAACAGTTTCGTATTTGATTTTTAAAATTGAATTTGCTGAAGATGATTTGAAATTTAGGAAATGGTGGGTCATGATGGACTTGAACCATCGACCAATGGATTAAAAGTCCACTGCTCTACCAACTGAGCTAATGACCCGCTCTGAGTGTAAGTGCCATTAATACGTCCTGTAGGGATATTCCAGCTCGTCGTTCTGGCTCGCGTTTAACTAACTGCGAAACTTCGTTTCGGTTTAGTATCACCCAACTGAGCTAATGACCCGCTCATAGATGCGTACGCTTAAAATAGAAAGATCTGTGAATGGTGGGTCATGATGGACTTGAACCATCGACCAATGGATTAAAAGTCCACTGCTCTACCAACTGAGCTAATGACCCGCTCATAGATGCATTACGCAAAAAATAGAAAGATCTGTGAATGGTGGGTCATGATGGACTTGAACCATCGACCAATGGATTAAAAGTCCACTGCTCTACCAACTGAGCTAATGACCCGCTCATAGATGCATTACGCAAAAAATAGAAAG
>NZ_JBFKMX010000072.1:0-18520 GCF_041629635.1 Pseudoalteromonas sp. | reverse complement strand
GTGGTCACTTCGGCAAAACCCAAATTCACAGTGATGATTACAGCGAACCTGCGCTTGGTTATGTTGTTGAAGTAAGGCCATGGGGTCAACAATTACATAAAAAAATGGTGGCAGAGGGCATAACGCTGTTTTGTCCAGATAAGGTAAGTGCTTACCAACAAAAAGCAGAGTGTATAGATTTAACGCTCGAATCTGGTGAGCAGCTGTCAGCAAAACTAATGTTGGTAGCTGATGGTGCTCATTCCAAAACATTAGCACCGCTGCATATTCATACTCACACAGATGATTACGATCAAGTAGCGCTTATAGCCAATATTGAAGTCGCTGATGGCAATCACAATAAAGCGTTTGAGCGTTTTACTGAAACGGGTCCAATGGCTTTATTACCTATGACCAAAAACCGATTTTCATTGGTGTGGTGTGTAAAACCCGAGCAGCAAGAAACACTTCTGGGCTTATCTAATGCTGATTTTGTTGCCCAGTTACAAGCGTCATTTGGTTATCGTGCGGGCATATTTACTAAAGTCGGTATGCGTGCTGCTTATCCATTAAAAGTGGGTAAGCCTGAGCGTTTAATGCATCATCGCGTTGCCATTTTAGGCAATGCAGCCCATCTAGTTCATCCTATTGCAGGGCAGGGCTTTAACCTTGGTTTACGCGATGTAATTCTACTTGAGAAGTTAATTTCAGAAGCCACCGCTGAGCAAAACGATATTGGTGATGTTAGTTTGCTTAATCGCTACCAAGTTGAGCGAAATCAAGATGTTGATACCGTGTTATGGTTAACTGATGCCCTTGTTAGAGGGTTTTCTAACGACAATCGCGCATTTGCATTAACGCGCAGCATTGTGTTAATCGCTATGGCAAAGTGCAAACGTTTAAAAGCGCCATTGGCAAAACAATTAATGGGGAATGTAGGCTAGTGAAACAAGTTCAAGCGATTGTTGTTGGCGGTGGCTGTATCGGTTTAAGTGCGGCATTAGGCTTAGCTAATCTTGGTAAAAAAGTTTTGTTAATCGATGCGGGAAAACCTGCAAACGTCAATAGTGATGAATTTGGCTTGCGTGTTAGTGCAATTAGCAAAGCAAGCCAAGCCTTGTTTGAAGACTTAGGTATTTGGCAAGGCATTCAGGCACAACGATTAGCGCCTTACTGTGACATGGATGTACGTGATAAGGACTCAACTGGACGCATTCATTTTTCTAGTAACGACCTTGACTTAACAGAGCTTGGCCACATTGTTGAGAACGAAGTTATTCGTCAGGCACTGATTAATGAGTGTGAAAAAAACAGCAATCTTGAGCTGCTATTTGAAACCCCTTACAGCAGTATTCATCAAACAGATCAACAAGTGCTAGTAACACTGGCATCGGGTGAGCCGGTTATGGCGGAACTTTTGATTGCCTGTGATGGTGCTAATTCGGCGATTCGCAGCCAATTTAAAATGCCGATTACCTTTTGGGATTATGACCATCATGCGGTAGTGGCAACGATTAAAAGCCAAGCTGCTCATGCAAATACGGCGCGTCAGGTATTTTTACCAACAGGGCCATTAGCATTTTTACCGTTACCAGAGCCAAATACCCATTCAATTGTGTGGTCAACTTCGCCAGAGCAAGCAAAGCAACTGCTAGCAATGGAAGAAGCTGATTTTAATAAAGCACTCACTGCCGCATTTGATAGTGAATTAGGTTTATGCGCTGTGGAAAGTCAGCGTTTAAGCTTCCCACTTAAAATGCGATATGCGAGAAAGTGGGTAGAAAATCGCGTAATTTTAATGGGCGATGCTGCACACACTATTCATCCACTTGCAGGCCTTGGTATGAACTTAGGCTTAAAAGATGTGGCGAAGCTATTAGATCTGATTGCCGATGAAGCGGGCAGCGATTTTGCGAATGCGAAATCACTTCGTCAATATGAAATGGCGCGAAAAGCCGATGCACAAACGCATATTGCGATGATGCAAGGGCTAAAAGAGTTATTTGAAGGCAGTAACCCAATTAAAAAACTAATTCGCGGCATAGGACTAAACTTGGTCGATGCAGCAAAACCCATCAAGCATTTGTTTGCCGAAAAAGCATTACAGTAAAGTTATTTGGCGCGTTTAGCGCCAAATTTTTATTTGCACTTTTAAACGATGACTAATACTTCTCCACTTTTAAGCCCAGAGCAAGCTTATCAAGCTGCACTTGAAAACGGCTTTGTCTCTGATAGCGCGCAAGCTCAAGCAGTGGCTGCGCTACAAAATTGTTATTTAGCATTAGAAAGCAAACAAACGAGTGTGCAAGGGGTCTATCTATATGGCCCGGTCGGTCGTGGTAAAACTTGGTTGATGGATAGCTTTTATAACAGCCTTACCATACCTGCTAAGCGTCAACACTTTCATCATTTTATGCGCTGGGTACATCAGCGTTTGTTTCAATTAACCGGCCGTGAAAATCCGCTAAAGTTATTGGCAAGTGAACTGGCAAAGGATGTTGATGTACTCTGTTTTGATGAGTTTTTTGTTAGTGACATTGGCGATGCGATTTTATTAAGTGGACTGGTACAGGCGTTTTTCGACCAAGGCTTAGTGCTGGTGGCAACGTCAAATCAACACCCTGACAAACTCTATGAAAATGGTTTTAATCGCGACAGACTGCTTCTTGCAATTGAAGCGTTACAACACCATATGCAGGTACTGAGTGTTGATGGCGGGCAAGACCATCGTTTACACCCGGGGGACAGCCAAAAACGCTACTGGGTGAAGCAAAGCGATGCGCTCACTCAGCAATTTAATTTGCTTGCAAAAGCACATAACCAAACGTGTTTTTCAACAGAACCTATAACGCTTGGGCACATTACCATAAATGTGATTAACCGGAGTAAACATCTACTCTTTTGTCACTATAACGCGATATGCGAACAGCCTTTGGCGGCTGTCGACTTTATTTCATTGTGCGATACTTACAAAGCGATTTTTCTTGAAAGTGTGCCGCAGCTATCGTGTGATTCAGTTGCAACTCATATCGCCCGTGGTACCGAAGATGGCGTAGAGCGTGTCGCCGCGGGAGATCGTGCTTTGCCTCAGTTATCACGTAAAGATGATGGTGTACGCCGTTTTATTGCCTTAGTAGATGAATGTTATGACCGCTCAATTCCGCTTTACATAAATGCAGATGTACCATTGCATCAGCTTTACACACAAGGCATATTAGAATTTGCATTTAGGCGAACACTTAGTCGCTTAAATGAAATGCAATTAGCACGCTTTCAGGCTGAAGGGCTTAGTAAAGAGTGACTAAGCCATACAGATTGTTGAAAATTCTGAGTTTTGTCTGCGCAAGATCAAGCAATTTTACAAAGCTTATCTATACTGTGTAACGGAACAAATAATAAAAAAGGAAACACAATGAGCTTAGGTACCGAACAAATCACCGATTTAGAGTTGCTGCTAAAATTTCCAACCTCCAGTGCGATGCAAGGATTAAAAATTCATCATGATGCGCCAGCAAGTGTACAAGCATCGGCCAAGCGTTTATTTGAACGCGGAATTATTGATCAAGTTGATGGTGGCTACTTAACGGAGCTTGGCCATGAACTACAGCAACACGCCCTGCATTTAAGTAACGCACTGAAATAATCCCTGTCATTTAGTGCAGCTAAATTAAAAGTCCAAAACCTGCCTAGATTGGTGTAATCTAGGCAGGCTACTAAATATAAGGACTTTCATGTTTACTCTCAAAAACTCATTTTTATCACTTTGTTTTGTAACGAGCTTTGCATCTTATAGTGCTATTTATAAATGCGAAATTGATGGCGTGCTCACCTTTAGCGATCAGCCATGTAGTGATAAATATGAAAAAATTGAAGTAAACCCACAGGTTATCAAAAAACGTCCAAATGCTAACGCAAAGCCAAATACTGATTCAACCGATACTTATGTTAAGTCACGTCAATTAAAGCGCGAAATTGAACAAGTAAAAGCCCGCATTAAAAAACTGCAAAAAGACATGGATGCAGAAATTAGAGAGGTTAAGAATATGACAGTTCGCACTGCTAATAACCTCTACGGTGCGTCTCGCTCTGAAGCGCTAGCGCTTGAAATGAACGCCATTACTGAGCGTTACCGCGGGCTAATTGACGTTGAGCAAAGTAACTTAGCGCGTTTACAAAATGAATTAAATAAACTGAATAACAGTAGCGCAACTAATCAAGGCGATGGCAATTCGCACACACAAGAACTCAATCGTATTGGCAGCTATGTAGATATGCAAAAGGTTGAAAGGCAAATTGCGAATAATGATGCGCAAATTAAGCGCTTGCAGCGTGAAATGAATGAAGAAGTTGCGGCATTAAAGAAGCAGTCGGGCAATGCTAATACCAATCTAGCAGGAGCAAAACTGCAACAATCTCTTGCGCAAGAAATGGCTGCGGTAAGCAAACAATATCAAATCAAAATTAATGCATTGCAAAAAGAGTCAGAAATTTTACGTTCACAAAAAGCAAAATCAGCAGCACCAAAAGAGCCAGCTTACAATGGTGAGGGCTATTAAGGTTATATTGCCAAGATCATAGGCACAAAACTATTCTTTTCTTTCATGAGCCTCAATTTTTTGCCAGAGGCTTTCTGCATCTGCTGTTAGCATTGAATAGGTTTTGATATCGCCATTTCGCTGGGCATGCATGGCTTTTTCTAATAATTTAAAATAATCCTTTTTCATTTTTTTTACTGGGTTTGGTTTTAAAAAACTAAACATTGAGAATCCTTTGAAGTGTTTAGTTAGCTAAACGTAATGAGCTTATAAGTGGATCACGCAAATGCTGAATAAGGTACTTTCAAAGTTAGTCACTGTTTTAAAAATAAAAAAAAGCCTGTGTTTCACAGGCTTTTTGTTGGGTGCCAAAATATAAACGAGGTTATCCACCTAGCTTATGTTTATACGTCCACAAATGCAGCATTTCGAGCGCAATGGTCGCGCCTGCAAGTGCAGTAATTTCGCTGTTATCGTAAGCTGGAGCAACTTCTACCACATCCATTCCGACAATATTCAGCCCTTTTAATTCGCGAAGAATATTGAGCGCTTTGTCGGTGGTTAAGCCACCACAAACCGGTGTGCCAGTACCTGGTGCAAACGCAGGATCAAGCGCGTCAATATCAAAGGTTAAATACACAGGTAACTCACCCACTGAGTGTTTAATCATCTCGGCTATGGTGTGCGCTGATAGCGCATTGCTCTCAGCGCCATCAATCACTTTAAAGCCATGCTCAGCTTGGGTGTAGTTCGTGCGAATACCCACTTGTACCGAACTATTTTTGTCGATAAGCCCTTCATTTGGCGCATGGTAAAACATAGTGCCATGGTCATACTGACTGCCATTAGCATAGGTGTCGGTGTGCGCATCAAAATGCACTAAAGCCATTTTACCAAAACGTTTTGCATGGGCGCGCAGTAGCGGTAAAGTAACAAAGTGATCCCCACCAAAACTTAGAAGGCTTTTACCTTGTTCTAAAAGTTGCGTGGCTGCATCTTCTACTTGCTGTGTAAAACCTTCGCTATCGCCCGGTGCAAACACCAAGTCGCCTGCATCAATTACTGCGCAATGATCGTTTAGTGTAAATGGCCAAGGGTAACGGGTTTCTTCCCATGCAAGGTTAACTGATGCGCGGCGCATTGCATCTGGGCCCATGCGGGCGCCTGAGCGCCCAGAAGTAGCCATATCAAATGGTAAACCAAGCACAACAACATCAGCATCACTTGATGTTGGGTCGTTAACTAATGGCTGGCGCATAAAAGTTGCGCCATTGCCAAACAGCATGCCATTGTGTTTTTCAAATACGTTACTCATGGACTAAATATCTTCCAAATAAGTGTAGCCTTTTAAACCTGCATCTAGCTCAGCAAGTACTTCGCTGCGCTCATGCTCTGGTAATTTGCTATTCGCTAATTGAGCAAATGCGAGTCTGAATTCTTCTGCATCTAAGTGCACATAACGCAGCATATCTTCAACGCTGTCGCCTTCGTTAATTTCAACAATTTCACTGTTGCCTTGTTCATTCACATTGACCACCACACTGTGAGTGTCACCAAATAGGTTGTGCATATCACCTAAAATTTCTTGATAAGCACCTACTAAAAAGAAGCCTAACAAGTAAGGTGAGTCGGCCTGCCAATTTGGCACTGGCAAGGTGGTTTCAATACCTTGTCCATCGACGTACTGGTCGATTGTGCCATCTGAATCACAAGTAATATCAAGGAGCACTGCACGGCGATCTGGCATGGTTTCTAAACCAGAAAGCGGTAACACTGGAAACACTTGATCAATACCCCATGCATCTGGCAGCGATTGAAATAGCGAAAAATTAACAAAGAATTTATCTGCTAATCGCTCGTTTAACTCGTCCATAATTGGCCGATGAAAACGGTTTTTGCCATCCATCAACTGCTGTAGCTCGTAGTTAATGCGCAGTGTTATTTGTTCTGCCCATGCGCGTTGCTCAAGGCTTAAAAGCCCCATTGCAAACTGGCTGTGCACTTCGGCTAGGTCGTTAATGCAATCGTGATAAATCTCAATTAACGCTCTGTCATCAACACGGTTATTAAGTTGTAACCACGAACGCCACATGTTTTGTAAAAGTAATGGTGCATCGCTCTCAAGTGCTGGCAATTCTTCTACCTGATACGATTCAGTACCAATCACATTGGTAATAAGTACCGCGTGATGCGCTGTTAACGCACGGCCAGACTCTGAAATAATCATCGGCATTGGTTGCTCATACTGCTTACACATGTCGCCAATGGTGTAGACGATGTTATTTGCATATTCAGCAAGTGAGTAATTCATAGAATTGCTCGATTGGCTGCGCGTGCCATCGTAATCAATGGCTAAACCACCACCTACATCCATACAGGCTAAATTTGCACCTAAACGGCGTAATTCACAGTAAAAACGTGCTGCTTCACTAACACCTGTGCGCACATCGCGAATGTTCGCCATTTGTGAGCCTAAGTGAAAGTGAACAAGTTGTAGTGCGCTTTCCATTTTGTGCGATTTAAGCTCAGCTAATACACTTAATACTTGTGATGCAGATAAGCCAAACTTTGATTTTTCACCACCGCTTGCTTGCCACTTGCCTTTACCTTGCGATGCTAAACGTACGCGCACACCTAAGCGTGGGCTTACGCCAAGTTTGTTTGCTTCTTCAAGCACCATTTCAAGTTCAGAACGCTTCTCAAGCACAATATTCACTTTGTGACCAAGCTTTTCGCCGATAAGTGCTAAGCGAATATACTCGCGGTCTTTATAGCCGTTACACACAATCACAGAACTGACTTTTTGTGCCATCGCAAGTACAGCTAGCAGCTCTGCTTTGCTACCTGCTTCTAAACCTAATTGCTTTACCGATTGGCTAGCTTGGCTTGCTAAAATTTCTTCCACCACTTCGCGTTGTTGGTTTACTTTAATTGGATAAACTAGTAAGTAGTTGTTGCTGTAATCATAGCTTTCAATAGCCGCGTTAAACGCATTGCATAAACTATGTACGCGGTGGTGTAAAATTTGCGGAAATCGCACAAGCGCTGGTAACGACAACCCTTGCTGTTGAATTTGTTCGGCAATTTTAGACAAACTTACTGCATGCGTTGGCTTTGCCATATTTGGTGACACAGTAATTTCGCCTTGATCATTAATTCCATAATAACCTTGGCTCCAATGAGGTACATTGTAGCTTGCACGAACATGTTCAATTGCAGTGGTTTCTTTCATTTCTACCCTTAAAAAATAAATCGGCCATAAGACCAAAAAGTGCGCGCATTTAAAGGGAATAGGGGGGGGAAGTCCAACATAAAATTTTTGTCGTATCGACAAGAATAATGTTGGCAATATTAGACTACAATTAATTTATATTTTGTTCATTTACAGCTATAAACGCACTAGAAAATATTGCCATAAATAGTTTGGCACAAATCTTAAACGCTTCATTGGAGCTACTAAATGAGTGACACTGTCACAAATGAACATCGCCTTATTATCAGCTTTTTAGGTCACTCTATTAATAAAGAAAAAGCAGATATAAAGTTACATCAACAGCTTGACGCTATAAAAGTACGCGATGCTTATGGTATATGCATTAATAGCAAACAAGCCTGGCTGTTTGATTATGCAGTGTTAGTGTGTTGGGACTTTAATCAAGCTGAGCTTGAACAACTGATTGCGCAAATTGATGAGTTAATTATCTCACCTGAAAAACGCCCGAGCATCGATCACTATATTTACCGAGAGGGTGAAAATGGTGACTTTCATATTAAAAATGATTGCCTATTTTTAGATAACTCAGATGATATGACCAAATTGGCACTTAGTCATGCACTTGCGCAGTCGGCTAAGTTAGAGTTTTTTGAAGAGCAAGCACAAGCGGTAATTAGTGAAAATGCGTATTTATCTCAGCAGCTTGCACAAACTGGTAAGGTGCCTTTAACACGAAAAGAATTAGCAAAGTTGCGTGGTACGCTGTTTAAAACCAGTACCGATATTAATTTGCACTTTAATTTGCTAGATACCCCCGAGTTCTTTTGGGATAACCCAAATTTAGAAGGGGTTTATCAGCAACTCAGCAAATATTTAGATTTATTGCCACGTATACATATTTTGCAAAAAAAGCTCGACACCATTCACAACTTGGTCGACATGCTAAGTACTGAGCAAAACCACAAGCACTCTGCGTTTTTAGAGTGGGTGATTATTATTTTAATTGCCGTCGATATAGCGATTTATTTCTTTTAAGCCTCCGCTTAAATTTTAAAAGCAACAAAAAGCCTGTGTATCTCACAGGCTTTTTTTTATGAATAAGTTAGATGAGTAAAGCAAGCCGCGCTAAATTCACAAAGAATAAAATACGACTTTAATTCCCACTAAGAAATTTAAAATGTGTTTGGTACATCCAGTGGTACAAAGAATATAGTTGATTACTTTCAGGTATTTCAATTATTGGGTTTTATACCAGTCTTGGTAAGTCCGAAATAATAGACAGCGCTTGATTAATAAAATGATATTAAGTCAGTTTTTATGTGGTTATTATATTGGACTATGGCTTATTACATTTTATATGTAGTACTCGCTCTTATTCATTTTGGTGGTACTACTTTATATATTGATTGGAATTGTCAGTTAAAAATCTAAGTTGTTGATATTTAATATCTGTGGCGAATTTTAGGCAAAAGAAAAGCCGCTAAAAAGCGGCTTTGTCTGTGCTATTGGTGGAGCTGGGGGGATTTGAACCCCCGTCCGAAAAGCGTCGACCTTCGGTCCTACATGTTTAGTATCGTCTTTTGGTTAACCTTTAAATCTCGGACGAACACGATAAGTAAAGGCGAGGCCGCTTCAATTTAGCCCTTCAACCCCGGCCAGGGTTTCCGTAGCGATCTTGTGTAGGGTGACACTTCGAATCTCAGTCCACAAGAATACGTGAGTGAAGTGCTAGCGGGAATTAAGCCGCTAGAGCGTAAGAATCGTCGTTTGCGATTACTTTAAATACGGCTTTTTTACGAGGCCAGCCGCACCTCGACATGCACCTTAGGCTTCATGAATCCCGTCGAATCCTAATCAGCCCCTGAATTTGTTTCATCTGAATCATACTCAGTTGCATAGATTATAACGCTTAGTTTTCGCGTTAAACAAGAAAAAACCACAATTAAGTGGTCTTATCTAGGTTATGTGCTGGGTTTTTAATCGTTTTCTTCGATTTCAGGCATCGGCCAACCGCCTAAGGCTTGCCATTTATTCACAATGTAACAGTAAAGCTCAGCGGTGCGCTCGGTATCGTATAACGCGCTATGTGCTTGGCTATTATCAAAATCAATGCCTGCGGCGCGACATGCTTTTGCAAGCACCGTTTGGCCTACTGCTAAACCTGCTAAAGTTGTTGTATCAAAACTTACGAATGGGTGAAACGGTGTGCGTTTAATGTTATTGCGCTCAATTGCGGCATTTAAAAAACCGTGATCAAATGCAGCGTTATGTGCAACAACAACACTGCGTTGGCAACCTGCTTCTTTTTGTGCTTTGCGCACTGCTTTGCAAATTTCTTTAATAGCAACATCTTCTTTTACGGCGCCACGAAGTGGGGAAAATGGGTCGATGCCATTAAATTCAATTGCCGAACGTTCTATGTTTGCACCATCAAAGGGTTCAACATGAAAGTGAAGAGTTTTGCCGATGCTGAGCTCACCTTGGTCGTCCATTTTTAGCAAGCTCACAGCAATTTCTAATAATGCATCGGTTTTATTATTAAAGCCTGCCGTCTCAACGTCGATAACTACAGGAAAGAAACCGCGAAAACGCTTGGCAAATAAAGTTGTTTGAGCTTCAGCTTGAGACATATACTTACTTTCAGTGCTTAATAAGGCCGCGTATTATGGCAAAATTAGGTTGATACTGACCAGTAAAATTTTATGAACTAACACCTTATTTAGGTATATTTATTGCTTAAAATTATTAGCTGTTGCTTGTTACAGCAGTTGTTGTGTTTAACCATGCGTTTATCGAACTTAGGAGACCTAAGTGCAATATAAAAAAATAGTTCAGTGCTTATGCGTTGGTCTTTCGCTAAGTGCTGTTTTTTCTTCGCAGGCAGCGCTTCGCAGTTATGGTGCTGTTGCAAGTAATGCAAAGTGGAATACACCAGAGAGCTCACGTTTAAGTTGTCAGTTAGAGCATGATATTCCACGCTTTGGTAAAGCCAAATTTTTGTCCACTGCAAGCAAAGACAAACCGCTTCATTTCACGCTAGATATGTTGATTAGGCCAGAAGGATATAATGTTGCAGACGTGCTTTCGGTACCGCCAGTTTGGAAAGCAGGTAACCCTGCACGCAGTTTATTTGACGCAAATTTGTTAAAGCAATTTGATACAGAGTTGGATTCAAAAGCCTCTTGGCTATTATTGACTGAGCTTGAAAAAGGTAATGTGCCAACATTTTATTATCAAGATTGGCACAATAACCAAGATAAAATAAAAGTGGAATTGTCAGCGGTTAATTTTCGTAATCAGTATTTAAATTTTTTAGAGTGTCGCGATGGTTTACTACCATTTAGCTTCGATGATATTGCGTATACTGTCATGCGATATGAATCCAATAGTAGCGAATTGACTCGAGATTCAAAAAAGCGCTTAGAAAAGATAGGCTTATATTTGGAGAACGATCCCACTATTGATTCAGTGGTGATCACTGCCTATACCGATTCATACGGTGGCCGTTATATTAACCAACAACTGTCAGAAAAGCGTGCGCAAGCAATTAAAACGTACATGACAGAAAAAGGTATTGCTGCTGAAAAAATTATGACACAAGGGTTTGGTGAAAGACGCCACGTGGCAACCAATAACACCATTATTGGCCGTGGTAAAAACCGCCGCGTTGTGATTCAAATTGAAAAGGTTTAAAAGGCTTTTGTCAGATTAGGTGTTTTAAACCGTTATACCATGATGGCGGTGTTATTCCGTCATCATTATGCTGATTTCACACCAACTTTCTTGCTGATAAAACCCAATCTTTACCTTTTTACCAGAGATGGTGTAAAAATATGTATAGCGACCAATATCTTCGGTCACTGTTTGGGGCTCACCTAATGTATCACGATAAAACTGCATCACAATATCTATATCTTGTTTGACAAAACCACTGATAATCATCGGATAATCATCTTCAAGTGACATGCGTACTTGAAAGTCGTTGGGAAGGGGTACGTCGTCAATATTTGCAATCGCTATATGACTTAGACTCATTAAAGCGCCTAGTACGATACTGCAAAACAACTTCTTCATGTAAGAACTCCTGATTACCCTTGAAGGGTTAACTTTCTAATAATAATAAGGATAGTCTAACGAAATCAGAAGAGGTAACAATTCCTTGCAACTGATTGTTGTCATCTACTACTGGCAAACAGCCGTGTCGGTTGTTTAAGAAAAACCGTGCAGCTTCTGCTAGTGGCATGGTTTCGTTGGCAAAAACAACATCTTTATCAACGAGCTCTGAAACAGGTACTTGTTTTTCTCTTCTTTGTAACGCATTTACACCATATTTGTCTAGCAAATACATTGTTTTAGCTAAAATGCTTTTTTGTGTAACCATACCAAAAAAGCAGCCACTGGCTAATACGGGAATATGGCGAATATTATGTTCTTTCATCATTTGGTGCACATCCATCATGTTGCTTTCCAGTTCAATCGAAAGCACGTTACGCGTCATTAAGTCAGCAATTGTTTTTATCATGTTAATCTACTTTTTAAGCATTCAGTACAATTAGTTTAGCGTGTATCCAATATATCGCTTTGCGCTAGGGCAATGAATTTCTGATTTATTATTGTTTTTTGTGCAATGAATCAATTTGCCAATGCACTTTCATGCTTAATACATTTCAAAACAGCAAAAAAGCATTACCATTTTATTATTTCAAAACCAATAAGCATTTGAAAAATAATCGTTTTAAAAAAATATTCAATTGCCCCTATATTCAAAACAAAAGTTAATATATTGTATACATTATATTGAATTCATGTTTTTAGTGTTCAATATATCGTTTAGCAACGAAATTCGATAGTGATTTATCGAATACTATGACAACAACAACTGGAAAAATAACAATGAAATTAACTAAATTGGCGTTTGTGCTTGCGACTTTAAGTTATGGTCAAAGTGCGTTTGCTACCAGCGCGCCTACATCACAAAATCAGCCTAAGGTACACCATCATGGTGTTGAATTTAAGCGCATGGATAATGCGCCAACAGCAGTAACCACACAGCAATTAAATCAACCATATGATCATGCGAAACATGATTTACACACTGTAAATGTTAAAAACATACAACAAACACTAGCTGCGACTTGTAACGTTAATGCGCTTGCAACCACTAATTCTACTCAACTTATCAATGAAATTAAGTCGCAGGGATCTAACTGCGTTAATGAGTTATTTAGTGCAACAAGCGACGTTCAAAAAGCGGCTTATGATTCAAATAATATGTACGCTGTAGCTAACCATGTGAAAGGCCTTGCTCAGAGCTATCAAGGTGGTGGTGATAATGACATTGAGGCGTTATTTTTATATTTACGCGCTGGTTACTATGTGGAGTTTTATAACGACCAAGTAACCTTTGCATCTTGGGTAAAGCCTGCGGTAAAAGGCGCTATTGACGCGTTTGTTAACAACAGTCATTTTTATGACGATAACGATGCTCACGGTAAAACACTTTCTGAAGTATTAATCACAATGGACAGCTCTGAGCAGCAAGATATATATCTGCCGGTAGTTGTTGAATGGTTAAACCGCTGGAATGCAAGTTATGCAGCTAAGTGGAATATGCGCAGTGCAGTAAACGGCGTATTTACGATTTTATTTCGCGGCCAATGGAATACTGAATTTAAAAATAAAATAGGCTCGGCTAACGATTTAGTAAGTGCGCTTGCTAAATTTACCACAAGCACTTACATGATTGATTCAGATGCTGAATATATGATTGCCAATGCCGCACGTGAATTAGGCCGTTTAAAACTATATCCAGGTACTATTCAATCGGGTGTTGATGCTGCATTAAATCGGATTTTCACAGATTATCAAATGTATGGTTACGGTGATTCAGTTTGGTTAGGAGCTGCAGATACTGCTTCGTACCATGGCAATTGTAGTGATTATAATATTTGCGGCTTTGAATCGCAGTTAGAATCTCAAGTGCTTTCTCAAACATACACGTGTAGTAGCACAATTAAAATCCGCTCACAAAATATGACTAGCGCGCAGCATCAAGCTGCTTGTAGCAAAATGGGTTACGAAGAAACGTATTTCCATGGTCAATTACAAACTAATAACACGCCTGTTGCAGATGATGTGAATAGTCAATTACAAGTGAATATTTTTGACTCAAGTAACGACTACGGTAAATATGCAGGTGTTATTTTTGGTATTGATACAAATAATGGTGGTATGTATTTAGAAGGGAATCCTTCAACACCGGGTAATATTCCAAACTTTGTCGCATACGAAGCAAGCTATGCTAACCCAGATCATTACGTTTGGAATTTAGAGCATGAGTATGTGCATTATCTTGACGGTCGCTTTGATTTATATGGTGGCTTTAATGCACCAACTGAAGCAATTGTATGGTGGAGTGAAGGTGTCGCTGAATACATTGCCAATGAAAATGATAACCAAGCTGCTATCGACACGATTAAAGATGGCTCAACTTTCAGCTTAGGCACTGTATTTGAAACAACTTATGATGGTTTTGATCAAGATCGTATTTACCGCTGGGGTTATTTAGCGGTTCGTTTTATGTTTGAACGTCACCGCGATGAGCTAAATCAAATGTTAGCTGCTACGCGTTCGGGTGACTGGGCTGCATATAAAGCGCGTATAAATACATGGGCTACTAATTATGGTAATGAGTTCACTCAGTGGACTCAAGAATTAGCCAATGGCGGCGGTACAAACCCACCACAAAATACTGCTCCAGTTGCAATGATTAATGGTCCTTATAGTGCTGCTGAAGGTGAGTTGATCTCATTCTCGAGTAATGGCTCATATGATAATGAATCAACGATTGCATCATACAACTGGAATTTTGGTGACGGCACTACAAGTTCAGAAGCAAGTCCTACGCACAGCTATGCGGTAGCAGGGGATTATGCGGTGACGTTAACGGTAACTGACCCAGAAGGCCTGAGCGCAAGTGAATCAACAACCGCAACAGTAACAGGTAACGAGCCGCCAGTGGGTAATGAATTACAAAATGGTGTGGCGCAGCAAGTAACGGGTAATACGGGCGATGAAAAACGCTTTGTGATAAATGTTCCAGCAAATACAAGTGACTTTGAAATCACCCTAAACGGTGGCTCTGGAGATGGTGATTTATACGTTAAGTTTGGCGACGCGCCTACGCTTACAAGCTATGATTGTCGTCCATATGTAGGTGGTAATAGCGAGCGCTGTACTATCGAAAAACCACAAGCTGGCACTTACCATGTAATGGTTTATGGTTACGCTAATTTTGATACACAAGTTAAAGCAAATTACACTGTTCGCTCTGGTGGTGGTTTTAATGTACCAAATGCCTGTGCAACAGAAGGGCCAAGTGGCGGTGGTCGCTTATACGATGGTGATGTGATGTGCCTTGCTGAGCAGGAGCCAATTTGGTTGAGTATTGCTGATGTCAGTGGTGCAACAAGTGTGGCAATTACAACATCAAATGGTTCAGGTGATATCAATCTTGAATACCGTAATGGTGGTTGGCCAAGTGCTGGTAATGTAGATGCGTCATCACAAAATGTGGGCAATGGCGAATGTATTTACATCACAAACCAAAGTGCTTATTGGGGTTATGTAAAAGTGTCAGGCACAGCGAATGGCGCTTCAATAGTTGTGGATTTCAATACACCAGGTTGTCGTTAATTTCCCAGAAGTTAATGAATACCTATTTGATACTTTCAAAATTAATCACGTATTAAATTAGGTAAAAACCAATAGCCGCATCTCCTAGCAGGATGCGGCTATTTTTTTAGCGTTTATTACGTTTTAAGTCGCGAATTATAAAGCGGTTAGGGTGTAGCATTTCACTTATATGAATTGGCACGGGTAATGGTTCATCGCAAAGTTCAGCCACTAACATTTCCGCCGCAAGTGGTGCGGTACATAAACCTCGCGCACCTAAGCCTGAAAAAACGTATAAGCCTTGATGCGGGTTCACCACTTCACCAAAACCGAACTGCTGTCCTTTTCTGAGCGGTGCGAAATTATCAATTAGTGTTGCTTCACACACAGCTTCACCTACAATCGGTTGATGATCTGGCGTAGTACAGCGAATAGCCGCTTTGGCATCTAATATTGATTTGGCAGTAATACCGAGTTGCTCAGGGTAAAACGACGTGAGTTGTTTTAAGTTTATAAGGTTATCTTCCTCACTAATTTCACGGCTCATACTTTGTTTTTCAAAAGTCGCTCCCATGCAATGGGTGTTGTCGAGCTGCGGTGTAAAATACCCTTTATGGCACAATACGGTGTTAAGTTGTGAAGATAATTCATTTGTCGCAACACTGCTTACTTGACCACGTACAGGCTTAAACGGCAGAGATTGCATTTGTGAAAAACGCGTTGTTAATTCGCCACAGGTGATAAATACATGACTAAACTCGCCCAGAAACTCCTGATTCTCATCACGTAATTGATAACCGGTTTGCGTTCTTACAATGTCACATACCTCGCTATTAAAATGCACTTGCTGATTGGCTTTGCTCCGACCCGCATCGAAAAGTGCATTTACCAATGCTGGGGGGGTAACCCAACCAGCCGGTTCAATAAATAAGCCTGAGTAGTTAGCTTTTATACCTGTAATTTGATTTGCTTCATCTTCGTTTACACCACGGATAAGCGATGTTGGCCAATTGCCTTTTTGCGCAAGGCGGGTTTGAATTTCAACTTTGTTGTCAGTAACGCCATGCAGTAAAACGCCGCACCAATCATGGGGGTAGTGGAAGCCTTCATCATTAATTTGCTGATAAAGCCTTTTTGCGTAATAAAAACTGTGAGCAAAAAATTCACTGCTACTGTTAAAGTCGGCTTGAAGGTTTGGATAGACCGCCCCTTGATGGTTATGAGAGGCACCTTGTGCAAAAGTATCGTCTTTACAAAAAATATGAGTAGCAATACCGCGTTTTGAAAAACTATAGGCAAGAGTTGCCGATGCTATACCACCGCCAATAATCGCTACTTTATTAAGTTGTTGTGGCTCACGCTTAAAATATGCAGGTTGGGTGGTGAATTGATTCGCGATGTCTAAAGTGCCTACAACCATTTCGCGTTTACGACCATATCCTTTTACTTTTTTGGTGGAAAAACCTGCATCGCTCAGGCCGCGGCGCACAAACCCTGCCGCGGTAAAGGTTGCAAACGTACAGTTTTCTCGGCCTAAATTAGCCATACCATCAAAAAGGGATTGTTGCCACATGTCGGGGTTTTTACTTGGCGCAAACCCATCGAGATACCACGCATCAACAATGCCGGATTCACTGTAACAAAGTTGTGGTAGCGTATCTTGAATATCGCCAAACCATAAATCTAAAATAACGCGCCCTTGCTCAAACTCTAAACGGTGGCAACCTGCCATGGCGACAGGGTATTTTGCGATAAGTTGTTCGCTTAACTCTGTAAGCTCAGGCCAGGCTGCAAGCGCCTGTTGTAATGCTGTTTGTTCTAAAGGGAATTTTTCAAAGCTAATAAAGTGAAGTTGTTCAACAGATTTATCGTCATCTTGATTAAAACGCTGCCACGTATTTAAAAAATTAAGGCCAGTGCCAAACCCTGTTTCAGCTATTACAAAATGCCTTCTCGGGTGATTTTGCCAACGCGTAGCAATATTGTTTTGCTGAAAAAATACGTAATCTGACTCTAATAAGCCGTTATCGTTTGAAAAGTAAACATCATCAAAGTCTTGTGCGACTGGTGTTCCTGATTCATTAAACTCAATTTTTGCGTGGCGGATCATAATTATTTAAAACAAACTTAACCTGGCGCTATTGTACGAGATATAGGGGGACGGTTAAACTTGATTTAGAACAAATTAAGCTTATAAATTTGGCAGTTAAGGTTAAAATACTGTAAATTCGAAACACGTGTACGCTGAGATTAGACCAGTTTTTTGTAAATAACACGTAGAATAGAGCACAATTTACTTTGTAGAAAAGGTTTATCCATGAAAAGAGCCGTAATTACGGGTATCGGTATTGTTTCAAGTATCGGTAATAATCAAGAAGAAGTACTTGAATCATTAAAAGCAGGTCGTTCAGGCATTACATTCAACCAAGAATTTGCAGACCTAAAATTACGTTCAAACGTATGTGGTAGCATTGACCTTGATCCAAAAGAGCACGTAGACCGCAAAGCAATGCGTTTTATGGGTGATGCAGCAGCATACTCATACATTTCAATGCAACAGGCGATTGATGATTCAGGCCTATCTGAAGATCAAGTGTCTAACCCGCGTACAGGTATTATTGTTGGTTCAGGCGGTGGTTCATCTAAAAACCAAGTTGAAGCAGCTGACATTCTTCGCGAAAAAGGTGTTAAGCGCGTAGGTCCTTATATGGTTCCTCGTACAATGGCCTCAACGACGTCAGCATGTTTAGCAACACCATTCAAAATTAAAGGTGTTAACTACTCAATCAGTTCAGCGTGTGCAACATCGGCTCACTGTATTGGTCATGCGGTAGAACAAATCCAACTTGGTAAACAAGATGTTGTATTTGCTGGTGGCGGTGAAGAACTTCACTGGACGCTTGCAATGGAATTTGATGCGATGGGTGCATTATCAACTAAATATAATGAAACGCCTGAACTTGCTTCACGTACTTACGATGCAAACCGCGATGGTTTTGTTATCTCTGGCGGTGGCGGTATCGTTGTTGTTGAAGAGTTAGAGCACGCATTAGCGCGTGGCGCGAAAATTTACGGTGAGATTGTAGGTTACGGCGCAACATCTGATGGTTACGACATG
>NZ_JBFKMX010000071.1:0-18762 GCF_041629635.1 Pseudoalteromonas sp. | reverse complement strand
ACGAGTACCAATTGGCTGTAGGTTATCATTTAAGATAACAGCCGCATTGCTATCGAAACGGATTAAAGAGCCGTCTGGACGACGAACGCCTTTTTTAGTACGCACAACTACTGCGTTTTTAACATCACCTTTCTTCACTTTACCGCGAGGAATTGCTTCTTTAACAGAAACTTTGATGATATCGCCAATCGCTGCGTAGCGACGGTGCGAACCGCCAAGGACTTTAATACACTGCACTTTGCGAGCGCCGCTGTTATCAGCAACGTCCAGCTGAGTTTGCATTTGGATCATTTTATATGCTCCGGTGTAGTTAAAATTTGCCGTAAATTCATACAAATTCACGACCTAAACGTTTATTTGTTCACCATTAAGCGTGTCATCGACAGCTCAAGGGCGGGCAATTGTACCAGCAAACATGGATAAGTGGTAGGTTATTTTTTAATTAATTTAATGCTTAAACCAATGATAAAAAAAGCCTTGCAATAACAAAGAGTTCAAAAAACATACAACACTTTCTCTGTTACTGGAATATGAAGTGGGGATAAAAGTTTCAATATCAAGAGGGGAGGCTTTGCAAACTAAAGTTATTTGCAAAGCCTTAATAAAGGGGTTAATTAAACAGGCTTTTCAACTTATCTTTAATTTTATCCTTTGCTTTATCTTTCGCCACATCGCCAATGTCAGGTTTTACCTGTACATCATGAAATGGCCCTTTTAATCGAATTGGAATTTTAAAACCGGTACTTTGATCTTGCGTGCCTTGCCCTTCGATTGAATCAACAACGCCTGTCACTAAACGATAGTTCAGCTTAGTAGCAGGGAGATCAATATCGCCATCACCAGTAACGCGAATTAACGGACTTTTAAGCGATAACTCATTTTGTTTACTAACACCATCAACAAATTGGAAGTTACCTGTAAGCGCTGAGAAGTCGGTTTTTTCTGCATTATCAAAACCTTTTTCTAATCCTTTTGCATCTAAGCCTCCACCATTGATGAGTTGCTCAGCACTGCGAACCATAGCTGCGATATTAGCACCTTTGACGGCACCATCTTTAAAACCAAAACCAATTGAGCCATGCAATGTATCAATAAACTCTTTTTGAGACTGACCTTGGGTGTTAAGCGCGAGTGTAAGCTCACCTTTACCCATTAACTTGTCAAAGCCAACGGCATCGGTAAGTAAAGGTTCTGCCTGAATACCTTCAAATGAAATTGAAGTATTCATTTTATATGGTGCACGTTTAGCAACCAATACAATCTGCCCTATTCCATCGCCTTCGTATGCTTTAAACTTGTCTAGGCCAAGCTGTGCCGTACCATTATTAAGTTTTAGTGATAACTTAGTTTCACCAAGTTTAATGTCTTTAAACTGAAAGCCTGTCGCCGCGATTTTGATATCAGCATTTACACTATTAAGCGCCGATAAATCGATTTCACTGTCATCCCATACGATAGGTTGCGGTTTGTTTGCTGCTTCAGTAGTTTGCTCTGTTGACTCTTCTTGCACATCAATTGACTCAGGTAAGTAAGGATTAATATTCAACATACCTAAATCAACATTAGCAGTAATCTTAGGGATATTTGTTAACGCTACCTTTGCCGTACCTTTAATAGATAGCTCGTCTAAACTGGCATCTAACTTAGATAAATTAAATTCTTGTTCGGCAAAACGCACTTCCGATGCAATTGAAAATTTATTAAATGCATTATCTTTCATAGTGAGTGTCTGATTTTGCCACTTAGCAAGTTCTTTTACCGAGTCACCTGCCATATTTAATGTGCCACTGAAGTCGCTCATCTGTTTTGCTACTAGCCCATCAAAGGTAAGTGCCACCAAACGTGAATCTAATGCGGTTTTCAATGTAAAATCTTGCCCTAAAAGAAGCTTTTCAGGTGTGTTAAGTGTGATATCTAATTCAAACTTCTCAGCCATGTAAGTAACTGCACCTTTAACTGCCAGATCTTTTTTAAGCGATGGTAATTGAATAGCTAAATCTAAATCTGTTACTTTATGCGATGTATTATTTTGATGATCGATAAATGCAAAGCTACCGCCATAAATTGCGACTTCACCTAATTGAATATCAAGTCCTTCAGGCAACCCTTGCGAAGTACCTTGCTGAGAAGGCACTGAGTTTTTATCTTGAGCACCGGTAGTCTTAACCAGTTGCCAATTCACATCTCCATTTGACATTTTCTCTAGTAAAATCTTTGGGTTTCTAATAACAAACTTTTCCAGTTTGATATCACCTGTAAGCACTGAAAGATAGGGAATATGAATGGCAAGTTGGTCCATTGATGCCATATTTGGCTGCGAGCCCTGTTTAAAATTTGAGAATGCAACATCATTAAGTTCAAGCTTTAATTGCGGGAATACAGAGAGGCTTTTCTCACCTTTAATCTCAAGAGTACGCCCTGTTGTTTGTTCAACAGAGAGCCTTACTTGTTGAAAGATATAATCAACAGGGATAATAAACGGCAATGCCACTATTAATGCAACAATACCCAGTAATAGAAATCCAATAACCTTTGTATACGTTTTCATTGTTTGTCCCTTTGTTTTCATCTAAGGCTACTATAGCTAAGACCCAGTAAACTTAAAACCTAGCCTGCTAAAAATAATAAAGTTTCTTCAACCAGCACCTTTAACCCTTCAACCATTCTTGGCTCCCACGGCAACGCGAAGGTAATACGAAAATAGTTTTCAAATTCATCATTGGCTAAAAACATTTTTCCAGGGGCTATCGCAACATTGCGCTTGATTAAACGTTGAAATAGGAATTCAGAACTTTTTCCACAAGGTAGTTTTAACCAAATACAAGGCCCTCCTTTTACAACCGCTACACTCAAATAGGGATAAAGCGGTTTTAACAAAGCATTTGTTAAACAGTATTGCAGCCACATTTGTTTACGCAGTCTTGCTAAGAGTTTGCGATATTCCAATGACGTGATCATTTCAATTAACATCATTTGAGTTACCATATCCGGTTTTTCGACGGTTATATGTTTGGTAAAAGCACACATATCGACACATTGATGACACACCATGTAACCGAGTGAAAAGCTAAAACTTACGGTATCAGAAAAGTCACCAATACTAATTGCGGGTGTTTTATGATGACTTTGTAATAGGTGCAAAATCGATTTTGGACGCTGCCCAGAAAAATACAGCTCGCCCCTATCGTACTCGATTAAAATTACATTGCGCGATTGCGCCCAAATTATTAACGATTGTTTATTTTCATCACTCAGTAATCGACCAGTTGGGTCATTAAAGTTTGGATTAAAAATATAAGCGCTGAATGGCTCTGAGAGAAACGCCTCATCGAGCATTGCTATCTCTTTTGTATATTCTGCCTGCATTGGTACAGCTACGGTTTCGATTTGCAACTGTTGCAAATTGGCATTAATAAAAAATGAGCAAGGCGCTTCAATTGCAACCTTTTTATTTAGTAAGCCTAGTGAAACCAGTGCTAGATTTAGTGCATCGCTGCGCCCATGCGTGATTAAAATATTTTCGCTAAATTGTAACTCAGGGCTAAATTCTAAATGCTTCGCCAGAGCATAACGTAGTTCTGGTAACCCCAACTCAAAATTGTCCTGCTGCAACCGAAAAGGTCTTTTTGAAAATGCTTTTCGATAAAATTTATTAAGAGTCGCTTCATTATCCAGCACCGTTGAGGGACCTGTACACGACAAAGGTAAAATAGACTCATCATTGAATGAATATTGAACCGACTCAGCAAGCGATAGTGCATTTAAGTCACGTTTATTAATCACCTTGTCACCGAAACCAAACAGTAAATCACTATTTTGTTTTGTAACGAAATAGCCCGATTTTGCTTTCGCTGTTACTAATCCAGCCAATTCTAATTCAGTTAACACCTTGGTCGCGGTAGTAATCGACACATTATGTTGTTTGCTCAAAACTCTTACAGATGGCAACTTGTCTCCACTAACGTACTCACCCGAAGAAATAAGCTGATGGTAATAATCTGTCAGTTGGCGATATTTAAAATGTGGCATCTGTACCCTAATAAAATTCAGAAACTGTATCTGTTATGCATTTTTTACAAAAACTAAGATTTATAACAATACAGAACAGGAATGAAAATGAACATATTAATCGAAACACCACGACTACTGATGCGGCAATTCACAATCGAAGATGCTGAGCAAGTATTCAAATTTAGCAGTAATGAAGAAGTCACTCTTTATACAGGAGACGCAGGCTGCGTAAACACCCTAAGTGATGCCGAAAATATTATTCGCAATATTTGGCTAAAAGAATATAGCGAAGTTGGTTATGCACGCTTTGCCTTGATCCTAAAAGAAAACAACCAAGTTATTGGATTTTGTGGCTTAAAATATGAGCATGAGTTGACTGCACCTGATATTGGCTATCGTATGCTGCCAGAATATTGGGGCAAAGGGTTGGGCATGGAAGCAAGTCACGCAGCACTTGAGTATGCATTTAACCAGCTTGGCCTTTCTTATATTGTTGGTGAGGTTGATGTTGCTAATACCGCTTCACATAAAATACTGACAAATCTTGGTCTTGTAGAGCAGAAACGCTATAAGAAGTGGGGGCATCACCTTATTCAACTAAGTATTGATAACTTCCCTGAAATCAAAACCGACAAGTTCACCTTAGTTCAACAAACAAAAGCGCAAGCCGAAGCTGTTTACCAGCTTTTTTCCAACTCAGAAGTGTGCGAATTTTACGATTTACCAATAATGAGCAGCTTAGCAGAAGCAAAAACATTTATTGATCAAGATGAACTAATACGCAGACAAGGTAACGGGCATCGCTGGCTAATAAAGTGCAACACGCGCCAGCAAATTGTTGGTAGCTGCGGTTACAAATATGATTTCATCACGCGTACAGCGAAAATTAGCATCGAGATCCACCCCGATTACTGGCAACAAGGTTTCGCATCGAATGCCATTACAAACATGACAAAATGGATGTTTTCCCATATTGCCTCATTAAATCGAATTGAAGCTGAGGTATTACCAGAAAACACGGCGTCAACTAAACTTTTTACTAAACTAGGTTTTCATTTAGATGGTGTGATGCGTGAAAAAGGCGTTTGGAAAAATAAAACTCATGACCTTCAAGTTTTTAGTTTACTCAGGTGTGAAATTTAAGAAGTCAATATTGCATCAAAATTAGATCTCAGTATGATCCACAGCCCGCTCAGCGTAACGCTTTGCAGGACATTGTTAATATTATATTGGGGTCACTTACTAATTATGAAAAAATTGCTTACGTCGCCATCGAAAATGCCACTTTCAGAAGTTGAAGCTGGTATCTATCAAAACATTTTGAAATTGATCCCTGAGGTCAGCCTTAACTTAATGGCGGTAAAAGTAAGTAACCATCCTGAAGATTTTGCTGGTTGGTGTTATGAGTTAATTGATGTAGTAAGCAAACGTATTAATTTTGATCTACTTGAACCAAACCAGCTGCCAATTTTAAAGAAAATCCAGCAACAACTCGAAGCTGGTATTAGTATTAGCCAAATAAAAACGCTACGTATTGCACCATGGCCTGTGGTGTTTGATTCAATTCAGCAAAATAAAGAGCGTATCGTACTTGATGAACAAATCGCACTGCTTAAGCATATCGACAGTATTCGTGAAATCTCTCTGGTTGATATGATTGAAGAAGACAAGCTAGCGTTTGCAGGTAAACACACCGCAAAACATGATCCAAGCGTCTATCAATTTGATGTTGAATGGTTTGCGTCAACCAAAACAGCAAAAGCACTGCATAATGTGATGACCACCAGCTGTACAGACTTAAATGAAGCGCTTAATCATATTCCACTTGAAGGTGAGATCACGTTAGAAAACTACCTAGACTTTGTGCGCGGTTACATCACTGCATTTGCAGCAGTAGATAATGAAAAAGCCACACTTGCGCCAGCCACACGTTTGCTGGCTATGCGTCGACCTGATTTTTTCACACCTGTGACCGCTACAAGCCTTGATATTTTATGCCAAGCATTTGGTCTTGTAAGATTAAATAACCAAGATTTTGACCGTTACTGGCGCGACATTGTTATGGCAATTCATAAACAACCTTGGTTTATTGCTGCAACACCAGAAGCTGAAGAAGAGCAACTTCTTTGGCAATACAAGGCATTAGTACCATGTTGGTTTGCTTATTATGGTGATGAAGCTAAAGAAAACTCAAACTTTTACAAAGCTCTTCATAAACCCAAACGCGCAAGCTCGGAGAAATCAATCGGTCGCAAACGTGGTAAAGAATCGGCGGAAGCATTAGTTGACCGTGCGTTAGCAGCAGAAGATATGCCACAACATATTAAAAACATGCGAGATTCAATTGTAAAAGAAGTTGCAGCTGGTCGTGGCGTTGATGAAACCATCGCACTGATGCGAACCATTTTCGGTTAATCGCAAAACAAGGTGCGCAGTTTTTGTGCACCTTGTAATTTTATCGCACCGTGTTAGTGCATTTTTTTCACATCTTTATCTTGCTAAATTCATAATTTCCTACTAGTACTTTGATATTCTTAAACTTTTCAGTTTAGGCACAAACTTTGTTAATGGATAGTTAACTCAGCGCTACAATTTTAGGAAATATTATGAAAAAACAATTACTCACAACTCTCATAGCTACGAGTATCGCCCTTTTCTCAGCAACAAGTTATGCAGAAGTTACAGCAAATGCAGCAGTATCCTCAAACTACTTATGGCGTGGTGTTACGCAAACCAGCGATAACGCACAAGTATCTGGTGGTATTGATTACAGCCATGAATCTGGGTTTTATGCGGGTACGTGGGCATCAAATGTTGATTTTGGTGGAGATAAACCAGGTTACGAACTCGATTTTTACGCAGGTTTTACTGGCGAAATAGGGGAATTTGGTTACGATGTTGGTTATGTATATTACGCATACCCAGATGCAGTGGACTCAATCGACTTTGGCGAGCTTTATGGCGCCCTAAGCTGGAATTGGCTGGAAGGTAAAGTGAGCTATATGAGTAATGCACAATCAAGTGCAAGCTCAGAAGAAGATTTGCTCTATGTTGAACTAAATGCCACTTTTGAAATATTGAAAGAAACCGAATTAACACTCCATATCGGTAACTCAATGGGCGACACAGTTACTGAATGGTTTGGTGAAGATGACAGCTACATTGACTACGGTGTAAGCATTACCAAAGGCGGCTTCACTTTCGGTGTTGCACAAACAGATTTAGATGCAGATGACGACCTAAAAGTATACGTTGGCTTTGCTATGGACTTTGAACTCTAGTAATCAACATTACTGCTTGAAACTAAAATTACCCCAATTTGCTACAACTAAGGGTGCCTGACAGCACCTTTATTTCGTTAGCTAAAAGTATGCTGTCTAAAAATAATCAGCACGCCATATCCAAACTCAGGCTATGGCACACTGTGCCCTGTTGATGCTTGCCAAACGCGATGCCATTGATCACGACTCAAGCGCACTTTGCTTGCCGCAACTGCCGATTGAATACGTGCAAATTTTCCGGTTCCTAAAATCACACTCGGTTGACATGTAACGTAAGCAACCACGCATAAGCAGCTTGGTCGATACTGTCTAACCAAGTTTCTTCGGCAGCACTTTGTAATGCAGTTCGCACTCGTTGTGCTTGTTCAGTTTAAGCAAATAATCCGCCACCAGCAAGAGGCGACCATAGCATTGATGATATTTGATGCTGTTGGAATAAGTTAAATGTACCATCTTCAAGCGCACCCATTTTTAACGGTGACATCTCAATTTGATTGGTTACTAATTTAAAGTCAAAACGTGATTGCAAAAGTTCAAACTGTGTAACGCCAAAGTGTAGCACTTTTCCTTCTTTTTTCAGTCCACTAAAAACTTTGGCCACTTCATCTACATTCATCAAATAATCAGGGCGATGGATCAGCAGCAAATCAAGTCGATCAGTTTTAAAATTAGGTAACGATTGCTCAGTTGTTGCAATAATATTTGCTTTGCTTGAATCATAGAGCGCAGTTTTGCCTGTAAAGCCATTTTCTTGCCACACAGGTTTAATACTGCACTTTGTGATAATTTGTAATTGCTCACGCAACCCAGGTGTTAGTGCCTCTCCAAATAATTTTTCACTGATACCGACCATAAATATCAGCGTGGTCGACGGTATTTATACCGAGTTCCAATAACTGCTCTATAAACTGTATTAACGCTTGCCCGTGTTGCTGCCACTCGTCTAAGCGACAAATGGTGGTAATGTAAAGTCTTATATAGCGCCCCTAATTATTATTTCGCATAAAATAGCAAACCATCTTTCACTCACATTTATACTTACAACGTCTATAGAATATACGATTCAGAAAAAATCAGGTTTATCGCTGTCTTTTACCATTAAAATTAGCGAATAGCTTGCTTATCTTGTTGTTGCAGACAAATAAACACCAGCTTTGTTTAGTGCCGTCTTGCCTCTATTAGCACCAGCGCACAACTAGTGGGCCACAACAATGAAGTACATATTTCCCAATAAGTTAGTTATACTTCTTCGGCTGGATGATTAATGAACAAGGAAGTATCATGATATTGCACCGCTATTGTTTTTGCCTTTTAGTTTTATTTTCGGTGCTATTACATGCTGCTCCACTCGATACCTTCTCCCATTACACTAATCAACATGGATTGCCACAAAACAGTGTTAATTGTATGGTGGAAGATAAGCATGGCTTTTTATGGCTGGGCACTCAAGGTGGATTATCGCGCTTTGATGGCTATGAGTTTGTAAATTATTATCGCCAAACACCCTATCATAACTTGCCTGCTAACTGGATATCTCACTGCATTAAAGATCAGCAAAGCGAGCTCTGGTTTACAACCACAACCGATGGGGTTGCTCTCTATAATGATAAAACCGATTCATTTACGGCGTTCAATACTAAACTCCAAACTGATTGGCCAGACGACAAAATATGGAGCGCGTCTGTTGTCCAAACTAACTTGATTTTATTTGGCAGTGAAAGTGGTTACTTAATACTACTAGATATCAACACCAAGCAATTTCAAAAGATTCAGCTTAATAAAAGTGCTGCAATTAAAGACATCTATGTGCACAATGACACAGCTTGGTTAGCAACAACCCAAGGCATTGCATCCTATACATTTGCGACAGACGAGCTAAACTATCACCCAGCTCTAAACGCTAAATTAACGAATCATAATCTAACCGCGATCACGGTCACAAAAAACACGCTATGGCTTGGTTCTCGTAAAGGGTTACAGCAAGTTCCAATAAGCCAACGAAAGGAGAAGCTAGAAACGGAACTTATTGATGTGCTTTCTTCCGTATGGGTCTACCGGTTTTATCAAACCAATAAACGTTTTTTTGTATTAACTTATGGTAAAGGGGCATTTGAAGTTGACCAATTTGGCAAACTGATTAAGCAGTTCCAGCATTTTGATAAAGCAACTGGCAGCTTACAATCCAACTACCTTCTTTCTGCCTATTTTGATACAAACAAAAATTTATATTTTGGCACTGACGGCAAAGGTGTATCAATCAAAAGTGAGCTGAGTAATGCATTTTCCCACCATAAAAAGCTTTCTGACACAAATGACTTATCACACAACTTCACTCGTGCCATTACAACTATAAATAGTGATCTTTGGGTCGCTACCCGCAACGGATTAAATAGATCAACCGATAATGGTAAAACTTTTATCAGCTATCTGCATAAAAGTGGCGACAATAATAGTTTGCCAAATAATAATGTCTTCGCACTGCTAAATCACAACGATGTGCTTTGGGCTGGAACTTATGGTGGCGGGCTAACTAAGTTTGATCGCGATAAAAATCAGTTTATTTCGTATACCGAGCAAGATGGCTTGAGCTCTAATTATGTCTACACCCTCACTCATCATACAGACTCTCGTTTTATTTGGTTAGGAGGCAATAACGGCGTTAACCTGTTCGATGTTACTAGCAATCAAGTGATACAAAAATTTAATACCGAAACTGAGTTTGGCAAGCTTAGTAACAATACTATTTTTGATTTAGTGCACACTAAAGATCACCTTTGGGTAGCAACGCGCAACGGACTAAATGAAGTTAACTTACTGACAGGTGAAGTCAACGTCATCAATAAAGACACCAACCCATTGTATGGCATTACCGGCAACTGGATCACTGCTCTACATCAAGATAACCAAAGCAATTTATGGGTAGGTACACTTGACGGTCTCAATCAAATAACACCACAAGGCGATATCTCTCACTATGATTTAAGCCAAGGATTATCGAACAATAACGTATTTGCCATTCAAGAAATAGACAATGAACTTTGGATAAGTACCAATAAAGGAATTAATGTACTCAATTTAGAGCAGTTAGCATTTCGAAGCTATGCTAAATCACATGGCTTGCAGGATAATGCTTTTTTACTTGGTTCAAGCCATAAGGCACAGCAAAAGTTGTATTTTGGTGGCGTGAATGGCTTTAATATAATTAATCCAAGACTTGTTCAAAGCACAGAGTTGTTAAAACCAGTTGTTTTGACACATCTTAAAGTTGCAAACGAAACCGCTAAACTCAGTAGTGGATCCTCCCTAATTACTCAGGCACTCCCTTACATGCCAAAACTCAATTTGTCCCATGAACAAGATGCGATTGAATTTGGTTTTAGTGCTTTACACATAGGTATAGCTAATCACTTAGAATACGCCTACCAACTTGCAGGTTTCGATAATGAATGGCAAAAAACATCTCATTCAAAACGCTACGCTAATTACACTAACCTGCCCTCAGGTCAGTATACCTTTCAACTTAAGTACCGTACTCGAAATGGTAATTGGAGTGATGTATACCAAGTAGCTTCAGTGAAATTAAATCCGGCGCCATGGCTAACTTGGTGGGCATTCCTTATTTATGCGAGCTTAGTTGCATTAATTACTTTGCGTTTTATGACACTAAAGATTAATCAAACTAGAGCCGAGCAAAAAAGAATAGCCGCTGAAGATCTTGCCTGTGCAAAAGAACAGATGCTTGCGACGATTTCTCATGAGTTTAAAACGCCACTTACTTTGATTGTTGCACCGCTACAAGAGCTTAAAAACAGCCCGCTGACAGCGAACCAAAAACAGCTAACAACGCTTGCATCCCAACAAGCTGAACAACTATCGCAACTCGTTGACCAAGCGGTCAATGTCAGCGAATTTAATCACTACAGTGAATTACCTAAATCGGCTCAAAATCTATCGCATCAGCTAACAACCACATTACATGCCTTCGCGAATGAAATAGCGAAAAAAGATATTCAAGTAAAAATGAATATTACCCCAGATATTACATTATTGCTGGCAAAAACTACCGCAGCTTCGCTTATAAGCAATGTACTTTCAAATGCGATTAAATACTGTGATAAACAAGGGCACATCAATGTAGTACTCAATAGGAACAAGGACAACATACTTTTACAGGTAAGTAACTCAACACAATCGATAGACCAACAACAGTTGGCGCTTGCGACAGAAAAATTTACCCGTTTCAATGAGTCAGAGTCTGGTACCGGATTAGGATTATTTTTAGTAAATCGAATTGTGTCACATCATCAGGGCGATATTTCACTTCACTGTGAAAATGATGTTTTTACAATTTCAATCACACTGCCAGCGAGCATCGAACTTGAGACTATACCGGCTTTTATCAGCGATATAGAAAAACCAGGTACGCAACAAGCTAACATCGATGCGCGAATCCTGATAGTAGAAGATAATGTTTCATTAAATAATTACCTTGCATCGGCTCTGGGCGAGTTTTTTCAAATCGACACAGCACTAAACGGATTGGAGGCAATACAAAAAATAGAAGCTAAGAAGCCAGATCTGATATTGAGTGATTTAACTATGCCACTGAGCGGCGGATTAAATCTATTAAAGCAAATAAGAGAAACTGACGAGTGGGATTATATTCCATTTGTACTAATGACGGCGTCTGACACTAACCAAACCAAGAAACAAGCGTTCGAACACCTGGTAGATGATTTTATAGCCAAGCCATTCACAATTGATATTTTACATACGCGACTTGATAACCTTATTAAATTACGTCGAAACTTAGCGAAACAAACTAAGTTGTCGTTTGAACATTCGACCGCTGCGCAAGCTAGCAATGAGAATCATGATCCATGGTTAACATCGTTACATAACGCCATTACAAAATTTGCACTTAATGACGGTTTTAACTCAGAGCAATTAGCAGACAAGCTTTCAATGAGTTCCCGTAACCTTCAAATTAAAACCAAAAAATACTGCGCCATGAGCCCTAACGAGTTAATACGTAGTTACCGCATACAAACAGCCAAAAACTTACTAGAAACCACTTCAATGGAGCTGTCAGATATTGCATCTCAGGTTGGATTTGGCTCGGCAAGTTATTTTTCCAAATGCTTTAAAGATGAGTCTAACATGTCCCCAAGAAAATACAGAAAGTCATTAAATAACAATAAAGTAAATCGATAAGTAAAATTATTTATAGCGTATTTCGCATTTTTTAAACTTCTTTTCGCATCTGTGATATTCGCTTTTCCTAAACTGCTTTAGCGTATTTGCTCGAGGTATTAAGACCTTAATTGTAACGTTAAATGATAAAGGGAAAAGGTATGTCATTTAGAAATAAAAAACTAACAGCGACTGTTGTATTGGGTTTAGTAATAAGTGGTTTGGCTGGTTGTCAGTCTACTTCGCAAGAGTCAAAAAAAGAACCAAACATCAATGAAGTGCAAGCACAAGATTACAATGGCCCGAAAGCACGAATTGCCGTTGCCCGCTTCACCGATAAATCAAACGACTCTCACTGGTGGAGAAAAGAAATCGGTGACGGTATGGCGGATCAACTTACTACCGCACTTGTAAAAACAAATCGTTTTATTGTGTTAGAACGACAAGCGCTTGATGCTGTTTTGTCAGAGCAAGACTTGGCTGTATCAGGCAGAGTGAGCAGTCACACTGCAGCAGCCTATGGTGAAATTGAAGGTGCAGAAATCGTAGTTGTCGCTGCGGTCACTGAGTTTGATTACAAAAACAAAGGTGTGAAAACACGTTCAAGTGGTTTTATGGGCGATATGATCAGTTCCGTCAGTGCAGGCCTTTCTGGCTCACATATGGCAATTGATTTACGCATAATCGATACGCGTACATCGCGTATATTAGCTGCAACCACAGTTGAGGGTGGCACCAAAGATTTTGACTTTGGCGCAGCTGCAACTAATTTTGGCAGCTCAATGGTAGGAGGTGGACTTCAGGGCTGGGCAAATACTCCTCAAGAAAAAGCGCTACGTGAAGTCATAGTCAAAGCTGTTGCTTTCTTAGAAGATAGAGTTCCAAACACTTACTATCGCTATAATGCGAACAATACGCTCGTTGCAGGGGCTACACCGCCACCAGCGCCAAAACCACAAATCTCTTCAACGGTTGCCAAAACCGAGACGCAACCTGCTCGAATCGCACTGAGCGTACCTAGTGGTCGCATGACGAACCCTGAAAAAATGGACTTAACTAATGCTCGTGGCCAACTTAACTGTTTAGGTTACCTTCGCGGTGAAAAGTATGAAGATCAAGATGTATATGATGTGACATGGGATCAAGAAACAGTTTATGCCATTGCTGAGTTTCAAACAGACAATGGCCTGTCGGTAAATGGCCGCACTGATAAGAAAACACTGAACAAGATGGCCGAACATAACTGTATGGCAAAACAGGTTGAATCAAGCTTTGGTGCCATTGCAAACTGGCTAGGCGCAGAAGCAAAACCAGTAACGCAAAACTACCAAAAAGAGGACGTGCGCGTTCATAAGCCAACAAAACAAGGGCGTGATTCAGGTGCTGTTTACGTAACACATGACAGTAACGAAACTGGGCTAACAGAAATCTATGTTGTATCAAAACACAAAGATTCAGGTGGTGAGCTAAAACGAGCTAATGGTTATCTGTACGAAATGACTGGTAATGCGCTGGCAACTAAAGGCGAGTTTATTCAAAACAGGAAAACCGAAATCATCAATAGCGGCAAGCATTACATCAAGTTCGCATTCAACGACAAATTCTTCGCGACAGGCGAAGTAGAACTTAAAAAAGGCGTCAAAAATGTTGTCACCCTTGAGTTAGAGTAAGTCAACAAGTGCATGGACGAATAAAGACTAAACCCGAACCATATCTGCCACGGATGGCGGATATCGTTCTTTTTGTGTTGGCATGGCAAACGTACTAGTCTACTGTAAACTCAGCTAAGCACTCGCTGTTTAATGATAAAGCCAATCTATCGCCAGCATTTAAACGTCCAACACCTTGTGGCGTGCCAGTGAGCACTAGATCACCAGGTTGCAATGAAAAATACTGTACAATTTCAGCAAGCAGCTGTTCAATTTTAAATATCATCAAATGGGTATCACCAGATTGGCGAAGCTCATCATTTATCGAAAGCGAAAATTCACTATGTGTTAAATCACCCTCTGTTAGCGGTAAAAAGCGCGACACCAAACAGCTTTGATCGTAAGCTTTTGCGCGCTCCCACGGATGCCCTTTGGCTTTAAGTTTTGCTTGCTCATCTCTAAGTGTTAAATCAAGCCCTACACCTAAACCAGCGATACAAGACTTATAGTCTTCAATATTGCCCTTATTGAGCGGCTTACCAATTAATAACATCAGCTCCGCTTCATAATGGTGTTCACCTAAGCTATGGTCTAACACCACTTCTCCTTCTGCATTTACAATACTGCTCGCAGGTTTTAAAAAGAGTAACGGCTCTGTAGGTACGTCATTACCGAGTTCTTCTGCATGGGCAACATAATTTCGCCCCACACACACTGCTTTGCCAATAGGGAGCTCGATAGCCTCACCGTTATTCCATAAATACGTCATTTATAATTACCTTTTTATAGTGCTTGCTGCTGTGCCTTAAGTTCAGCCAAATAACTTGCCTGTCGCTTTTTATGCCAAGTGAGCATATTAGCCGCTAGGCTCACTGCCTTTTCTTGTAACTCGATGGCTTTTACCAATTTATGACTTTGCGCATAAGCCTTGGCTAAGTGGTGATAAGCGTAAGCATCTTGCGGATAAAGCGCTAACGCCTGGTTAAATACCTTTATCGCTTGCTCAGGCGACGTTTCCAACAAGTGAAACCCCAGCGCATTAATTGAAGATTTAGGTGATACTTCAAAGCCAAACTTTTCAGTTGATAGACGCTTATAATGCGCAACAATCGCATCCACACCTTGCCTTGCTATTTTTGACTCAGGTGCCAAGCCGTTATGAACCTCATCAAAGATCTGCTCTATGCCATATGCAGTAGATAACACCGGCAGCGACATAAAATAATGCTCAGCAAAGTTTTGATATTGCCATTGTAATGATACGGGTGCGTTTGCACTAATTTCTTCTTTTAATTGTGAATATCGCTTCTGTTGATGATCTTCTTTTATTGTTTCGCCATGGGTAAACAGTAAATAACGCGGTTTATCATTTAGCTTGGCTAATTTCTTACCATAGTCCTTTAAAATATTGACTCGCTCTGGCGTGAGTTCAGGACTAATCACAATATGTGCATTAAACAAGTTTGGTTTATTCACTAAGCTTGAAAGCACAATCGAACCATTCACTCGAAAGCCACTAAAAATGCGAAATCCATTAGTACGGTATTGTTTATCAATTTCTGGCACCAATTGGGTTTCAAAAAAATCGAGTAAAGGCGTTGTTTTACCTGTTGCATCAAATAGTCGTGCTACCGGGTTACCATATGCAGGGGTAACAATAATGCTTTCTAACCATGGCCATTCACCATTATGGCTCATCCAATCATGCATACCAGTTACGTAACTTTTGGCATTAGGATGAAAGTCAAACATCAGCACGTAGCGTTTGTTTTGTTTTTGCGAATAGCTTTTTGGCAACTGCACATTAAATTCCAGTGGCTGCTCAAACCGCTGATCATCAATTTTAAGAACAACTTGCTCTGCTTTAACTAACGTACTTAGCGATGCCAGACCAAGCATCAGATAACATATTAAAAAGCGCATAATTTCCCTTTATATTCAAAGTCGAAGTTAATCCAAACTACGGGATAACTTCACCTAAGTAAACTGATTTTGAATTTCTAAAACACTTAATACTTTTGAACAATAATAACTTACTTGAGCTAGAATTAGCTGGAGCAATAGTGATACTAAAATATTAATTTTATCTATAAAAACAATAATCTGATTACACTTTATTGGTATCAAATTTTAATTGAAGATGATTTAATGACCAAATGTTTATTCAAAGGATTTGATCATGATAAACCGCATATTTATGCTGTCTCTTAGTATTCTAATGTTAGCTGCATGTGGCAGCTCAGAGCCAAAAAAATCAGAACCTGTTAATCAAGCCCCCACTGTAAGCATTACTAACGTTGTTGAGGTGATTAACTTAAAAACCGTTGAATTTTCAGCTTCCGTCAATGATGCTGATAATAACCTCGCATCCACTGAATTTTCTCTTTCAAGTAACGGCGAGGTTTTAGTTACTAGCAATACCACAAACTTTACTTACCAATTTCCGTATTCTGAGATGGAAATAACTTATCAGCTTAGCATTACCGCTACAGATAGTGGCGGTCTCTCTGCTAATTCTGTGCAAGAGTTTACAGTTCCGGCTAGTAACATAAACATTAAAGCTTATGAACCTGTTATGAGTTTACAAGAAGCTAATTTTGAAATTGAATTGAGCAATATTGATACAAGTCAACTAGAAACATATCTGACACTACAATACCTTAACGACGATATAGCCAGTCATAACTCTAACTTAGCCTACAAATTTCCAATACATACTGAAAAAACACCATATAAACTAAAACTAGAGGTGTACAATGCTGGTCAAAAAATTATTGAAAATATTAACTCATTTGGGATAGAGCCAATCTCGGTATCATTTGAACTACCGTTTAATAGCATTTCAATGCGTTACATTGATGTCATTACTAAAATAGAAAATATCGCTGAAAACAATCTGCCATCAAATCTCACACTATCAAACCCTGAATATCAAATTGAAACATTAGCTTCAAATCACATACGTTTTTTTGCTCATAAAAAATACACAGCTGATAATGGAAAAGAGAACAAGCCGCAAGGTGATGGGTATTCTGAAGAAATTTCAGCTATTTTTACGTTTAACAACGAAGAATACACTTTTGATTTCTCTATTCAGCCTTTTCAGAGTGCACCTATTTGGCCAATAAGACAATCTGCCACTAATTTACAGCACTTAAATACAAACAAGTCTTCAATTGACGTAGACAAATGCCTAAAAGGCGATGAACACAATATTAAGTTATTCAAACACGACTTTAATGATGATGGTATTGATGATTTTTACTGTGTGGATGAATCTGGTTCTGACTACGTTCTTTATTTTTATTTATCACTGGGAGCAGATTCTTATTTTGAGCAAATAGTTTCGACAAACCTTTATCGAAACTATGCAAACTATCTATTAGCTAATCACAATGATAAGCCATATTTTCTTGCTGTTGACAGCCAACGCAACATCATGCTTTTTGAATATAATGATACTAACCAAAACGTTGAGCTAAAGAACAAGTTTCCCAGTGAGAGTGAACTGGGCCATAGCAAAGGTTTTTATTTTTCTGCTACAAATAGCGGCTTTTTATTAGGTTTGACATACCCTGAAAATGACTATGATGATTTATACGGTTACGCAGATTACACAATCTCAATATCTGATTTCACATATTTTGAAAACGACCTTATAGAAAATAAAAATATCATTCTTGAAAAAGTCGATTTTTCAAACTTTATTGAGCTCGCATACGATGATGTTAACGAGGATGGAATAAGCGAATTAGTATTTCACTTTTCAGATAAAGAGCTTGATGTAAAACCGAGTGAACGCCTAATAGTGATTAATAATGATTTCTCAAAAAGTATCAACTTTGGTGAATTCCACACCATTTCGAGACAGAATATCGACGAAGATCCCTACCGAGAAATTATTGCTGAAGAGTTTGTTATTGTTGGTAGCAAACCGCTTGATTCATACAAACATTGGAAATTAACTGGCAAAAGTCATTTAACATTAAATGAACTTGGCGAAAAACAAGTGAACAAACTTGAAGACTTCTTAAATAATGACCTCTTCTTTTATTTCTACAGTATTGACTACCCAATAGATCCAAACAGCGACCTTGCATTGTTAATCTATCAATCTTACAGCAACGAAACAAACTCTCCACCTTACACAACGTTAAATAAGCATGTACTTATTAAAAACGAACAAATACCTATTGATTTAAAAGATAGGGATGCTGATGGTGACTTAGATTTAGTCATTGATAATAGTACATGGATTGAGAACCCTAATGGTTACCCTATACAAGCCATTATTGATAACTATCAACAATCACAAAAATAAAAAAGAAAGCCGCTAAGTGATATTCACAAAGCGGCTTTTTTATTCGTACTTTTTTCAATTACAACTTCTTAATATTATCCCCACTATCGCGGTCAATGAGCTTCACAAATGGGTCAACACCTGCGAACTTTGGTAACTCTTTTACTTTCAGTTCGATAATGTTTTCACCCGATTTGATATTGTGCTTTTGTAAGTAAAGTACGATGTTGTCAGCTGATAAATCCTCAGGGTCAGCGCTAAATAAACCAATATCTACTTTATCACTAAACTCTACTTCGGTTTCTTTACCTTTGCTGTCAGCGCGGTT